>CAYWDQ010000081.1:0-13423 GCA_964457065.1 uncultured Acidimicrobiaceae bacterium | reverse complement strand
ACCGCGTCGATCAACGAGCGGTTGCGCGTGCTCTGCCAACGGGGGATCACATGGTTCATGACGTAACCGAACGCGACGCCGGCATGGGGATCGGCGAAACCGACGGCACCACCGGTGCCGAAGTGGCCGAAGCTCCCGGGATTCGGACCGAACGCGCGGCGCGCCGTCGTCGGCGTGAAGCCGAGCCCGAACGTGACGTCCTCGTGGAGGATCGGGCAGTAGCCCCGGGACTGCGGGGAGACCGCCTCTGCGAGCAGGTCGGCCGAGACCACCCGGCCGGGCTCGAGCAGCCCGGCGTACATGCGCGCCACCCCGGTCGCGGTGCCGTGCCCGTTGGTCGAAGGGACCTCTGCCTCGTGCCAACGGGCGGAGTTGACCACCCCCATGGAGGAATACCCGGGCGGGTTGAAGTAGCTCAGCATCTCCATGAGCTCGTCGCCCTCGAGCGCCGCGAAGTCCAGCCCCTCGGTCCTGTCGGGAGCCGCGAAGATCACGCGCGCACAACGCTGCCGCTCCGTCGGCGGGACGCCGACGTGCACATCGGCTCCGAGGGCACCCGCCACCGCGGCCAGCCTGCGCCCGCAGGGCTCCCCGCTCACCCGTCGGACCACCTCGCCGATCAGGTGCCCGTAGGTGTTCGTGTGGTAGGCGTGCCGAGTGCCGGGTTCCCACCACGGATCCGTCGCGGCCAGCGCGCCGGTCATGCGCGTCCAGTCCCACAGGTCCTCGTTGGTCAGGTGCTCGCGGATGGCCGGAACGGCGGCACGGTGGCACAGGGCCTGGCGGAGCGAGACCCCCTCCTTGCCACGGGCCGCGAACTCGGGCCAGGCGGTCGCAACGGGGTCGTCGAGCGCGATCAGCCCACTGTCGACGAGCTGGAGCGCGAGGAGCGCCAGGAACGCCTTGCCCACCGAGTAGAAGTCGACCAGCGTGTCGGGCTGCCAGGGCAGCCGGCGGTCCCCGTCCCGCCATCCGCCGACCAGGTCGACCACGGTCGTCCCGTCGATGATCACGTGCACCGCTGCACCGACCTCGCCGCGCTCGGAGAAATTGCGCGCGAACTCCTCTCTCACGTGCCCGAAGCGGGCGTCGCAGCTCCCGGCCACCGGGGCGTCCACGGGGGGACTCTGTCGTGCCCGTCGCCGGGAGTGCAAGCGGGGGTCGCGCCACCTGCCCAGGAGGAGGCCTGAGCGCTCGACCGCGGAGCCCGCCGGCGGTGGCACACGGCAATCGCCATTGCAGCCGAATGCACCGAATTCCGCGCCGGCATCGGGGGATGTGTCATCCGACCCCGGGTAACGGCCGATACAGGACGGTGAGCCTGGATCTCCTTCCGCCCTCCGACCTCGAGAACAGGCGCTCGGCGGGCGACACTTCGGCCGGGTCCGTCGAGCAGCCTCTCCTCGCGCAGAGGCAGCGCTTCTGGGCGTCCTACATCCGTCTCGGCTTTCTCGTGCTCACCGGCGAGGCGCTCTTCGTCCTCGTCTACTCCGCCGTGACGCCCGACGGGCCGCATCGCCTGGCGCTCCAGGTCGTCAGCTCACTGACTCTCATCGTCGCCGTCTGCGCGCTCGTCTTGGTCAACCGCGTCTCCGCGCAGGAATGGCGGCTGAGGTTCTGTCTCCTCTCGACCCTCTTCGCGGGAGCGGCCCTGACGATCGCCATCTGGCTGGACGGTGGCGTCGACAGCCCTCTCGTCCTCATGATCGCACTCCCGATCCTGGCTGCGGCCCTGGCGCTCCCGGCCAGGGAGGTGTGGATCTGCGGTGTGGCCGCATTGGTCGAGCTGGTGGTGGTGGTGCTCGCCAATGTCGACGTCTCGTCGTCGAGCGACGTCGCCGCACTCTCCGCCTTCCTGGTGGGCACGGTGGCCCTCAGCCTGGGCGCCGCGGTGTACCGCTCACGGCTCGAACGCGACGAGGAGCTGCTCATCCGGAGGCTCCACCGTCAGGCGCGCACCGATTCGCTCACGGGATGCCTGAGCCACGGCGCGTTCTACGACCGTCTGAGCGTCGAGGTGGACCGCGCCCTGCGACACGGTGAGCCGCTGAGCCTGCTGGTCGTCGACCTCGATCTGTTCAGGTCGTTCAACGACGTCCGCGGCCATGCCGCCGGGGACGCGGCCCTCGTCAAGGCCGGCACGATGATCGGCCGGATCAGCCGATCCGTCGACGCCGTCGCCCGGATCGGAGGCGACGAGTTCGGCGTCATCCTCCCGATGACCGCTCTGGCGAATGCGCACGCCCTGGCCGAGCGCATGGTGGAGGCCTTTTCTCGGTCGGAGGAAGCCGGGGTCACCATCAGCATCGGCTACGCCGCGCTCGACCCGCGCGAGCCGACGAGCCAGAGGCTCTTCCGGGACGCAGACCGTGGCCTCTACCGGGCCAAGGAGCAGGGACGGAACCGCACCGCCACCATCGGAGGTGCGGTTGCCGGCGGCACGACCCACGGTCGACCCGGCGAGGAGGCGATGGACCGGGCCGTCGGGTCGGCCGATTGGACCCGGCTCGAGGAGAGCCTGCGGGACTCGCACCGGGCGACCGCAGAGGCGTCGTCGATCATCGACTCGCTCGAGTCGACCTCGACCGTCGGTTTCGGGTACGTGGACCGGGACTTGCGGCTGGTGCGCATGAACCAGATGCTCGCATCGGCGATCGGCTGCCGGGTCGAGGACCAGGTCGGGCGTCCCGTCGCCGAGGTCGTCCGCCCCCTGTGGCCCGCGCTCGAGCCCATCTTCCGGCACGTCCTCGACACCGGTGAGGCGGTCGTCAACCGTGAGGTGTCGGGCCCGGTCCCGACGGACGGAGGCCGGATCCACGCCTGGCTGACGAACCTGAACCCGGTCGAGGTGAACGGGTTCGTCACGGGCATCGCCATCGTCGTCATCGACATCACCGACCGCAAGCAGCTCGAGGAGAGCCAGGCCACACTCACCCGGGCGGTCGTGAGCGCCCTCTCGGCCTCCGTCGAGATGCGTGATCCCTATACCGCCGGTCACCAGGAGCGAGTGGCGCAGCTGGCCGTCGCGATCGCCGGCGAGCTCCGTCTCGAACCCCGCGAGATCGACGAGATCGGATTGGCCGCCAGGATCCATGACATCGGCAAGTTGTCGATCCCGGCGGAGCTGCTCACGCGTCCGGGCCCGCTCACCGATACCGAGATGGCCGTGGTCCGGATGCACAGCCAGGCCGGCTTCGACATGCTGATGAAGGTGCACTTTCCCGAGCACGTGGCGGACATGGTCAGCCAGCATCACGAACGCTGCGACGGCTCGGGGTATCCGCGCGGCCTGCGCGGTGCGCAAATCTCCATCGGGAGCCGCATCATCGCCGTGGCGGACGTCGTCGAGTCGATGGCGTCGGGACGACCGTACCGAGCGGCCCTCGGCATCGACCTCGCGCTCGACGAAGTCCGGAGTGGCGCAGGCACCCGTTACGACGCAGCCGTGGTCGCAGCCTGCGTCCATCTGATCGAGAACCACACGGTGGCTTTCGACGAGAGCGGATCGCTCGTCGCTCCAGGCCCCTGACCCGACTCGCTGCGAACCGGACCTAAGCACCCGCTGCGGCGACGAAGCTGAATCGCACCCGGCGCCGCGGGTTGTCGACATTGAGGTCCACGAGCACCACGGACTGCCAGGTCCCGAGGACGACCTGACCGCCGAGCACGGGAAGCGTCAACGACGGGCTGACCAGGGCCGGCAGCAGATGGTCCGCTCCGTGACCAGGAGAACCGTGGGCGTGCCGGTAGCGGCGGTCGCGCGGGAGGAGCCGCTCGAGTGCGTCGAGGAGATCGGGCTCCGATCCCGACCCCGTCTCCATCAGGGCCAGGCCGGCGGTGGCGTGTGGCACGAAGACGTTGACGAGCCCGTCTCCGAGCCCGGCACAGAACCGCATGAGCTCCGCGGTGAGCTCGACGATCCGGTCCCGGGAGGCGTCGATCTCGATCTCGATCGACTGCATGGGCCCCAGTCTGCCGCCTCGGCGCCGGGCCGCGTCGGCCGGTCGCGGTAACGTCCGCGCCCATGCGCGTCCTCCCGGGCTCCCTCCGCCCGTGACGGTCGTCCTCGTCCACGGCGGCGGCACGACGGCCCGCTTCTGGGACCGTGTGCTCCCCCTGCTCTCGACCGGGACGTTCGCCGTGGACCTGCCCGGACGGGCTGACAGGCCTGCCGACTTGGCCACGCTCTCGGTCGACGAGGAGGTTGCATCCGTCGTGGCCGACATCGGGTTGAAGGCCGGCGACGGACCGATCGTGCTGGTGGCCCATTCCTCCGGGGGCCTGGTCGTGCCGGGCGTCGTCTCCGCCCTGGGCGGCCGCGTGAGCTCCATCCTCCTCAACGCTGCGCTCGTCCCTGCAGAGGGAGGCTGCGGGATCGACTGCATGAAGGAGCGCCACCGCGAGGGGCTGGTCCTGGCCCTCGGCGCAGCCGAGCGCGACGGCCGCACCATCACCCTGCCCGGGCCTCCGGCAGACCCCGAGTCCCTCCGCCATGCGTACGGTGGTGACCCCCTCGACGACGGAACCCTGGCCTTCGTGGCCGATCCCGTTCGCTGCGTCGAGGACACGGTGCACCACTACTTCCAGCCCGTGCACTGGTCCGCCGTGGCGGGTGTCCCCATCACCTACGTGCTGAACGAACAGGACCGCCCCGTGCCTGCTGCGACCCAGGAGGTGATGGCGCGGCGACTCCCGGCCCCGGTGACGGTCATCCGGGTCGATTCGGGCCACCTTCTCCCGGTGACGTCACCGGCGACCTTCGCCGAGATCGTGGCGGGCGTCACATCCTGATCCTGCGGCGTCGCGTCAAGACCCGCGCGGGCGGCCAGCCAGTGCGCACGGGCGCTCCCTGCAGGACCGGTACCCAGTGGTCGAGATCCCGAACCACGAGTCCCTCGACCTTCCCGCCGTCGTCGGCGCGCCGCAACGCCACGGCCGCGGGCGCCAACGGGAGGGCCGCGAAGGCGGCCACCTCGTCCGGCGGCATGGGGCCGCCCTGGGCCACGAGCGACGCCACGCTGTCGGGCGCCAGCCCGGCGCCGTAGGCGGGCTCGACGGCCAACAGGTAGCGCTTCGCCGCGACGTGCAGGGCGACCAGGCCGGCGACCCGCATCCCCAGCGCACCGCGCACGGCGGCGGCGGCCGCGGCCGCGTGTGCCTCGTCACCGACCCCGGGCATGAGGTGGCCGATGTCGTGCACCAGCCCCGCCGCCGCCAGCTCGTGATCGGCGGGGACCTCTCGCTCGAGCAGGCTGGCGGTCTGCAGCGCGTGATCCAGTTGCGAGACGGACGAGCCGTCACGGAGCGGCCGACCGGCGCCCCGCGCCAGCAGTTCGACGATCTCGTCGACGCCGAGGCCGGCCGCGTGCTCGCTCACGGCGCCATTCTCCCCCGTCTGCCTCCTCCTGTGCCTCCCGCGTTGCGGGTACGGTGACGGCCCATGCCGTGGGACCCGCCGCCACGCAGCCCGTGGACGAACAAGATGGTCTCACTCGGGCGCGGCCTCGGCGACGACGGCCGTTCTCTCATCTCACTCGTCCCCGACGACGTCTGCGCCGGCGCGACCGCCACGACCGGCCTCGACGACTTCGGCGACGACTGGTGGGAGGAGCCGTTCCGGCGCCTCTGCGCGTCGCTCGACACCGAGGCGCGCCTCCACCTGCCCGGCCGGCTGCGCACGCGCGGGGAGATCCAGACGATCCTCCAGAACCGGTTGCGCATGGTCGAACTGTGGAAGAGAGAGCCGGCCGTCCTGCGCGAGCCCGTGCCCGCGCCGATCGTCGTGACGGGCCTCGGGCGCTCGGGTACGACACTCCTCCACGAGTTGCTCGCCTGTGACCCCGACAACCGCCCGCCGCTCCTCTGGGAGCTGCTCCACAGCGTCCCCTACGAGGACGAGTCCGGCGACCTGTGCGACGACGAGATCACGCTCATGGACGAGATGGTGCCGGCCTTCACCGCCATGCACGAGAACGGGGGCCGCCTCCCTACCGAGTGCATCTTCGCCTTCGCCCACCAGTTCTCGAGCGACATGTACACCGGTCTGTACAACGTGGCCGAGTACACGATGTGGCGCAGCGGCGTGGACCAGGCGCCGATTTACGACTGGCACAAGCGCCAGCTGCAGACGCTGCAGTGGGTGGCCGAACGGCCCACGACGCGCTGGGTCGTCAAGGCGCCCTCCCATCTGTCCGCCCTGCCCCTGGTCTTCTCGACCTACCCCGACGCCCGGGTGGTGATCACCCACCGCGACCCGCTGCGCGTGATCGGGTCGCTCGCCGATCTCATGGCCACCCTGCACTACATGCACTCGGACCACGTCGACCATGCCGTCCTGGTCGAGTTCATGGCGATGGGTCTCGAGATGCAGATGGACCACGTGACGGCGGAGCGCGACGCGGGCGACATCCCGAACGGCCAGATCGCCGACGTCGTCTACCGCGACCTGGTGGCCGACCCTCTCGGGGTGGTCGAAGGGCTCTACGCCGGATGGGGGCTCCCGGTCAGTTCCGAGTTCCGCGCCGCCCTCGAGGCGTACCTGGCCGCCCGCCACACCGCCCGCAGGTCGGGCCACGACTACTCGTTCGCGGACACCGGGCTCGACCTCGGGACGCACCGTGCCCTGGTGACGCCCTACCAGGAGCGCTTCGGGGTGCCCTCGGAGGTGACCTGAACCCGGCTCAGCCGAGATCGGCGATCTTGACCACCTCGGCCGTCGGGTGCGGTGGCTCGTCGGCCAGCACCCAGCGCACCAGCATGTAGCCCTCGAGGCGCCCGCCCGTGTCCAGCCAATTCTCCACGCCGGGGTCGGTCGCCGCGATGACCATGCGCCAGGACCCGTCGGCCGAGCGCGTCGCTGTCTTGTTGTTGAGCGCCGTCGTCGTGTAGCGGTAGTCGAAGCTCTCCATCCACGGCGAGGTCAAGGCGAGGCCCCAGTAGAGGAACGACCGCTCCGGCTCGTGGACCGTGACCACGAGCGCCTCACCGGGCTCGAGCCGGAACCGCCCGCCGTGGTACGTCATCTCCGCGTTGGAGTGCGAGCGCACCTCGTCCTCTTGCGCCGCCACGTGTGCCGACCCGGCCTCGCCGCCGAACGTGTTCAGGTTGCCGGCGGCGTCGCGCCACATTTGCAGCGCCGTCGCGCCGACGAAGGTCAAGAACATGGCGGCGAACTCGAGCTTGGGTGCGAGCTCTTCGCTCGAGAGCACCGGTGGCGGCACGATCTCACCCGGCTTGGGCACGAGCTCCACCCGCAGCCGCGAGAAGCGCTCGGGGGACTTCTCGAAGTGGGTCTCCCTGATGGCCAGCTGCGCCGTCCCCGGCTCGAGGACGACCGAGTTCTTGGGACGCGGATCGGGCATGGCGGACTCCGGCGCGATCAGGATGTCGACCTCCCCGTTGGGGCCGAGATCGAACGCGTCGATGTGGGTCTGCGTCTGTGTGCCCGTCCGGCCACCCACCTGGCCCTGCCCGAAGGCCGTGCCGAACGTCATGCCGAGGTAGGCGCACTCCCCGCGGTACCCCACGAGGCGGTAGGTGTGCGAGTCGTCGAGCACGCAGAAGAGGTAGTGCACGTCGGGATTGTCCACGAGGAGCTTCCGGTAGTCGTCCTGGAGTGTGAAGAGCTGGGGGTGCAACGGGTCGGAGCGCTCCACGATCCAGTCCAGGGCCAGCCGGGACAACCGGGTCACCCACCGGTACCCCTCGGCCACATTCACGTCGGTCTCGGGTACGCCCGTTGCCTCCCGGACGACGTCGAGCGCCGCGGTCTGTGCCTGCAGCCAGGCGTCGAATGCCGCGTTGAGCCGGTCGTCGTGCATCGGGCTGACGCTACCCATGTTCGGGGCGAGTCGCCCGTCCCGGGGCGCGCCCGATAGCTTCGCGACGTGACCGACACCGCGACCGAGACGACCGCCACCGACGAGTTGCTCAGCGAGCTCCGGGCCTGGCTGGGCAGCAACTGGGACCCCGACCTGACGGTCGCGGGGTGGTGGGAGCGCCTGGGGTTGGCCGGCTGGGCCGCCCCCGGGCTCCCGACCAAGGCGTACGGCAAGGGCATGGCGCGGTCCGACGTGGTCCTGGTCCAGCAGGAGATCGCCAAGTCCGGCGCGCTGGGCGCTCCCGCCGGCCTGGGGCTCCTGCTGGCGGCTCCGACGATCGCGGCGCACGGCACCCAGGAGCAGATCGACCTCTACGTGCGCGACATCGTCACGGGGCAGAAGGCCTGGTGCCAGCTCTTCAGCGAGCCCCAGGCGGGCTCGGATCTCGCCGGCCTCCAGACGAGGGCGGTCAGGGACGGCGACGAGTGGGTCGTCAACGGCCAGAAGGTGTGGACCTCGGGCGGCCAGTACGCCGACCTCGGCATGCTGCTCGCCCGCACCGACCCCGACGTGCCCAAGCACCAGGGCATCTCCTACTTCGCCTTCGACATGCTCCAGGACGGGGTCGACGTCCGCCCCCTCAAGGAGATGACGGGGCACGCGCTCTTCAACGAGGTCTTCATCACCGACGCCCGGGTGGCCGACTCCGCCCTCATCGGCGGGGTCAACAACGGGTGGGCCGCCGCCAACACCACGCTCATGAACGAGCGGGCCGGCCTCGGCTCGGGGGGCGGCAACGCTGCGGGCGGAGGCCTCGCCCAGCCGGGCACCGTCATGGGCTTCCTCGGCCGGCGGGTCGGCGACCTGGTCGCCCCTGCGCCCGCACCCGGCGCCAAGACGTCGCAGCAGCCGAGCGGCGCGCTGGGCGCCATGCGCGGCGGCGCGGGGATGCTGATCAGCCTCGCCCAGTCACGGGGTGTCAACGAGGACGCCGGCATCCGCCAGGACCTGGCCCGGCTCTACACGCTCGGCGAGCTGGGCCGCTTCAACGGCCTGCGCGTCAAGGCGGTCAAGGAGCAGGGCAAGGACATCCCGGGCATGCCCAACGTGGCCAAGCTCTCCATGAGCATGATCGTGCGCCTCACCCGTGACCTCGGCCTGCGCATCTCGGGCCCGGCCGGGATGCTGCACGCCTACGACAGCGACGACAAGGCGGCCCTCAAGCACGCGACCGGCGACCCCTTCGCGGGCGGCATCGGCGAGATGGCACTCTTCGCCCAGGCGCCGCCGATTTACGGTGGTACGGACCAGGTGCAGCGCAACATCATCGGCGAACGGGTCCTGGGCCTGCCCAAGGAGCCCAACAACGACCGCGTGACGCCCTTCTCCGACCTCCCCAAGAACGCCTAGCCGGGCACGGGGCACGGGGCACGGGGCACGGGTCGAGTCAGGGCCGGGGGGCCGGGGGTCGTGGACGAGGAGCGGGTGGACCGGACGCTGCGCGGAGCGGCGGCCATCGTGGGCGTCGCCGAGGACGTCTCCCCCACCGGCGAGCTCGACCGCACCGGGCGTGAGCTCGAGGTGGCCATGGTCCTCGGCGCGCTCGAGGACGCCGGACTGACGCTGGCCGACGTCGACGGCGTCTGCCACGCCGAGTCTGCCGTCGCCCTCGCCGAGTACCTCGGCATCCACCCGGTGTTCATGGACTCGACGATGACCGGCGGCTCGAGCTACGAGGTCCACGTCGAGCATGCCGCCGCCGCCATTGCCGCTGGCGTCTGTGACGTGGTGGTCAGCGTGTACGCGTCGACCCCCCGCAGCGACCGGGCGCGACGGCGCCCCGCCGCCCGCCGGGTGCAGCCCGGCCCCAACCCGATGGTGGAGTGGGACCTGCCCTACGGCCTGCGCACGCCGATGGGCCCCTACGCGCTGGCAGCGGCGCGCCACATGCACGAGTACGGCACCACGCCCGAGCAGCTGGCCCAGATTGCAGTCAGCACACGCCAATGGGCTGCGCTCAACCCGCGGGCCCGCCACCGCGACCCGCTCACCGTCGCCGATGTGCTCGCCTCGCCGCTGCAGGTGAGCCCGCTCCATCTCCTCGACTGCTGCCTCGTGACCGACGGTGCCGGAGCCTTCGTCATGACGAGCGCCGAGCGGGCCCGCACGTTGCCCAAGCCCCCGGTCTACCTCCTCGGCGCCGCCACCTGCTCGGACCACATGGGGATCAGTCAGATGCCCGACCTCACCACGACGCCCGGCGTGGTGTCGGGCGCCCGCGCCTTCGCCATGGCTGGCCTGTCCGCCTCCGACGTCGACGTGCTCATGGGCTACGACAGCTTCACCATCACCGCGCTGTTGCACCTGGAGGATCTCGGCTTCTGCCACAAGGGCGAGGGCGGCCCCTTCGCCGCCGAGGGCACGCTCGGTCCGGGCGGCGGCCCGCTGGCCATGAACACGAACGGAGGCGGGCTGTCGTTCACCCACCCGGGCATGTACGGCATGTTCCTCATCACCGAGGCGGTGCGCCAGCTGCGCGGCGAGTGCGGCGAGCGTCAGGTCGAGGGCGCCCACATCGCGGTGGCCCACGGGTCGGGCATCCTCCTCTCGGTGATGTCGACGGCGGTGCTCGGCACCGAGGCCACGCTGTGACCGGCGCCCCGGACAGCCCGCCGACCCGCTTCGAGCCCCCCGTCGGCGCCGAGAGCGGCCCCTTCTGGGAAGCGACCCGCGAGGGGACGTTGCTCGTCCAGTGGTGCACCGCCTGCGACCGGGGCGTGTTCTACCCGCGCTCCTTCTGCCCGCACTGCGCCGCCCCGGGGTCCGCCCTCGAGTGGCGCACCGCCAGCGGGCGCGCCACCGTCTACGCCGCCGTGGTGGAGAACAGGCCCGAGGCGGCCGGCACCGCGTTCTCGGGCGGACGGCCCTACTGTGTGGCCCTGGTCGATCTCGAGGAGGGGGTCCGGATGATGACGAACGTCATCGACTGCCCGCCTGACGAGGTGCGCAGCGGCATGGCCGTCACGGTGACCTGGGAACCGCTGCCGGACGGCCGGCAGCTGGCGCTCTTCCGTCCTGCCGGCGGGGAGGCCCGGTGAGCGTCCCCGCGGACAAGGGCCAGGCTGTGGCCGAGGGCATGCTGCATGCGTGGTGGGCCGAGCGCATCCCTGACCGCCTGGCGCTCGTGACCCCGCAGGGCGACCGCACGTACGAGGACCTCAACGCCGACATCAACCGGCTGGCCCGGGCCCTGCGGGCCCGGGGCCTGCAGGCAGGCGACTCGGTGGCCGTGATGTGCACGAACCGGCCCGAGTTCATAGAGGCCCGCTACGCCGCCCAGCGCAGCGGCCTGCGCTTCACCCCCATCAACTGGCACCTCACGGGCCCCGAGGCGGCCTACGTCGTCGAGAACTGTGAGGCGAAGGCGTTCATCTGCTCGGGCGAGCTGGGCGACAAGGTCGGCGTCGCCGCCGAGGCCGGCGGGGCCGGGCTGGTGAAGATCAACACCGGTGGCTACCTGCCCGGCTTCGAGATGTACCACTCGGTGGTCGCCGCCGAGAACGGCTCGAACATCGACGACCCGGTGCTCGGCACCGACATGCTCTACACCTCGGGCACGACGGGCCGGCCCAAGGGCGTGCACCGCGACACGGCGGCGATCAGTGCACTGGCGAGCGTCAACTTCTGCGGTTACGACGAGGACTGGGCGACGAGCACCGACGCGCACCTCGTGACGGGCCCGCTCTACCACGCCGCCCCGCTGGCCTTCTCGGTGGCCGTGCCCTTCCTGTACGGCGTGCCCCTCGTGATCATGGACCACTGGGAGCCCGCCGAGGCCCTCCGCCTCGTGGAGCGGCACGGGATCACCCACACCCACATGGTGCCGACGATGTTCCACCGGCTCCTCGCCCTTCCCCCAGAGGAGCGGGAGCGCTTCGACACCTCCTCGCTGCGCTTCGTGATCCACGGGGCGGCGCCGTGCCCCGTCCCGATCAAGCGGCGCCTGATCGAGTGGCTGGGGTCGGTCGTGGTCGAGTACTACGCCGCCACCGAGGGCCTGGGCACCCTGGTCGACTCCGAGACCTGGCTCGCCCACCCGGGCACGGTCGGGCGGCCCATGGCGCCGGGTCTCGTGAAGGTCGCCGACGACGCCGGCAACGACCTGCCCCCCGGGGAGGTCGGCCTCGTGTTCCTGCAGGCCCCGGCCGCCACCAAATTCGACTACTACGGCGACGCCGACAAGACGGCCGGAGCGTTCCGGGGCGACTACTTCACCCTGGGCGACATGGGCTACATGGACGCGGAGGGGTACCTGTACCTCACCGACCGCACCGCCAACGTCATCATCTCCGGCGGCGTCAACATCTACCCGGCCGAGGTCGACGCCGTCCTCCTGGACCACCCCGCCGTGGGCGACGTGGCCACCATCGGCGTGCCCGACGAGGAGTGGGGCGAGGTCGTGCTGGCGGTGGTGCAGCCCGCCGAGGGCGTGGAGGGCAGCGGGGAGCTGGCGGCGGAGCTCATGGCGTTCTGCCGGGACCGTCTGGCCCACTTCAAGTGCCCCCGCAGCGTCGACTTCGTGTCGGAGCTGCCGCGGGAGGATACTGGGAAGATCTTCAAGAGGAAGCTACGAGAGCACTACCGGGCGGCATCGAGCCGGAGTGACCAGGACCAAGGGAGCTGAAACGTGGGTATCTGTGACGGACGGGTCGTCGTCATCACCGGGGCGGGCCGGGGCATCGGGCGCGAGCACGCGCTCGAGTTCGCCAGCCAGGGCGCCAAGCTGGTCATCAACGACCTCGGAGCAGAGGTGGACGGATCGGGCTCGTCGGCCGGTCCCGCCGGCCAGGTCGTCGACGAGGTCCGCGCCATGGGGGGCGAGGCCGTGGCGAACGGCGACGACGTCTCCGACTACGACGGGGCGGGGCGCCTCATCCAGACCGCCATCGACACCTTCGGGACCATCGACGTGCTGGTCAACAACGCCGGCATCCTGCGCGACCGCATGCTGGTCAACATGACGATCGACGAGTGGGACGCCGTGATCAGGGTGCACCTGCGCGGCACGTTCGCCCCCACCCGCCACGCGGTCGAGTACTGGCGCAACCGCACCAAGGCGGGCGAGACCAACGACGCCCGCATCATCAACACGACGTCCCCTTCGGGCATTTACGGCAACGTGGGGCAGACCAACTACGGCGCCGCCAAGGCGGGGATCGCCGCCTTCACCGTGATCGCCGCCATGGAGCTCGAGCGCTACGGCGTCACGGTCAACGCCATCGCCCCGGCCGCGCTGACCCGCATGACCGAGAACCTCGGGATGGGCGCGGTGGCGGCGGAGAAGAAGCCCGAGGAGTTCGACCCCTTCGACCCCGCCAACATCGCGCCGATCGTGGTCTGGCTCGGCAGCCCCGAGTCGGCGGGCATCACCGGCCGCGTCTTCAACGTCCAGGGTGACCACATCAGCGTGGCCGAGGGCTGGGTCGCCGGGCCCGGGGCCGACAAGGGCGATCGTTGGGACCCCGCCGAGCTGGGCAAGGTGGTGCCCGACCTGGTGGCCAAGGCTGCCCCCAACGCCAACATGGGTGGGCGGCGGAAGTAGC
>CAYWDQ010000080.1:0-13528 GCA_964457065.1 uncultured Acidimicrobiaceae bacterium | reverse complement strand
GCTCATCTCGGCCTGCACCGGCGAAGGGGTCGACGAGCTGCTGCGCGTGATCGGCGACCGGCTCCGGGGCTCGGACCGGGTCGTCAAGCTGGTGGTGCCCTGGTCGAGCGGCGACGTCCTCGCCGCCGTCCACCGCGAGGGAGAGGTGCTGGGCCAGGACGACGGCGAGGAATCGGCCACGCTGCAGGTGGTGCTGGACGATGTGGGCCGGGCCCGCTTCGCCGAGTTCGTGGCGGCGCCGTGACCTTCCGCCTGCCGCCGTATCCCTACGACCGGCTCCAGGGCCTGGCCAAGCTGGCCGAGGCGCACGAGGGCGGCATGGTCGACTGCTCCATCGGGACGCCGTGCGACCCGCCGCCGCGCGCCGTCGTGGACGCGCTCGCGTCCTCGGGCACCGAGCGCGGCTACCCCGCCTCGGCGGGCAGTCCGCAGCTGCGGGAGGCGGCAGCGGAATGGCTCACCCGCCGCTTCGGCCTGGCGGAGGTGCCGGTGTCGTCGGTCGCCGCCTGCGTGGGGACCAAGGAGCTGGTCGCCTCCGTCCCGCACGTGCTCCGCCTGCGCGAGCCGGGAAGGGACACGGTGCTGTATCCGGCCGTCTCGTATCCGACGTACGCCATGGGAGCGGAGCTGGCCGGGTGTCGCGCCGTCCCCGTGCCGTCCGCGCCCGGACGGTCGGGCGGCCTCGATCTCGACGCCGTCGAGCCGGCCGACGCCGCGCGGGCCCTGGTGCTGTGGTCGAACTCGCCCTCGAACCCGACCGGTGCCCTGGGGGACCTCGGGGCCGAGGCCGCCTGGGGGCGCGCGCACGGCGTTCCGGTCTTCTCCGACGAGTGCTACGCCGAGTTCACGTGGGACGGCCCGCCGCGCTCGGTGCTCCAGCACGGACGCGACGGCGTGGTGGCGGTGCACTCGCTCTCCAAGCGCTCGAACCTGGCCGGCGTGCGCGTCGGCTTCTACGCCGGGGACGCCGAGCTGGTCGAGTTCCTGCGGGCCGTGCGCCAGCACGCCGGGCTCATGGTCCCGGGACCGGCGCAGGCCGCCGGTGCGGTGGCCCTGGCCGACGACGAACACGTGGAGGTCCAGCGGGCGCGCTACCGCGAGCGCTTGGTTTACCTCGGTGGTGTCCTGGGTGGCTACGGCTGCCCGGTCATGCCCCCCGAGGGCGGCTTCTACCTGTGGGTGCCGGTGCCGGCGGACCGCTGGCCGGACGCGTGGTCGATGGCCGAGGCCCTCGCCACCGACGGCGGGATCCTCGTGAGCCCCGGCGATCTCTACGGTGACGGTGGCGCGGGGCACGTGCGGGTCGCGCTGGTCCAGCCCATGGAGCGGTTGGCGCTGGTGGGGGAGCGCCTCGCTAGGGTGAGCCATGGCTGATCTGCAGGCGGGCATCGAGGAGCTGTGGGCGCGACGGAGCGACCTCTCCCCGGGCGACTCGGACGCGGCGGGGCTGGTCACGGAGGCCATCGAGCTGCTCGACACGGGGCAGGCCCGCGTGGCCGAGGTCGATCCGGTGAGCGACGAGGTCGTCGTGCACGAATGGCTCAAGAAGTCGATCCTCATGCTCTTCGCCCTGCGCGGCATGGAGACGGTCGAGCTCGGGCCGTTCGAGTACGCGGACAAGCTGCCCCTCAAGCACGGGTTCGCCGCAGCCGGTGTGCGCGCCGTGCCCGGTGCATCGGCCCGCTGGGGCTCCTTCCTCGGTCGCGGCGTGGTGCTGATGCCCTCCTACGTCAACATCGGCGCCTGGGTCGGAGCCGGCTCCATGGTGGACACCTGGGCGACCGTGGCCTCCTGCGCGCAGATCGGTGAGCGGGTGCACCTGGCGGGCGGGGTGGGCATCGGGGGTGTCCTCGAACCTCCCAACGCGGTGCCCGTGGTCGTCGAGGACGACGCGTTCGTCGGGAGCCGGTGCATGGTCACGGGCGGGGCGCGCATCGGCAAGGGCGCGGTCCTCGGGGCGGGGAGCTTCCTCGATCCGTCGATCCCCGTCATCGACGCGGAGACCGGCGAAGAGATCTCCCGCGGCGTGGTGCCGCCGTGGTGCGTCGCCATCCGGGCCAGCAGACGGCGGGAGTACCCGGGCGGGGAGTTCTTCGTGCCCTGCGTGCTCGTGATCAAGCGCCTCGGCGAAGGCGAGCGCCACGACAAGGCGCAGCTGACCCAGGTCTTGCGGGACCACGGCGCCAGCACCTGATCCGATGGGCGACCTGCTGGCGGCCACCGGGAACCTGATGGCCGTGCCCTCGCTCAGTGGCCGGGAGGCCGCCCTGGCCGACGTGGTCGAGCGGGCACTCGCGGCGTGCCCGTGGCTCGAGGTCGAGCGCGTCGGGGACAACGTGGTCGCCCGCACCGCGCTCGGCCGCGGCCGGCGTCTCGTTCTGGCGGGCCATCTCGACACCGTCCCGCCGGCGGGCAACGAGGTCCCGAGGCTCGACGGCGACACCCTGTGGGGCGTCGGCGCGTCCGACATGAAGGGCGGCCTCGCCGTCATGCTCGACCTGGCGGCGACCGTGCGCGAGCCGGCGGTCGACGTCACCTGGTGCTTCTACGCCCGTGAGGAGATCGGCCGCGACGAGAGCGGTCTCCTCGAGCTGTGGCAGGCGCGGCCCGAGCTCCTGGCGGGGGATGCGGCCGTGCTCGGCGAGCCGACGAGCGCGCTGGTCGAGGCCGGCTGCCAGGGGACGATGCGGGTGCGGATCACGCTCCGCGGGGTCAGGGCCCACACGGCCCGCCCCTTCACGGGTCGCAACGCCGTCCACCGCCTGGGCCCGCTGCTCCGGCGCGTGGCCGAGTGGGAGGGGCGCGAGGTGGTCCTCGACGGGTGCACCTACGTCGAGCAGCTGCAGGCCGTGGGCGTCGAGGGGGGAGTGGCGGCCAACGTGGTGCCCGACGAGGCGCGGGTGGCGCTGAACCACCGGTACGCGCCCGACCGGGGCCGGGCGGAGGCCGAGGCGTTCCTCCACGAGCTGCTCGACCCGACGCTCGAGCCCGACGCCGGCGACACCTGGGAGCTCCTCGACGCCGGGGACGGCGCGCCGCCTGCCCTCGGGCACCCCCTGCTCAGGTCGCTGGTGGACAAGAGCGGCGCGCCGCCGAGGGCCAAGGTGGGGTGGACCGACGTGGCGTCGTTCTGGGAGCACGGGGTGCCGGCGGCCAACTTCGGCCCCGGTGACCCGCTGCTGGCCCACCACCCCGACGAGCGCGTGTCGCGGGCCGAGCTGGAGCGGGCACGCGAGGTGCTGCTCGCCGTCATCGGCTGACGATGGGCGCGGGGACTGTGCACCCGCCCGGTTGCGCTCAGCCGGGCATGCGCGCCACGGCGCGCGTGAGGAGGTGCAAGTCGCTCTGGCCCGGGAGCCGGTCCACCCGCCGATCGATGCGCGCCAGGGCCTCCGCTCCCTTCTCGCCGTCGAAGAGATACCTGACGAGGAAGCCGACCTCTGGTCTCGGCATGACGCCGGAGCCGACCGGCCGCCACCAGTGCGACAGCGCGAAACGCGTCATCTTCTGCGCCTTGGAGCTGTCGTCGAGGCGGCGCGTCGCCTCCGACGCGTAGAAGTCGATGTGCGATCCCTCCTGCTTCATGATGCGCCGCAAGAGCTCGCGCAGTGTCGGGTGGCCGGCGGTCTCGCCCAGGCGGGCGTAGCCCGCCTGGGTCGTCCACTCGTTGATGGCGCCCCACGTCATGTGCAGCGCGACGAAGGCCCGCCCGGCGAAGGCCGCCGAGGCGATCGTGCTCAGGGTGCTCACGGCCTGGCGCCGCCGGTGCCCGTGGCGCAGGGCGGCGATCCTCGGCGTGCCCGCCTGCTCGCCGTGGGCCTCGAGCACCGCGGCGATCGCCTCCCCGTGCCACATCTCCTCGAAGACCCAGCACGAGAGGAACGACGTGATCACGGGGTCCTGGTGGGCCGGCGTGAGGAGCAGGTCCCTCAGGTAGCAGACGGTGTGGTGCTCGACGTCGTGCATGTAGCGCAACGAGCGGAGTGCCTCCCGCGGCAGGGGGTGGTCCCTGAAGTCGTCGAAGTCGATGCCTTCGAGATCCAGCCGGCCGGCCCGGGACTTGTAGGAATCGATGGTGGTCCTCATAACGCCTACTATCCGGAGCGCAGGCTATGCCCGGATGGGCGAGGATTCAGGCATCCACGGAGCAGGGCGGGCACGAACAGGTCGTAGATGCACCACCTCGACGAAGTCAGCGATGCCCGGCTGGTGACCTCCATCGCACGATACAGCGAGGTGGCCCTGGCCGAGGTCTACCGGCGCCACGGCGGCGCCGTGTTCGGGCTCGCCAAGAGGGTCCTGCAGAACCCCACCGAGGCGGAGGACGTCACCCAGGAGGTCTTCCTGCGCCTGTGGAACCAACCCGACCGCTTCGACCCGGGCCGGGGATCGCTGCGCTCGTTCCTCTTGAGCCAGGCGCACGGACGCGCCGTTGACGCCGTCCGCTCCTCGAGCTCGCGGCGGGCACGGGAGTCCCGCGATGCCCGGCGCACCGCCGAGGCGGACTACGACATGCAGCACGAGGTCTGGGACATGGCCGTCGCCGACCAGGTGGCGCAGGCCATGGGGGAGCTGCCCGACGAGGAGCGGCGGGCCATCGAGCTGGCCTACTTCGACGGGCGCACCTACCGCGAGGTGGCAGAGCTGCTCGATCAGCCGGAGGGAACCGTCAAGAGCCGGATCCGCAACGGCATGCGCCGCATGCGCGCCGTCCTGGCCGACGCCGGCATCCGAGGGGTGGACGCGTGATGTCGCACGAGGACGCCAGCGAGCTCCTGGGTGTCTACGCGCTCGACGCCGTCGACGGCGAGGAGCTGACAGAGCTGGAGGCGCACCTGGCCACGTGCCCGCGCTGCCGGGCGGAGCTCGACAGCCTGCGCGAGGTGGCGGCCGCGGTGGGCACCACGGTCGAGCCGCTGCCCGAGGGGCTGTGGTCCAACATCGCCAGCCGGCTCCCCGAGCGTCACGACGAGGAGGAAGCGCCACCCATGCCCCGGCTGGCCGCCGACGGTCGGCCGTTCCGGCCGCCGGCCGCCGGACGCGCCCGGCGCAGGCGCAACCTGGTGGCCGGGCTCGGCGCGGCTGCCGTTGCCGCCGCCGCCGTGGCCATCGTGCTCGGCATCGGGCTGGTGCGCGCCGACAACAAGGTCTCCGGCCTGCAGGCCGCGGCCGGAGCGACGTCGGTCAGCGCCGCGCTCCGCACGCCGGGGCACACCGTGGTGGACCTCGACACGACCTCGCACGCACAGCTGGCCCAATTCGTGGTCCTGCCCGACGGCCGCGGCTACCTGGTCTCCTCGTCCATGCCGCCGTTGGGCGCCCAGGCGACGTACCAGCTGTGGGGGATCGTCGGGAAGAAGGCGATCTCGCTCGGCCTCCTCGGCGCCTCGCCCCGGCAGGCCGCGTTCACCATGGCGGGCTCGACGCGGCCGACGCGCCTCAGCATCACCGCCGAACCGTCCGGGGGAGCGGTCATCCCGACCGGCCCGGTTCTCGCCACCGGGACTGTCTGACGCCTGAGCGCGCCTGTTAGGTTCGCTCCCCATGTCCGAGGATGAGACACCCAAGAAGCGCCGGCCGATCGAGGTCGGTGCGGAGGCCGAGCCCGTCAAGCTCGGCTCCATGCTGCTGACGCTCGTAGAACCCCACCGGGGGCACGAGGTGGCCTACAACCGCTGGTACGAGCGGGACCACTTCTATTCGGGTTGCATGGTCGGCCCGTACAACTTCGCGGGCCGGCGCTTCGTCGCCACGGCCGACCTGAAGGCCCTGCGCGATCCCGACCCGTCGGCCATCACGGGCCAGCCGGATCGCGGCTCGTACGTCGCGGTCTACTGGGTCCTCGACGGCTACTTCGACGTCTGGAACAAATGGGCCTTGCGCCAGGTGAACGCGCTGCACGCCGCCGGTCGCATGTTCGCCGAGCGGGACCACGTGCACACCCTCCTCTACCACTACGAGTGGGAGCACCGGCGCGACCCCGACGGCGTTCCCGTCGAGGTCGCGCTCGACCATCCCTACCGTGGCTTCGTGGCCGTCTTCATCGACCGCGACCCGTCGGTGCCGAGTGAGGAGCTGTGGTCGTGGCTCCGCTCCGAGCACCTCCCCGCGTTGATGCCCGGGACCGATGCCGACCTGGTGGCCGCGTTCACGCCCATCGCGCTCGAGGTGGACGCGCCCGGTGACGTGCCCCGCGAGGCGGCGAACGACAACAGGACGGTCCTCCTGTGGTTCTTGAACACCCCGCCCGAGGTGGCGTGGGAGCCGGTCATCGCCGAGCACCGGCGCCGCCTGGAGGAGTCCGGCAAGGGCACCGTGGTGGCGGCCCTGCCCTTCATCCCGACCATCCCCGGCACCGACACCTACACCGACAAGCTCTGGTCGGAATAGTCCGCCGGGGAGGGCGCGGACGGCGCCGGTGCGTCAGCCCCGGGCCAGGATCTCGACATGGGGGACGACGAACACCGCGTCCGGTGACGCGGCCCAGCGACCGAAGGCGGCCGCGATCGTCTCGAGCTCCTCGGGGTCGCTGAGCCCGTACGCCACGGCCTGCTCGGCGAAGCGGGAGTAGCGGGTCCGGTCGGCCCACAACCCACCCCACCATGCCCGCGACTCGGGGTCGGCGTAGGTCCACGTGGAGCTCGAGACCGTGACGTCGTCGAAGCCGGCCTCGTGCGCCAGGCCCAGCAGCCGCGGCCCGATGCGGGCGTCGTGGCCGTTGCGGGAGGTCACGGCGAAGTACAGCTCGAGCCAGCGGTCCAGCGCGGGGTCGCCCGGCGCCCAGGTGAAGGCCCCGTAGTCGGAGTCGCGGGCGGCCAGCACACCGTCCGGCCGCAGCACCCGCCGCAGCTCGACCAGCGCGGCCACCGGGTCGTCGAGGTGCTGCAGCACCTGGTGCAGGTGGACGACGTCGAAGGCGGCGTCGGGGTACCCGAGCGCGAACAGGTCGCCGACCTCGAACCGCAGGTTCTCGAGGCCGAGCCCGGCGGCGTGCTCCTGGGCCTGGGCCACCACGTCGGCGGCCGCGTCGACCCCGACCACCTCACCGGGCGCCACCAGGAGCGCCAGGTCGGCGCTGATGGTCCCGGGCCCGCAGCCCACGTCGAGCAGGCTCTGACCGGCGCGCAGGTGGGGCAGGAGGTAGGCGGCGGAGTTCTGGGCCGTGCGCCAGGTGTGGCTGCGCAGGACCGATTCGTGGTGTCCGTGCGTGTAGGTCATGCGTACATTGTGGCGTGCCCGAATTGCCCGAGATGCAGGCGCTGTCCGAGCGCCTCGAGGCGCGCCTGGCCGGCCTGACCCTGCGCCGGGCCGATCTGCTCGGCTTCTCGTCGCTCAAGACCTACGACCCACCGCCGGACGCCCTGCAGGGCCGCCGGCTCCTCTCGGTCGGGCGGCGGGCCAAGTACCTCGTCTGGGAGTTCGAGGGCGGCACCCGGATCGTGCTCCACCTCTCGCAGGCCGGCCGCGTCGACGTGGAGGACCCCCCCAAGAAGACCAAGCCGCGCGGCGCGGTCGCCCGATTCGTGTTCGGGTCCGGTGACGCCGGCCTCGACGGCCCGGGTGTCGCCGTCCTCGTGCGCGAGCACGGCACGCAGCGCAAGGCGTCGTGGTGGGTCCTGGCGCCAGGGGACGAGGGCCCGTTGGCCGGGCTCGGTCCCGAGCCGGGCAGCGAGGAGTTCGCCGCCTTCATCCGCAGCAGCGACTCCCGGCGCCACCTCACCACCGACCTGCGCGACCAGCATGTCGTCTCGGGCATCGGGCGCGGGTGGGGCGACGACATCCTGCACCGGGCCAAGCTCTCGCCCTTCGCCTCTCTGCGTTCGCTGACCAGCGAGCAACGCGAGGCCCTCCTCGTCGCGGCGATCGACGTGCTGGCCGAGGCGCTCGAACTGGAGCGGGGACGTGAGGGTGGCCTCTCGGAGGCCAAGCTCGGCGGGCGGTTCAGGGTGCACGGCCGGGCCGGCGAGCCGTGCCCGACGCCGTGCGGCGACACGCTCCGTCGGGTGTCCTTCGAGTCCTACGAGATGGCCTACTGCCCGACCTGCCAGACCGGCGGGAAGGTGCTGGCCGACCGTCGCCTGTCGCGCCTGTTGAAGTAGGCCCGCCTGCGCCGCCGCCGCTAGTTCAGCTGGCGCACGACGGTGACGACCTTGCCGAAGATCGTGACCTCGTCGGGCCCGCCGAACACCATCGGCTCGTAGGCCGAGTTGGCCGGCATGAGGACGACCTGCCCGTCCTTGCGGCTGAACGTCTTGACGGTGGCCTCGCCGTCGGCAATGCCGGCGACGACGACGTCGCCGTTGTCGGCATGTTGCTGCTGGCGCACCACGACGTAGTCCCCGTCGTAGATCCCGGCCTCGATCATGGAGTCCCCGCGCACCCGCAGCATGAACGTGGGACCGTTCCCGGTGAACTGGGCGGGCATCGGGAGGAGCTCCTCGACATTCTCCTCCGCCATCACGCCGGTGCCGGCGGCGACGTCGCCGACGAGCGGGACGTTGTGCACGGCGGAGACGCCGAGGCGCGACGTCGTGTCGGGATCGAAGTGGACCTGGATGGCCCGGGGCTTGCTCGGGTCCCGCGAGAGGTAGCCCTCACGCTGCAGGACAGCGAGGTGGTTGTGCACGGTGGCCGAGGAGGCCAGGCCGACCGCCTCGCCGATCTCTCGCACCGAGGGCGGGTAGCCCCGCTCGCGCTGGCGGTCGGCGATGAAATTGAGGATCTGCAGCCTCTTGCCGCTCAGGACCTCGGCCATCGGCGTCTCCTTGCTCTCATGTCGTGGTGTCCACCCGGCGCTTCCGCCAGGCCCCTCCCGGGGGCGAACATCCGTTCGTGAGGAACCAAGATAGCCAACCGGGCCGCCCGAAGCAAACATCTGTTCGTTTCGGCGACGGCCGGCGGGATGCGGCTCAGGCCGAGGAGGCGGCCGCCTCCCGGTGGACGCCCAGCTCGGCCAGCAGCTGGTCACGCAGCCCGTCGAAGGCCGGCCCGCCGATCCGGCGCGGCCGGGGCAGGCCCACGGCCTGGTCGACGGAGATCCGCCCCTCGCGCAGCACCAGGACCCGATCGGCCAGCAGGACGGCCTCCTCGACGTCATGGGTGACGAGCAGCACACCGGGCCGGTGCCGGGCGCACAGGTCGGCCACCAGGTCCTGCATGCGCAGACGGGTCAGCGCGTCGAGGGCGGCGAAGGGCTCGTCGAGCAGGAGGAGCCGCGGCTGGCGCGCCAGCGCCCTGGCCAGGGCCACGCGCTGGGCCTCGCCGCCCGAGAGCGTGCCCGGCCAGGCGTCGGCGTGATCAGCGAGGCCGACCTCGTGCAGCGCGGCGACGGCCACGTCGCGGGCGGCCGCTGCCTTGGACAGGCCGATCACGACGTTGCGCCAGACCCGCATGGACGCCACGAGCCGGGGCTCCTGGTACACGACGGTCCGGACCTCCGGCACCAGCACCTCGCCGCTCGACGGCGCCTCGAGGCCGGCCAGGATGCGCAGCAGCGTGGTCTTCCCGCTGCCGGAGGCGCCCAGCAGCGCGACGAACTCGCCCCGGGCGATGGTGACGTCCAGGCCGTCGAGCACGGTGCGGCCGTCGAAGGATTTGCCGACCTCGAGGGCGACGGCGGCCGGCGCGGTGGTGGGGACGTTCATCGGACCGCGCTGTGGCGACGCCACGGCATGGCGTACCGCTCGAGGAGGCGCACCAGGAGGTCGGCGGCGATGCCGAGCAGTGCGTAGATGATGACGCAGACCACCAGCACCGGGATCTGGTCCAGGCTGTTGGCCTGGGCGACCAGGTAGCCGATGCCCTGGTTGGCCCCGATGCTCTCGGTGAAGACGAGCGCGATGACCGAGATGCCGGCGGCGAAGCGCAGCCCGGTCAGGATGGACGGCATGGCGAGCGGGACGACGACCTGGCGAACGAGCCGCCGACCCTGCAGCCCGAAGCTCCATGCGGCCTCGACGACGCGGCGGTCCACGTTGCGCACGCCGTTGGACGTGTTGAGGTACATGGGGAACAGGGTGGCCAGGCCGATGAAGAGCACCTTGCCCGTCTCGCCCACGCCGAACCAGATGATGAACAGGAAGATGAGGGCGGGGTAGGGGACCATGCGCAGCATCTGCATCGGCGCGTCGAGGAGCTCCTCCCCGAGCCGGTACAGGCCCACGATGATGCCGAGCGTGGTGCCGAGGCCGGCGCCCAGGGCAAGGCCGAGCGCGGCGCGGCGCACCGACACGCCGACGTCACCCACGAGGTCCTGAGTTTCGAGGAGGTGGGTGAAGGAGTCCCACGTCGCCCTCGGCGTGGACAGTGCGGTCGCCGGGATCACGTGGGTCCCCGTGAGGATCCACCACAGAGCGAAGATCGCCGCCGGGAGCACGAGGCGCAATGCGAGCGAGGAACGGCGGCGCCGGACGGGCGCGGACTCCGGTCCCAGGCGCACGAGGCCGTCGGTCGGCGAGGAGTCCGTCGCCGGGCCCGATGCGGTGGCGCCGGGCGGCGTGGCCACCTGCGTCATGGTCGATGACCGCTCACGACTGGAGCCCGGCCGCCTTGGCCACCACCTTGTTGAAAGGGAGGTCGAAGATGCCCTTGACGTTCAGGCGCGACGAGACGAGCCCGAGCTTCTGGAACGTGTTCGCCTCGTTCTGCTGGTAGCTGATCAGAGCCGGCGTGATCGGGGTGCCGACCTCCTGGGCCGTGGCCACGGCCTCCTCGGCCACGGCCAGCGTGACCCCATAGGTCTTCGAGTAGGTGGCGGCGGCCAGCGCGGGGTCCTTCAGCAGCGCCGCCTCGGCCTTGTAGAAGCGTCCGATGAAGTCGGTCAGAGCCGCCGCCTTCTGGGGGTTGGCCAGGGCGGCGTCACTCGCCGTCAGGTAGCCGATCGTCTGCAGGTAACCGGCCCCGGTGGCCAGCACGCGGACCTTCCCGGTGGCGAGGTCGAGCCCGGTGAGCGGTTGGCTGATCACCGCGGCGTCGATCTGGCCGGCGGTGACGGCGGTGGACGCGCTGGTCACCGCCAGGTTGTCGATCGTGACCCCGGTGTAGGGGATCCCGGCCTTCTGCAGCGCCGTCACGAGGAAGTACTGCTCCACGGTCCCCTCCTGCACCGCGACGGTGTGGCCGCGCAGCTGGGCCACCGTCTTGATGGAAGAGCCCGCCGGCACGACGATGTCGTAGGGCGAGACCTTGGGGTTCGCCGCCTTCGTCGCCGCGACCACCTTGACCGGGTCCCCGGCGGACTGCGCGAAGATCGTGGGCGTCTCGGCCATGTCGCCGAGGTCGACCGCCCCGCCCGTCTCGGCGGCGATGACGGGCGGCCCACCGATGAAGTTGGTCCAGTTGACCGTGTACGGAGCGCCCTTCAGCGCGTCGGTGGCGGCGAAGATCGTCTGGAACTCCTTCAACTGGTCACCGAACGTCAGGGTGACGCCGCTGAGGGACACGGTCTTCGACGTCGCCGCCGACGCGGTGGACGCGGTCAAGCCGACGGCCAGGCCTGCGAGGAGCGCGGTCGCTGTCAACCGCGACAGGGCACTGTGCGTGAGGCTGTGGGCGCGCGAGCGGTGCTGCATGGGTGGTTCGTTCCTTTCGACGGCCGCATGGCGGCCGGGTGCGGGTGGTGGTGCGCCGAGCGGGTGAGGTCAGCTGAGCGGGCGAGGTCAGTAGGGCCGGTCGCCGCGGATGGTCACGCGCTGGATCACCCTGTGCGCGTCGCCGTAGTCGTAGACGGCGTAGTGCATCGTCGTCCGGTTGTCCCAGAAGCCGAGGTCACCCTCCTCCCAGCGGTAGCGCACGACGTATTCGGGTGTCGTCATGTGCCGGTAGAGGAACTGGAGGACAGCATCGCTCTCCTTCGGCTTGAGTCCCTTGATCCTCTTGGTGAACCCGGGGTTGACGAAGAGGTTGCGCCGGCCCGTCTCGGGGTGAGTCCGCACGACCGGATGCTCCACCTGGACCAGCTCGGTGAAGGTCTTCCCGTCCCACTCGCCCTGTCCGACGGCCTGCAGCAGCTTGCCGAAGCTGCGGGTGCCGTCGTGCACGGCGGTGAGCCCGTCGACGAACTCACGCAGGGGAGCCGAGAGCCCCTCGTAGGCGGCCTGGGTGTCGGCCCACAGCGTGTCACCGCCGGCCTTGGGGATGACGATGGCGTTGAGGATGGAGCCGAGGGGAGGGGTCTCGACGAAGGTGACGTCGGTGTGCCAGTTCTCCCGGTCGTCGTACTCGCCGTCGGTGCGGCCGACCAGGTTGCGGGCCTTCGTGTAGTCGATCTCGAAGACC
Organism: uncultured Acidimicrobiaceae bacterium; assembly: GCA_964457065.1. Taxonomy (GTDB): domain Bacteria; phylum Actinomycetota; class Acidimicrobiia; order Acidimicrobiales; family RAAP-2; genus Bog-473. Next base: position 1,252 of record CAYWDQ010000080.1, on the reverse strand, counting down.
TCCTTGTGGTGTTCGAGGCCCGGGATGACGGGGTGCGCCACGGTGATCTCGCCGAAGGAGGCTGCGAACGCCTTGTGCTCCGCGGGCGACAGGTGTTGGCCCGGGAAGAAGATCACCTTGTAGTCGAGGAGGGCCTGGCGGACGGCGCCCAGGGTCTCGGGGTCGAGCGCCTGGTGCAGGTCGATGTCGCGGATCTCGGCGCCGATCGTGCCCGAGAGCGGCGCGATGTCGAGCTGGAGGGAGGTGGCGGTGGTCATGGGGTTCCTCTCGGCGGCGATGGCGGTGGAGGCCGTGCGGGGTGTAATCCTGACTAAATCGCTCAGGATTGTCAAGTTGCCGGGACACAAGATGTCACACCGTCTCCGTAGGGTGGCGTCGTACGAACAGCCGTTCGGTTTCGTGCTTGACAGCGAACAGGTGTTCGTGGTCGAATGGAAGGGAAGGCGAACAGGTGTTCGAACAGGGAGACGCCATGACGGTCGCATTTGAGCTCGAGTTCGAGACGTACCGCCCCCGGCTGTACGCCCTGCCCGGCCAGCCGGCGCGGAGCGCACCGTCCTCCCGGGTGCGCCGCCGCCGGTTGGTCCTGACCGCCGCCGTCGTGGCCGTGCTCGTGCTCCTCGCGCTACCGATCCGGGCCCTCGGGGGGAGCACCCTGGCCCAGGCGGCTCCGGCCCAGGGGCAGGAGTACGTCGTCAAGGCAGGCGACACGCTGGCGTCCATCGCCACGCGGGCCGACCCGTCGCATCCCACCTCCCTCGCCGGGCAGCTGGCCCGTGAGGTGGGTTCGACCGTGGTGGTGCCGGGGGAGCACGTCTTCATTCCCTGACTATCGTCGGCGGAGTGCGTTGTCCGTGGTGCGGTGTCGATGACGACCGCGTCGTGGATTCGCGTCAGGCCGAGGACGGCGGCGCCATTCGCCGACGCCGGGAGTGCCTGGGGTGTGGCCGCAGATTCACGACCTTCGAGCGGGTGGAGGAGGTCCCACTGTGGGTCGTGAAGCGGAGCGGCCTGCGTGAGCCGTTCGATCGGGCCAAGGTGGTCGAGGGTGTGCGGTCGGCCTGCAAGAACCGGCCGGTGACCGACGTGCAGATGGAGGAGCTGGCCCAGAGCGTGGAGGACGCCCTGCGGGCGGAGACGAGCGAACCGACCAGTCAGCAGGTGGGCGTGGCGGTCCTCGAGCGGCTGCAGAGTCTCGACGACGTGGCCTACCTCCGGTTCGCCAGCGTCTACAAGGGGTTCGAGGAGGCGG
>CAYWDQ010000079.1:0-13952 GCA_964457065.1 uncultured Acidimicrobiaceae bacterium | reverse complement strand
GGTCGGCCGCCGCCGGGGAGGCCGGGCCGAACAGGGCGGCGGGCACCACGAAGGCCAGCGACAGGAAGAGCGCCGCCAGCACCGTCGAGCTGCGCCGTCGCAGGAGGACACGGTGGCGCGCGACATGGGCTCGATCCTTCACGATCCGAAAATGCTAGCGGCGCGACCAGGGCGGATTGTGGCATGGGGGAGGCAATCGGGGTGTGGAGCGCGCCGGTACACTGCACGGCCGTGCGGGTCGACCAGGTCATACCGTCGCTCGCCAGTCGCGATGCCATCGGGGTGCACACGTTGCACCTGCGCGACGGGTTACGCGCCGCGGGCATCGACTCGGAGGTGTTCTACGGCAGCCACACCCCCGACGTGGAGCACGAGGGGCGGCCGGTGACGGAGCTCGGGCGGGCCGGGCGCGACCGGTGGCTCCTGTACCAGGCCTCCATCGGCAGCCCCGTGTACGACATCCTGGCGGCGCGTTCGGAGCCCAAGCTCGTCAACTACCACAACATCACGCCCGCCGAGCTGCTGCGCGACTGGGAGCCCGCGGTGGCCTACGAGGCCGCCCTGGGACGCACGCAGCTGGCCCGACTCGCCCCCCAGAGCCGATTCGCCGTCGCCGACTCGGCGTTCAACGAGTCCGAGCTGCAGGCGCTCGGCTACCGCGGCACCGCCGTGGTGCCGCTGCTGATCGACATGCACTCGAAGAGCGACGAGCCCGACCCCGACCTGGTCGCCGCGCTGGCCCGCCGCAAGGAGCGCGACGGCGGGGCCGACCTGCTCTACGTCGGGAAGATCTCGCCCCACAAGGCCCCGCACGACCTGGTCAAGATGCTCGACGTCCTGCGCCGCGTCGACGACCCGGCGGCAAGGCTGCACCTGGTCGGCTCCCCGCTCGGTTCGACGTACGAGCCGGCCCTGCGCGCGTTCATCGCGGAGCTCGGGCTCGGCGAGGCCGTGAACCTGGCGGGTTCGGTCAGCGGTGCCGAGCTCGAGGCGTACTTCCGGGCCGCCGACGTCTTCGTCATGGCCTCGGACCACGAGGGCTTCTGCGTCCCGCTGGCCGAGGCCATGGGCCACGGCGTCCCCATCGTCGCCTACGGCGTCACCGCCGTGCCCGAGACGGTGGGCGGCGCCGGGCTGGTGCTCCCCGACAAGTCCGCCGTGCCGTTCGCGGCGGCCGTCGGCCGCGTGCTCGGGGACCAGACGCTGCGCCAGGTGCTGGCGGCGGCCGGCCGGGAACGGGCGGCCGGCTTCGACCTGGGCGCCTCCACGCGGCGTTTCGTCTCCCTCGTGCAGCAGGCCGTCGGCGCCTGAGCGCCTCAGGCGCCGGCGCGCAGCGCGGCCACGAGGTCGACGGCCCGCTCGCCGGCCGAGGCCAGGTCGAGGTCGGCGATCCGGCGGGATGCGGCCGCCGCCAGCGACGCCCGCAAGCCCTGCTCCCCCAGCGCACGGTCGACGGCGCCGGCGACCGCCCACGGGTCGGTGGCGTCCACGAGCAGGCCGGCGTCGCCCACCACCTCGGGGAGCGCGCCGCCGCGGTGGGCGACCACCGGCAGGCCCATCGCCATGGCCTCGATCACCGGGACCCCGAAGCCCTCGTGCTGGGAGGTGATCACGAGCACGTCGGCGCGGGCCATGGCGGCCACCAGCTCGGCATCGCTCAGCGCGCCGCGGAACCGAACGGCGTCGTGCAGGCCCATCTCGTCGACGAAGCGGTGAAGGGCCGCCGTGTAGGACGGCACCACGGGCCGCCCGACGACCTCGAGGGTGGCCGCAGGGTCGCGGTGTGCTCGGGTGACCAGAAGCGCCATCGCCGCGTACTCGATGCCCTTGTTGGGGGCGAGGCGCCCCACGCTGAGCCAGCGGGCGCCGGATCCCGAGGGCGGCCCATCGGTGCCGTGGGCGGCGGCACCCGTGTCGACGGTACCGGTGTCGACGATACCGGTGTCGACGATGGCCGCCGGCGGCACGACCGCGGTGCGGTCGAAGCCGGCCCGGCGCAGCTCGGCCTCGTTGAAGGCCGACACCGCCAGGCCGAGCGCGGCGCGAGGCGCCAGCGCGCGGAGCTCGGCCTGGGCCCGCAGCTGATGGCGCGCCATGGCGTTGTCCCACGGCGCGTAGAACTCCGGCGGCGTCACGTTGTGGTAGTTCACGACGAGGGTCTCGGGGCGCCCGGCCAGCCAGGACGCGATGGCCGACGCAGTGGCGAACTGGTAGACGAGCACGTCGCCCGGCGCGGCCTCGTCCGCGTAGCTCGCGAACGGCCGCGTCTCGTTCGCCGTGTCGGGATCGACCAGGTCGACGTACACCCGGGACGCGATGCCGCGTGCGGCCAGGACGGCGCGGAGCGCCAGCGTGTGCCGTCCGACCGCGTCGGAGCGGTGCAGCATCGGGACGAACTGGTGGACGCCGCTCATGCCGACGCGGCCGCCCCCGGCGCCAGGGAGACCAGCAGGCTCACGAACCGATCGGCGGCCGTGTCGAGGTCGAGCTCGGCCAGACGCCGGCGTGCCGCCTCACCGAGAGCGGCGCGGCGCGGCGCGTCGGCCAGCAGGTCCCTGATGGAGGTCGCGAGGGCGTACGGGTCCTTGTCGGCGACGAGGACCCCGGCGCCGCCGAGCACCTCGGGAACCGCACCCTGGTCGAAGGCGGCCACGGGTAGGCCGGCGGACATCGCCTCGACCACCGGGACGCAGAAGCCCTCGTGCTCGGAGGTCACCACGAGCACATCCGCGCTGCCGTACGCGGCCGCGACGCTCGCGTCGCTCGCGTGGCCGGCGAAGGTGACCGCGCCGGCCAGCCCCAGCTCGGCCACGTAGCGTTGCAGCGAAGCCACGTACGACTCCGTGGCCGGCTTGCCGATGATCTGCAGCGTGGCGCCCGGGTCGCCGTGGGCCCGTGCCACGGCCAGGGCGGCGACGGTGCTCTCCAGCGCCTTGTTGGGCGACACCCTCCCGACCGCCAGCCAGCGTGCGCCGTCCTCCGCGGGACGCGCCGCCGGTCCCCGGGCGGAGCGCGCCGCCGCCGTGGCGGCGGCGTCGAGGGCGGCCGACGGTGGGATCACGGCCGTGGCGGCGAATCCCGATCCGGCCAGATGCGCCTCGTTGTAGGCGGAGTCGGCGACCGCGAGCGTCGTGCGGGGCGCCAGCAGCCGCAGGTCGCCCTGGGCGCGCAGCTGGCCGAGGGCGAGGTGGTTGTCCCAGGGTGCCATGAGGTCGGGCGGCGTGATGTTGTGGTAGTTGACGACCAGGGTCTCGGACCGGCCGGCGAGCCACGGTGCCATGGCGGACGCGGTGGCGAACTGGTAGACGACGACGTCGCCGCTCTCGGCCGCCCCGGGGTAGTCGAGCACGGGAATGCTCTCGCCCGCCGTCTCCGCCTCGACGGTGTCGACGTAGATGTCGGAGCGGATGCCGCGGGCACGGGTGGCATCGCGGAGGCGGAGGGTGTGGCGCCCCACCGCGTCGCCCCGGTGCAGGACGGGGACGAAGTGGTGGATGCCGCTCACGACGGGGTGGCGGCCACCAGCACGAACCGCCCGTCCTGCCTGCCTCCCGCGGGGAGCGGCGCCACCTCGACGAAGCCGGCGCGGTCGAGCAGCAACTCCCACGTCGCGGCATGGAGGGGGCGCCCGTCGACCAGGTCGAGGGCGACCGGCTCCCGCGCGCCGGCGGCGGTGCCGGGCTCCGACACCACGACGAGAGGCGCGTCGTGCGCCAGGGTGCGACGGCTCTGCGCGAGCAGCGGAAGGAGCGCGTGCAGCGGAAGGCGATCGACCACCCCGCTCAGCACGATGCCCCCGAGGGAGTCCGCGTCACGACCCGACAGGTATTCGGACGCCTCCGCGATCGTCACCGAGCAGCCGCGCTCGAGGGCACGGAGGGCGAGGGCGCCCCGGGGCTCGACCCCATGTGCCGTTGCGCCGCCGGCGGCACACGCCCGGAGGAGGGCGCCCTCACCGCAGTCGGCGTGCACGACCTCCCCCCCCGGCGTGCGGGCCAGCACGTGCGCGGCGACCGGTTCGACCCAGTCGCCGAGCTCGCGCGCGGGAACCAGCCACGCGGCGCCCTCCACCGGGCGATCCTGGGCGGCGATCCTCGCCTCGAGCGCGGCGACACGGGCCGAGAGGAAGCGGAACGCCTCGACCACGTGGCCCATCGCCTCCTCGAGCTCGGTCCGGTCGCCCTCGGCGGTCCGCGCCTGACGATCACGGCCGGCACGAAGCCGATCGAGGCGGCCCTGGCGCCGCGCACCGGAGCGGCTCTCGGCGTCCAGCGCATCCGACAGGGCGGAGGCGCCGGGGTGGTACGGGCCGTACCGATCGCCGAGATGCGTGAAGGCCGCCAGGAAGTTCCATGCATCACTCCCCTGAGGCGCCAGCCGCGCGAACGCCTCACGCAGCGCACGCGCGGCCCGGGCCTGGTCCTCGACTCCCGGCGAACCGCCGTTGTGCTCGCCGTCCGCGTGAGTGTCATCGCCGGTTGGGGGGAGAGCTGCGGGCACGGCGGTCGATGCTACCGGCGATACCCTGTGCGGACCGGTAGCTCGCCTCCCATCCGGTTATGTCCGGCTTGGCCGGAAGCATCCATCTCAACCATCCCGTGGCGGCGACGCAGTCGACCAGGGCAGTGATCCACTCCGACGACGGGATCGACGCCCTTTTTTGCGTGAGTCGTGGACCGGGACGACCCCCGAGCCCCTGGAATCACTCGTCTAGGATCATCCCGCTCGATGGCACCCCACCGGGCTGCACGCGGATTGGAAGGGAAGATTCTTGACGAAGGGGCCGCAACAACCATCTCGGCAGCCGACGGTGGATCGACTTCGGGCGATCGGCCGCCATCTGCCACCATCGATCGCCCGCGTGCTGCGACCGTTGGCTCAACGACTGGGCGGACCCTCCATGTCAGCGCCCGTCGTCCCGCCGCGGCGCCAGTCGGCACCCCGACCCGAACCCCTTCCGATCCCAGACCACCACATTCCCGGCCGGGAGCCGCTCGTGATGTGGCCCGCGGACCCGCCGCCCGGCTACCTCGGACAACTCGATCCAGATTTCCAACGTGAGCTCGCCGCACACTGGGCTGACGTTCGACTCGAGGACTGTTACTTCTACCATTCTGTGCTGCTCCCCGACGGCAGCTTCGTGAAAGGTCCGTGGGACCTCATCGGCAACGAAAGCCAATACCTCGGGGGAATCGACCTGGCCGGGCGCAGTGTGCTCGAGTACGGCCCGGCAAGTGGCTGGCTCACGCATTGGATGACCCAACAGGGTGCACAAGTCGTCATCATCGACATTGGTTGGGACCTGTCAACCGACCTGATCCCTTTGGCGACGTTCGATCTGGAACAGACGCGTCGGGAGCAGGTTGCACGCGCTGGACAGGTCGTGAACTCGTGGTGGTTCGTGCGAAACGCCTACGGTCACACGGCCAGGGCCGTCTACGCGCCCGTGTACGATCTGCCGCCGGACCTGGGCCGCTATGACGTGTCGGTCTTTGGTTCGATCCTGCTCCACTTGAGGGACCCGTTCATGGCAATGCAGCAGGCGGCCGCCGTGACCGACGACACCATCGTGGTCGTCGAGCCGCTCCTCGTTCCGCCCGAGGACATCGACAGGCCAGTCCTGTTCTGGAACCCCTCCAAGAGCACGAATCCCAACGGCTGGTGGTTGTTGCCGCCTGGAGTCATCACCGACATGCTCGCAGTGCTCGGCTTCCCCAATTCGACGGTCAGCTATCACCGGCAATACTACGTACCGGAGACCAACCCGGAGCTGGCCGATGAGGTCACCTTCTACACCGTGGTCGCTCGAAGGCGCTGATTCGGCGAACTGCCGAGGGCGACGCGCGGGTGCGCAGCACCGCCGATGCAGGCGAACCGGGTCCGGTTCAGCCTTACGTCTACCCGATCCGCAACCACGGCTGCGCCCCGATACCTGCCACCATGGCCCGGCCGTCGACCGTTCAAGGTTGACCGGCCGGATGCCGATTGACTGACCAGAGGTCGACGTTTCCACCGACCTGCGTGCCCCGACCCCGGGGACCGCCGTTCGGTGGCGTGCAGACGGACAATCGGCTTCGGCCGCCCACAACACGAGAGGAATGACGTGAGAAGTCGTGCGCCGAGGCTGTACCTGGCCACATCCATGGCGGCGGCGGCCGGGGCGCTGGCGCTCACCGCCACCCTCGCTCTCGGGGACGCTCCGGGTGCCCAGGCCACCCAGGTCGCCCATGCGGCCGGGTTCACGGTGGCCCCGGTCTGGACGCAGACCCTCAACGACGGCGGCAATCCCATCGTGGACTCCTCGCCCAACGTGGCCGACCTCGACGGGCAGCCCTCGGTGGTGGTGGGGGACCGGGCCGGGTACGTGTACGCCTACCACCTCTCCAACGGCTCGGGCGTGCCCGGCTGGCCGTACAACGCCGGAGCGCCGGTCGACTCCTCCCCCTCGGTGGCGCCGATCGACGCCAACGGGCTCGACACGGTCTACGTCGGCTCGGGCAACGTCTCCGACCCGACGTCGGGTGGCTACCAGGCCATCGCCCCCAACGGGGGTGACCAGTGGTTCGTCCAGGAGACCAACCCGGGAAGCGACCCCACGCCCCATTCGGCCGTCACGGCGTCGCTGACGGTGGGCAATTACGCGGGCGGTTACGGGGTCGAGGCGGGCTCAGTGGGGCAGAACACCTACGCGCTCGGAGCAGGAAACGGTGCGATGCTCGAGGGCTTCCCGTGGTTCTCGGACTCGGTGTTCTCGACGGCGGCGGTGGCCGACCTGTACGCCGACGGCAACAACGAGATCATCGGTGGTGGGGAGTCGACCGCCGGTGTGGCCTACGGGCAGACCTACACCAACGGCGGCCATATCAAGATCATGTCGAGCGCCGGCAACGCGGGGACCGGCAATCCTGCAGGCGGGCTGATCTGCGAGTACAACACGGACCAGGACATCGGCGCCTCCTCGGCGGCGGTGGGTCAGTTCCTCTCCGGCGGCGGCGTCGGCATCGCCATCGGCGACGGCAGCTTCTACCCTGGCGCATCGGACACCGACAAGCTCTTCGCCATGAACACGGGCTGCGGCATCGCCTGGAGCGACACTCTCGACGGGCTGACCACTGACTCGCCGGCCCTCGCCGACGTCGAGGGCAACGGCCAACTCCAGGTCGTCGAGGGGACGTCGGCGGGGACGATCTACGTCCTCAACGGCACCAACGGCGCCGTCCTGTGGTCGGCTCCGACCTCGGGCGCCGTCGACGGATCACCGGTGACGGCGGACCTCACGGGCGGCGGCTACCAGGACGTCATCGTCCCCACCATCAACGGGATCGACATCTTCGACGGTCGTTCAGGCGCCGAGGTGGCAACGCTCGATTCGGGGCCCGTCGGATTCCAGAGCTCGCCCCTGGTGACCGACGACCCTGACGGCCACATCGGCATCACGGCTGCGGGCTACACCTACGCCGGCGACCAGGGAACGATCGTGCACTGGGAGATCGACAACACGAGCGGCACGGGCTCGAGCGTGAACGAGAACGGCGCGTGGCCCCAGTTCCACCACGACCCACAGCTCACCGGGGACGCGGGCACGCCGGCGCCGACCATCGAGGTCCCGTGCAACGCGCCGGTCGGGGGCCCGGACGGCTACCTGCTCTCCGCGTCCGACGGGGGCGTGTTCGACTACGGCAACATCCCGTTCTGCGGGTCGACCGGGAGCATCCACCTCAACAAGCCGGTGGTGGCATCGGCCCTGACCGCCGACGGCGGCGGGTACTGGGAGGTGGCGTCGGACGGCGGCATCTTCAACTTCGGGAACGCCGGCTTCTTCGGCTCCATGGGCGGGAAGCCGCTCAACGCACCCATCGTCGGCATGGCCGCGACGCCCGATGGCAAGGGGTACTGGCTGGTGGCGTCGGACGGCGGCATCTTCAACTACGGCGACGCCGGCTTCTTCGGCAGCACCGGGAGCATCCATCTGAATCGGCCCATCGTCGGGATGGCGGCGACGCCGAGCGGCAGGGGCTACTGGCTGGTGGCCTCCGACGGCGGCATCTTCAACTACGGCGACGCCTCGTTCCGCGGCTCCATGGGGGGCAAGCCCCTCAACTCCCCCGTCGTCGGGATGGCCGCCGACTCGCAGACGGGCGGGTACTGGGAGGTGGCCACCGACGGCGGCATCTTCGCCTTCGACGCCCCGTTCTACGGCTCCACGGGCAACCTGCGCCTCAACGCCCCCATCGTCGGCATGGAGGCCGCCAAGAGCGGTTCGGGCTACCGCTTCGTGGCGACCGACGGCGGCATCTTCACCTACAACGACCCCTTCTTCGGGTCGATGGGCGGGAAACCGTTGAACAAGCCCGTCGTGGACATGGCGGGGAGCTGAGCACGCAGCTCTCGGGCCCCCTCAGTATGCGCCTTGACGCATGCACATTCTCAAGGCGGGCGCTCCCATGGGAGGGATCTCCCGAAGGCTGAAGGGGTCGGTCCCGTGGACTCAACGGGACCAAGAGGACATGGTGAGGTCAACCCCAACGTAGCTCGCGCACATGGCGAAACGTGCGGCTGTTGCTCATTATCATGTCGCACGTATGACGACACCTCGTGCTGGTGCCGCGGCGCCACAAAGAGGTCGGCCGCTGAACTCCACGGCGCAGCGTAAGAGCCCCGACACCGCCACCACCGAGTTCGCCACCCAGTTCCATCCGGCTCGTTGGCCGACCCTTGCCCTTGCCGTCGTCGCAATCGTCATCGGCGAGATCTTCACGTGGTTCTTGCTTCGCTCCCAGGGCACCGTGATCTCCGGAGACTCGCCCCATTACCTCATCGCGGCCGAGACCCTGAGCCACCTGAGCGTCCACGTGCTTCCCCAGTACCGTGCCGACCTCGTGTCGCACTACATCTACGCCTGGCCCGCGGGCGCCACGCTCACGACGATGGGAGTGCACGCTTTTTCAGGACCGCACGGGGTCATCTTCGCCCAGGGCATCGGTCTCCCCGCTCTCCTCGCGCCGTTCGTCGCAGTGGGTAACGTCCCCTTGGCCCTGGTGGGGTTCTTCACCGTCAATGCCATCGGGTTCGTCTACATCCATCAGCGGGCCTCCCGGCTCGCCGAGTTGGGTCGCAACGGCCAAGTCGTCTTCGCGCTGGCGCTGGCGTGCCCGGCGCTGTGGCTCGCAACGACGCAGGTCTACCCCGACCTGATCAGTGGCATCTTCCTGGCCTGCGGCCTCCTCGAAATGGCCCTGGTGGAACGCACTGGAATCTGCCGTTGGACCTCGGTCGCCGTCATCACCGTCGCCCTCGCCGTTCCACCCTGGTTCCAGATCAAGAACTTCTCGGTCGACGTCGTGGCGATCGTCGGGCTGCTCGTCCTGCTCTACCTGCGGCGCATCGAGCTGGTTCCGGCGCTCGTCGTGATCGGCGTGGTCATCGTCTCGTTCGCCCTCCTCATCGTCTACAACCAGTACTACTTCGGCCATCTGCTGGGTCTGCCCCAACCAAGCCCGAACCTCGGCACCCGGGGGTTCAAGGACACCCTCGGTCTCGTCTTCGATCGCGACCAGGGGTTCCTGGTCCAGTGCCCCACCATTCTGTTCGGACTGCTCGGCCTGTGGTACTCGCGCCGCAGGACGCAGGTGACCAACGTCGTGCTGCTCCTCGGCGCAGTCGCCATCCTCGTGATCAACGGAACACAGCCCATCGTCACCGCGTTCGGGGGCACGGCGTTGGCCGGGCGGTTCCAATGGACCATCATGCCCATGCTGCTCGCGTGGTCTCCGTTCTTCCTGAAACGGCTCGAGGCCTACCGCCAGCGGCTCGCTGCCGTCGCCATCGTCGTGGCGGTTCTCTGGATCGTCCAGGGCGTTCCGATCCTCATCGGGGACCACAACTACTTCAATGCCACGTTCCCCCCGTTCGCCCCCTGGGACCCGACCCTGTACCCCGGGTGGTGGGATTGGATCAACACGTACCTGCCTTCGGTCGTGCCGACGTTCAGCCACGTGGTGGCGGAGGAGCTTCTGTTCGAGCTGGTGCTCGTCGCAGCACTCGTGTGGCTCCTGGTACGGCTCGTCAATCCGCGCCCGATCGAGGTGGCACGCAGCCTCGTCGCGGGGGCGGCCGCGCTCATCGTGATCGTGGTCGTCGCACTCGTCGTGCCGTCCGGGCCGGTGCCGGCAGCGCCATTGACGTGGTCAGGCCAGTCCCTCGGTGGTCCCTGGGAGGCGGGGGTTTCGCGCGTCCGCACGGCTCCGCTCGCTCTGGCGAACCTGGGGACGGGAACCTACGAGGTGACCCTGGTCGAGAGCGTGGACAGCGCATCGGGTCGCCCGTCGCGGATGTCCTTCCTGACGACCCCCAACCGTCGCATCGTCGTCTCGAACTGGTTCAGCCTGGCGCACCCGACGTCGATGACCCAGCTGGTCGTTGCGCCCGCGCCACTCGACCTCGCCCAGGAGCACGTCTCGACGCTCGTGCTGACCCCGACCACGTCCACTCGTCAGACGACGCTCGAGTTCTCGACCTCCGCCGCGTCGGTCTTCTCCGTGAGCGTGGGCGTGAGTCCCAACAGCACCCTGGACGTCACCTCGCTCGAATTGCAGAAGATCGCGAACTGATCCGATCCGGGTGCTCGGAGCCCTCAGTATCCTGCGATGCCCACGATGGGTTGGTTCAGGTGCTGGCCGCCCATCGATCCACGGAACGTTGCAATGCCGTACGAGAACAGGCCGCCGTCGGAGGCAACGAGCTGGTAGCCCTGCCCATTGTTCGCAGGACGGATGCCTACGATCGGAGCGGCCAGGAATTGGCCGCCCATCGAACCGTAGAACGGCGCGTTGAAGCTGAACACGCCTCCGTCGGAGGCAACCAGCCAATAGCCGTCCGTCTGGAGATCGTTGGCCATGCCGACGATCGGTGCCTTCAGCTTCAGCGAACCGGCGGATCCGAAGAACTGCGCGTCCCCGAAGGTGAAGACCCCTCCGTCGGAGGCCACCAGCCGATACCCGAGACCGTCCGGGGCGGCGGCCATGCCGACTACCGGGCTGTTCAGGACCAGGCTGCCGGTCGAGCCCCAGTACGACGCGTCCCCGAAGGTGAAGACCCCCCCGTCGGACGCGACGAGCCAGTAGCCCTTGCCGTCGGGGGTCGCCGCGATGCCCACGATCGGTTCGTTGAGATGCTGACCGCCCATTGAGCCGTAGAAGGCGGCCCCGTTGAAGGCGAAGACGCCGCCGTCGGAGGCGGCCAGCCAGTACCCACCCGTGTTCGACGCCTCGGCCATGCCGACGATCGGCGCGTTGAGCGAAAGGCTCCCCGTCGACCCGCAGAAGGGGGAATTGCCGAAGTTGAAGATGCCGCCGTCCCTGGCCACCATGTCGTACCCGCTGTACGCCGCCGCCGGCACGTCGCACGGGGTCGTGGAGCCGCCCTGACCGGTGAAGCCCGTGAGCTGGGGGTCGTGATGGAATTCCGGCCACGAGCCCGCCCCGACCGCCTGCGCCCCATCGGAGTCGGGGATCTCGAAGTGCTCGACGATGCCCTGCTCGGTGTTGTAGGTGTACCCGGCGACCGTGATGCCGACGTTCCCGTCGGCGTCATCGGTCACCAGGGGGGAATTGATGAACCCGAGCACGCCGTTGACGTCGGACCCGTCGGTGTTCAGCTCGGCCACCAGCGCACCGGAGACTCCGTCGAAGATCTCCACCCCGAGTGTGGTGGGTACCAACAGGTCCTGGTGTCCGGTGCCGAAGAGATCGGCGGTGGTGACGCTCCCCAGGCCCCTCCCGACGATCGGTTGGTGCCACAGGGGCTGTCCGCTGGAGCCGTTCAGCACCCACACCGACCCTGTGGTCCCGTTGTCGGTCTCCTCGACCACGTCCTCGGTGCCATTGCCCTGCACGTCGGCGAGGGCGGGACTGCTCGAGGTGGCGGCGTCCAACGTCGTCGACCACGCCAGATTGCATTGGTTGTTCACGGCCAGCACCTTGTCGGTGTCCGAGGCCCCGGCGAAGTAGGTGCCGGTGCCGAAGACCGCGCCGGTCGCCCCGCCGGGAAGGAAAGCACCCACCGCAGGCGAAGACACCACGTCCTGGTCCGTGTCGTAACTGCAGATGAGCCCGCCGCTCCCGTTCAGAATGCGCAGATGGCCTCCCTGGGTGTAGTGCTTCCCCAGGGCGAATCCCGCGGTCTGCGTGCTTCCCTCGACGACCTCCGTTTGTCCGGTGCCGTAGAGGTCCGCCAGTGCCGAGGTCGCGAACACGCTGTCGGAGAAGAACGGCCAGCCCGGGAGGGTGGACCCGTCCGAGGCGTCGAGGGCGTATTCCTCCTGGTCGAGTGAGCCGGCCTCCACGTCGGTGCCGCCACCCTGCAGCGACCCGACGCTCATGGACGCCTCGACCGCGTACGCCGGTTCGTTATCGGTGCCCGGATCCGTGACCGGGGTGTACCACTCGACGTTCCCGCCGGGCCCGATGGCCTGGTAGCCGCCCTCGGTCGGGTCGCCGGACGTGCCGGAGCCGACGAAGACCGAGTCGTACGGACTGCCGGTGATCTGGGCCACCGAGGGAGTCGAGTCGATCGGCACCCCCAGGGTCACCGGCCAACCGCTCACCGTGGAACCGTCGCTGAGATGAAGGGCGTAGACCGAGCCCCGCGTGTCTCCGACGACCACCGAGGGACCGTCACCGTCGAGGGTCGCGATATTCGGAGACGATTGCTCGACCGGCGCACTCATGTCGCCGAGCATCTGCGTCCACAGCGGAGTGCTTGCCCACGAAGGATTGCTCGCGCCGACCTGTGACACGTCCGTGACGTCCGACACCCCGTACGCCAGTGCGCTCAGGAGGACGACGGCCGGAACGAGGCGGAGCAGGCGAGGCAATGACGGCCTGTGGATCAGGGGTGCTCCCTCATGACACGCGACAACCTACCGTAACGCCCAGGGTCATCGGCATCGGATGGTCGCCTCGTCGTGCCCGTCGCCGTTGGAGGACTCCCGTTGACATCCCCCACAGAGCGTCGCCAGCAAAGCATTCACCAGCGTCTGCATTCGGCGTTGGAGGGTGGCGGTAGGTCCCTGGCCTAGAGTGACGGCCCATGTTCAAGCGACGCGACACCGAGGGAACGGCCGTTGGTGGAGCGACCCCCGGCCCGGCCCGGGTCTCGGCGCCACGCCGGCCGCTCCTTCCCACCTACCCGCCCAAGGGGTATCTCGGCCAGCTCGACCCTGCCTTCCAGGCCGCCCAGTCGAGGCGGCGCGAGGGCGCCGACCTCGACGACTTCGTCTGGTACCACGCCTTCGAATTGCCCGACGGGCGGGTGCTGCCGGGTGCGTGGGACCTGCGGGGTCACGAGACCGCGTACCTCGGCGGTGTGGACGTCGCGGGCAAGCGGGTGCTCGAGCTGGGCCCGGCCACCGGGTACCTGACCTTCTACCTGGAGCGCATGGGGGCCGAGGTGGTCGCCTTCGAGGCCGGATTCGACGTGTCGATCGATGTGCTGCCCATCAGGGGGCACGACGAGCCCGACGAGAAGCTGCGCGTCATGCAGGAGACGATCGACCGGAACCACGACGCGTGGTGGTACCTGCACCGCACACTCGGGTCATCGGCCAAATTCGTCCAGGGCAGCATCTATGACATGCCGGCCGACCTCGGGACGTTCGACATCACGCTGGTCGGGGCGATCCTGCTGCACCTGCGTGAGCCGTGGGGGGCGCTGTCGCAGGCCGCCCAGCGAACGACCGGGACCATGATCGTCACCGAACCGCTGCAGGACGACGTGGACGATCCAGAGTCCAACGTCATGCGCTTTTCACCGTCGGCGGAGCACCACGTCACCAACTGGTGGTCGATCTACCCGGGCGCGGTGGTGTCCATGCTCTCCCGGCTGGGCTTCGGACGGACCGAGACGACCATGCACAGCCAGCGCCACTACCTCGCCCACGACATGGCGAGCGA
>CAYWDQ010000078.1:0-14047 GCA_964457065.1 uncultured Acidimicrobiaceae bacterium | reverse complement strand
CAGGCGTCCGCCTCGCCGGTCGCGGACGTCGCACCGGTACCCGGCCCCGTGACGCAGCCGGTGCCCCCGCCCCCCGATAACGATCCCGCTCCGGTCGCGTCGCGGTCCGAGCAGCGCCGGCAGCGCAGAAGCGGGCTGCGGTGGAAGGCCGTCGTCACCGTGGTGCTGCTCGGCGTGGTCGCCGCGGCGGTGACCGTGGTGCTGCTGCAGAGCGCGGGCCTCATCAGTTGGGGCTTCCTCGGCCCCACCGCCTGACCCGGACTCAGGAAGCCCGCACCCCTGCGAACAGATCATCCTCGGTGACGTCGACCGGGCCGACGCGGTTCTGGGCCAGCCGGAACTCGTCGACCGGGTGGATGCCGCGCATCACCTCGGGCGGCAGGCCGAACCAGAACGGCGAGGTGGGGTCGACCTGCGTGGCGTGCGCCTTGAGCGCCTCGCTCCGCACCTCGGTGAAGCCGGCGACATCGATGCTCGTGGTGAAGGGCTCTGTGCGGGTCATGCGGGCGAGCCACTTGTCGTCGAAGGGTGACTTGAGGCCGAGCTCCTCGAACTTGGCATGGATCTGGCGGAACCGCTCACCCGACCACACCGAGTAGTACAGCTTGGCCGGGGCGTACGGCGTCCCGGCGTCGGGGAACCGGTCCGGGTCGCCGGCGGCGTCGAAGGCCAGGACGGAGATCTCATGCACCCGGAGGTGGTCGGGGTGCGGGTACTCCGACTGGTTGTCGCCGTACGTCACGATGACCTGCGGGCGCTCCCGCCGGATCACGGCCACCAGCCGGCCCACCGCCTCGTCCAGGGGCGCCTGGGCGAAGGAGTCCGGCCGCGTGTTGGCCTCAGAATCGGGCATGCCCGAGTCCCTGTAGCCCAGGAGCACCGTCTCGTCGTAGCCGATGATGTCGGTGGCCGCCTTGAGCTCGGCCATCCGGATCCGCCCGATGTCGGCCTTGACCTCGGGCGTGTCCATGGCCGGATTGAGGATGTCCCCCTCCTCCCCCCCGGTGCAGCACACCAGCACGGTCCGGACACCCTCGGCGTGGTAGCGGGCAACGGTCGGCGCACCCTTGGATGCCTCGTCGTCGGGATGCGCATGGACGCAGAGCAGGCAGAGGCGATCGGGCACCTGCCGAGACTAGCGGCGCGCCTGGCCAGGGCCGCCCGGTGCCACCTGCTGCCCCACTTGGCCTTATGCTCGGAGTCCATGGCAGGCATGTTCAGTCGGATCGCCGACATCTTCCGCTCCAAGACCAACAAGGCCCTGGACAAGATGGAGGACCCAAGGGACACCTTGGACCTGTCCTACGAGAAGCAGCTCGAACAGCTGCAGAAGGTCCGGCGCGGGGTGGCGGACGTGGCCACGGCCCGGAAGCGGATCGAACTGCAGGCCCAGGGGTTGCAGAAGCAGGCCGACAAGCTGCAGGGCCAGGCCAAGGCGGCCCTGGGGCAGGGCAACGAGGACCTGGCCCGCGAGGCGCTGGCTCGGCGGGCTGCTCTGGGCGAGCAGCTCGCCGAGCTCAAGACCCAGCACGACCAGATCAGCGACCAGGAGCAGAAGCTCGTCCAGACCTCGCAGGAGCTCCAGATGCGCGTCGAGCGCTTCCGCACGCAGAAGGAGACGATGAAGGCCTCCTACACCGCGGCCGAGGCGCAGACCAAGGTGGGCGAGGCGGTATCCGGGATCTCGGACTCAACGCGCTCGGCCGGCGCGACCATGCAGCGGGCCCAGGACAAGATCGCATCGATGCAGGCGCGGGCGGGCGCCATTGACGAGCTGCTGGCCTCGGGCGCGCTCGACGACCTCACCCACCCGGTCGACGACATTCAGAAGGAGCTCGACAAGGTGTCGTCGACGTCGCAGGTCGACAACGAGCTGGCAGCATTGAAGGCTGAGCTGGGGACGGGTGCCGGCGGGCCCGACGCCGCCGCCGCGCTGCCCGCCGCAGAACAAGGCGAGGAGGGCGCCTGATGGCGATCTCGCGCAACATCAAACCTGACCGGGGCCTCACCTACCGCATGCTCATGACGGGGTTCTTCCTCGTCCTCCTGTACGGACTGGTGGTCGGCATCCTCATCGCGGTCGGCATTTCGTATGCCTTGGTGCTGGTCATCGCCGTCGCATTGATCTTCTGCCAGTACTGGTTCAGCGCCAAGATCGCGATGTACGCCATGCACGCCAAGGAGGTCACGCCCGAGCAGGCCCCCGAGCTGCACGGCGTCGTCGACCGGCTGTGCGCCCTGGCCGACATGCCCAAGCCGAAGGTCGCCATCGCGACGACCGACATCCCCAACGCCTTCGCCACCGGCCGCAGCCCGAAGTCCGCCGTCGTCTGCGTCACCAGCGGGCTGCTGCGGCGCCTCGACGAGCCGGAGGTCGAGGCCGTGCTCTCCCACGAGCTGTCACACGTCGCGCACCGCGACGTGGCCGTGATGACGATCGCCAGCGGCCTGGGGATGATCGCCGGCCTCATGACCAGAGTTCTGTTCTACTCCGAGCTCTTCGGCGGCGGCCGGGGCGGCGGGAACAACCAGCAGAGCCAGGCCGCGCTCGTCGAGATGATCGTGCTGCTGGTGTCGGTCGTCGTGTACTTCGTCAGCTTCCTACTCACGATGGCTCTGTCGCGCTACCGCGAGCTCGCGGCCGACCGATCCGGCGCGCTGTTGATCGGCCGGCCGTCGCTGCTGGCCTCGGCGCTCGTCAAGATCAGCGGGGAGATGGCGCGCATCCCGACCAAGGACCTCCGGGCCGCCGAGCCGTTCAACGCCTTCTTCTTCACCCCGGCTGTGGCCACCGGGGGTGACCAGGGTGGGGGCGGGGGCTTCAGCTTCGGCAACCTGTTCCGGACCCACCCGACCCTCGAGCGCCGCCTCGCCCAGCTGGACTCCCTGGAGCGTCAGCTGGGCCAGGCCAGCTGACGGCTCGCCCGGCGCACACGGAGTCCGCAGCGGTGGGCCTCTTCGACACGATCCTCGGCCGCACCAAGCCGGTCCGGGCCAACCTCGACGCGCTGTTCGCCCTGCCGACGGCAGCCCTGACGCTGCAGAGCGCCGGCGGGCTCGTGTCGTCGGGCCATGCCGGGGTCTGCTGGAAGCCGCCGCCGGGCCAGGCCGCGGCGGACGCCCAGAAGGACATCTCCGAGCTGGTGGGCGAAGGCTTCGGGCACGCCCAGGACCGGTTCGACTACGGCTGGCTGCTCCTCGACGACCCCGACCTCGAGGAGCTGGTGACCAAGATCCACATGGCCAACTCGACCCTGCAGGACAACGGGTGGGGGCCACAGCTGCTGTGCTCGGTCTTCGGCTTCGTCCCCGGGCCCGACGCGCCCGACGACGCCAGGGCGTTCCGGCTGGTCTACCTCTTCAAGCGAGGAACCTTCTACCCCTTCGCCCCGGTCGACGTGAAGGCGGAACGCCGGGACACCGAGCTGGAGCTGCGCATCCGCACCATGGTCGGGGCTGACCTGCCGGTCGAGTCGGACCTCACACGCTGGTTCCCCCTGTGGGACATGCCCGTCGCCTGACACCGTGTCACCTGGAGTTCGCGGAGACGGTCGGGCCGAGCGCCCGGGCGTGCAGACTGCAGGAGCAGTCACGGCGAGCGCCGGGGACCGGAACCATGGAGGTGCACTGACGTGATGGAGGCAGTCGAGCGACTCATCGCGCTGCAAGGAGCGGTCAACTTCCGCGACCTCGGTGGGTACGCGGCGGGTGGGGGCCGGCACACGCGCTGGCGGACGCTGTTCCGGGCCGACGGGCTCGGCGAACTGACCGACGCCGACCTCTCGCTGCTGCGCGCTCTGGGCATCCGTACGGTCATCGACCTGCGCTCGGGCCAGGAGCTGGAACGCGGCCGGTTCGACGTCGACGCGCACCCCGTGGCGTTCCACCATTTCCCCTTCATCGACGAGCTCCCGGACGCGGAGGCGTTCGAGCGCCGGCCCGGCCTCCTCGGTGTGCAGTACCAGGAGATGCTGCGTGACGCCGGCGGGCAGATCCTGGCGGCGTTGCAGGTCCTGGCAGAACCCGGAGCGCTCCCGGCCGTGTTCCACTGCACCGCCGGCAAGGACCGCACCGGGGTCTTGTCCGCCATCGTGCTCTCGTTGCTGGGCGTCGACGAGCCGACGGTGGTGGCCGACTACGCGCTGAGCGGCGAGGCCATGGAGCGCTTGCGGGCCAAGCTGATCCTGAAGTACCCCGACGGCCGGGAGTCGATCGAGAACCTCGACGAGGTGTTCTCCGCCGACCCGGCCCAGATGGAACTGCTCCTCGACCACCTGCGCGAGCACTACGGGTCGGTGGACGAGTACGTGACGGGCATCGGCGCCGGGCCGGGCCTGATCGAGGGTCTGCGGGCCGGCCTGCTCGAGCCGGAGAGCTAGCCGCCGTCTCCGTCGTTGCGGCGGACGTCGGGTCGCATGCGGTCGACGGCGCCGGCCAATGCCAGGTCGAGCAGCGTGATCCCGCCCGAGTCGTGCGTGGTCAGGGCCAGGTGCACCGTGTTCCAGCGGATGTCGATGTCCGGGTGGTGGTTGGCCGCCTCGGCGGCCGCGCCGACGGTGTTGACGAAGGCCAGCGCGGCGGCGAAGTCGTGCAACTTGACCGTGGTCACCAGGACGTCACCCTCCCGGGCCCAGTTGAGGTGCTGCTCGTCGAGGGCAGCGTCGACAGCCGCCTCGGTCAGCACGGGCTCCCTCACGGATGCGTCATGTCCTCGGGGCGCACAGCGGCGTCGAACTCCTCCTCGGTGAGCAGCTCCAGCTCGAGGGCGGCCTCCTTGAGGGTGGTCCCCTCTTTGTGCGCCTTCTTGGCCACCTTCGCCGCGTTGTCGTAGCCGATGATCGGGTTCAGGGCGGTGACGAGCATCAGCGAATTGTTCAGGTGGCGCCGGATCTGCGCCAGGTCGGGCCGGAGCCCCTCGACGCAGAACTCGCGGAAACCCCGGCAGGCGTCGGTCATCAGGGCGATCGATTGCATCACGTTGTAGGCGATGACGGGCTTGCAGACGTTGAGCTCGAGGTTGCCCCGGCTGCCCGCCGTGGTGACCGCCACGTCGTTCCCGATGACCTGTACCCCGACCATGATCATGGCCTCGCTCTGCGTCGGGTTGACCTTGCCCGGCATGATGGACGAGCCCGGTTCGTTCTCTGGCAGCGCCAGCTCGCCCAGGCCGCTGCGGGGGCCGGAGCCGAGCCAACGCAGGTCGTCGGCGATCTTCATCAGGGAAACGGCGAGCGTCTTCAGCGCCCCGTGGGTGAACACGAGCGCATCGTGGGCCGCCAGCGCGGCGAACTTGTTCGGGGCCGTGACGAACGGCAGGCCGGTCATGTCCTCGATCGCCTTGGCCACGCGCCGGCCGAACTCGGGGTGTGTGTTCAGACCCGAGCCCACGGCGGTGCCGCCGGCCGCCAGCTCGTAGAGCCCCGGGAGGGTCCGCTCGATACGGTCGATGTCCGCGGTCAACTGCGCCACGTAGCCGGAGAACTCCTGGCCCAGCGTGAGCGGCACCGCGTCCATGAGGTGCGTGCGCCCGATCTTCGTGATGCCGGCGAACTCGATCTCCTTGTCAAGGAGCGCGTCGCGCAAGGCCGTCACCGAGGGGAGCAGTCGGTGCACGATCTCCTCGACCGCCGCGATGTGCATGGCCGTGGGGAACGTGTCGTTCGACGACTGCGACATGTTCACGTGGTCGTTGGGGTGGATCGGAGTCTTGGAGCCCATGACGCCGCCGGCGAGCTCGATGGCCCGGTTGGAGATGACCTCGTTGGCGTTCATGTTGGTCTGGGTCCCGCTGCCGGTCTGCCAGATGTGCAGCGGGAAGTGGTCATCGAGGGCTCCCTTGGCCACCTCCCCTGCCGCCTGCTCGATGAGGTCGGCCAGCGCGCCGTCGAGCTTGCCCAAGTCACGGTTGACCGAGGCCGATGCGCCCTTGAGGATTCCGAAGGCCCTGATCAACGGCTTGGGCATCGTCTCGATACCGATGTCGAAGTGGTGCAGCGAGCGCTGGGTCTGGGCCCCCCAGTACCGGTCGGCGGGGACCTCGATCTCCCCCATGCTGTCGCTTTCGATCCGTGTGCTGGTCACGGACGCCAGCTTAGGACCGGTGCCGAAGGTCGATCCCCCGGCCCAGGGCCGCCCGCGCCGCCGCCACGTCGAGTGCCCTCGCCCCGTGGCCGTCCCCGGGGACCTCGAGGATGGCGGGCACCCGCGTGAGCGCAGGGTGCCCGAGCAGCGCGCCCAGCGCGTCGGCGCCGATAGTGCCCTCGCCGATGTTCTCGTGCCGGTCCCGGTTCGCACCCAGCCCGACCTTGGAGTCGTTGAGATGGAGGCACTGCAAACGGTCGAGGCCGACCACGTCGTCGAAGTGCGCCACCACCTCGTCGGCCTTGTCCACCGAGCCGAAGTCGACGCCCGATGCCCAGAGGTGCTGCGTGTCGAGGCACACCAGGAGCCGCGGGTCGTCGCCGGGGCCGGCCGCCTGCAGAATGGCCGCCAGCTCGTCGAAGGTGCGCCCCACGGTGTCGCCCGTGCCGGCCGCGTTCTCGAGCACGATCGGGCAGTCGCCGCCGGGCTGGTCCGCCAGCGTCTGGAGCAGGGCGTCGACCACCTGGGGCAGGCTGGCCTCGAATCCTCTCCCCCGGTGGCTCCCGACGTGCAGGACGAGCCCGCGGGCGCCGATGGCGGTGGCAACGGCAAAGTTGGCCCGCAGGCAGGCCTGCGAGCGCGCCAGGACCTCGGGGTCGGCGGCTGCGATGTTGATGAGATAGGTGGCGTGGCAGAAGGTCTGCCGGACCTGTGTGGCGCTCGCCTGCGCGTCGCGGTAGGCCTCGAGCACCTCGTCGCTGTACTGCCTCGGCTTCCAGGCCCGCGGGCTCTGCGTGAAGACCTGCACGACGTCGGCGCCGATCTCCGTCCCCCGTGCCAACGCCGGCAGGAGATCGCCCCCGGCGCGGACGTGCGCGCCGATGGGCATGGTGGCCGCGGCGGTCATCCCGGCGGGTGGTCGTCGGGGCATGCTCCGGGCGGGTTATTGAAGTTGGGGTCCGACGTCCACGATCCCTGGGACCAGTCGCCGGTCGCCTCTGCCAGCCCGAACACCGACGTCATGTCGGTGAGGAGCGCGTCGGCGTAACGGGCGCTGCCCTCGGGGCACAGGTGCACGTTGTCGAGCTTGCGGACGCGGATCCACTGCTCGTTCGGGGCGTGCGGGTCGCCCTCGGGCGGGAGCCAGGCCGAGTACCTGGTCCCGTCCAACAGGACGGAGCTCGCCAGCGGGAAGTACATGACGCGTCCGGGGAAGTACCGCGTCATCTTCTCGGCGATGTCGTTCCAGGCGATGACACCGTCCCAGCGCTCCTTGTTGTAGGCCACCTGGTCGGCCGGGTTGGCCGCGGCGATGTCTCCCGACTCGGGGAACTGGGTGAAGATCACCCCCTCGACGCCGTTGCCCGGGGTCAGCATGGTGGCCACGGCGCTGCGCAACAACCTGGTGTACCGCGCGGGTTGGTGCAGGGCGTTGGGCGTGGTCGGGCCGTACTGGTCCCAGCTCCACGAGGCGACGATGAGCTGGGCCCCCGTCTGGTGGATGAGGTTGGGAATCGACGTGGGCCAGTTCGTCGCCGTCGTCAGCCCGAAGCCGTCGATGGTCCGGGTGGCGACCGTGGCCTCACCGGTCGCCTGCAGCGCCGCGGTGATGCCGTAGGAGGCATCGTGCATGACCGAGTCCCCGAGGATCATGACGCGCAGCGGATCGGCCGCCGACGGCGCCGGCGTGAGCCGGATCGGCTTCTGTCCCGCGTAGCCACCGGCGCCGGGCACGGTGCTGCCGGAGCCGCCGGCCGCCGCGGCGGGGAGGTGCGTGGTGGCGGCCACGGGTGACGGGTCGGCGACGGCCGGGATGGTGGCCACCACGATGAGGACCGCGGTCAGCACACCGGCGACGGGAGCCGCCCACCAGCGGACCCAGCCGCGCACGTGGGCCAGGCGGATCGGCCGCTCGACCAGGTAGTAGCTCGCCGTCGAGACGGCCAGCGTGACTGCGATGCGCAGGAGGTCGAGGGGCCAGGCGGAGAGCCCGGTGCGCGACCCGTTGAGGTAGACGATCACCGGCCAGTGCCAGAGGTAGATGCCGTAGGAGATCGTCCCGATGAAGTGGAGCGGCCGCCAGGCGAGCGCGCGGGCGAGCACCCCCGGTTGGATCAGGCGGGCGTCGGCGACCACGACTGCCGCCAGCGCGGCACAGATCAGGAACCCGCCTTCGAACATGAAATTCGTGGGCAGGCCACCCGGCGTGCCGGCCCTGACCCAGAACACCGCCAGTGCCACGGCGGCCAGCGGGCTCACGAGGTGCAGCCCCCGCCTCACCCGCGCGTTCGGCTGCGGGCGCGCGGCGGCGACGAAGGCCACGGTCGCGCCCGCCATGAGGTCGAAGAGCCGGGTGTCGGTCCCGAAGTACACCCTGGTGGGATCGGCTCCAGGGTGGAACAGGACGGCCATCAGGACGGACGACAGCACGCCGAGGGTGACCGTCAGGACCATGCCGGCACGTCGCCAGCCACGGCGCGCCACGCGCAGGAGGAGCAGGAGCACGAGCGGCCACACCAGGTAGAACTGCTCCTCGATCGCCAGCGACCAGGTGTGCTGCAACGGCGAAGGCGTCGAGAACTGGGCGAAGTACGACTGGTGGGCGAAGATGGAGTGCCAGTTGTTGACGTAGAGCAGCGTCGAGATCGCGTCGCCGCGCAGTCCCGAGAGGTCGATGAGGCCGTTGGCGCCCGGACCGCCCCACGCAGCGTCGGCGACGATGTACAACCCGAGCGCGGCCACGACGAGGAACAGGGCGGGGAGCAGGCGCCGGGCTCTCCGCCCCCAAAAGGCGGCCAGGCTGATCCGGCCTTCTTCCGCCCACTCCTCGAGCAACAGGGTGGTGATGAGGAACCCCGACAGCACGAAGAACAGGTCGACCCCTAGATAGCCGCCAGACGCCCAGCCGAGCTGGAGGTGGTAGGCCACGACGCCGATGACGGCCACGGCGCGCAGGCCGTTCAGGGCGGGCAGGTGGTGACCGGTGACGGCCGTTCTCTCGGCCTCCGCGACCGGGATCTCGTGGACCAGGGTGGCATCGGTCATGGGTGCTCCAGGCGGCACACTCCCGCAGCGCCGGTCGGGCGCAGGAGCAGGTCGACCGTGCCTTCGAAGAGGCCGGGCACCTCCCCTCCCCCGGTGAGGTCCAGGGCGACACGCGGGCTCCCGGCACGGGCCGGACGGGGGCGGTTCACGGCGCACTCCACCGGGAAGCACGGGCCTCCGCTCACCGCCTCCCCGTCCCGCCACATGGCCCGGCAGAGGGCGACGGCCTCGGCGAGCCGATCGTCGAAGGGGGGCATGAAGCAGAGGACGCTCCGGCCGCCGCAGACGAGGTCGAGGCCCGTCAGCTCCCGGGCCAGCATGGCGGGATGGCGGCTCCCGGGCGCCAGCGCCAGCCGGACGCCCAGGAGCACGTCGGGAACCGAGTCGCCCAGGCCGGCGACCAGGACGATCGGATCGCCGAGCGGGCCTTCACGGAGGAACACGGCGGCGGCACCGGCCTCCCGGGCGCTCACCGCCTGTGCCCGCAGACCGGCCACGTCGTCCGCCTGGAGGAACCGTCCTTCCACGGCGAGGCAGGTTAGGGCGCCCAGGGGGCGCTCCCGGCGTCACACCCGTTCCCACCAACCTCCGACACCGATGGCCAGACCGGCCAGGGCGAGGCGCTCGAGCGCACCGCACAGTGCGGACAGATCGAGGCCGGTGGCCCGGGTCAGGTCGTCGAGCGAGGCGGGGTCCGGGGACAACGCCTCGTAGACCCGAAGGTCCGTGCCCGGCGCGGGGTCCGCCCGAGAGGGCCCCGACGAGGCCCTGGCGGGCGCGGGGACACTCACCTGGGCACCCTCGAGGGCGAGCGCGACGAGGACGTCGCCCGCGGAGCACACCGGGAAGGCCCCGTCGGCGAGGAGCGCGTTGGGGCCTTCCGAGGTCGCGCTGCGGATGGAGCCCGGCACGGCCCCGACCGGGATGCCCCGGGCGGCGGCCGCATCGACCGTGTGGCGGGAGCCCCCGTGGTGCCGGCTCTCGACGACCACGACCACGTCGCTCAGGGCGGCGAGGAGCCGGTTGCGCACCGGGAACCGCCACTTCTCCGTGCGCACGCCCGCTGGCGACTCCGACACGATGGCACCGCATTCGGCTACCCGTTCCCAGAGCCTGGCGTGGCGCCGGGGGTAGGGGTCGTCGAGGCCGCCGGCCACGACGCCGATCGGCGACGCGCCCGCGCCACACGCTCCCTCGTGCGCCGCCCCGTCGATCCCGAGCGCCAGTCCCGACACGACGCTGACACCCGCTCCGGACAGATCAGCGCCCAGCTGGGCTGCGACGCCGATGCCGTAGCGGGTCGGCGCACGCGTGCCCACCAGCGCCACCGTCGGTGCCTTCTCGAGCACCGAGGGGTCGCCGAGACTGAAGAGGACCGCCGGCGCCTGAGGGTCCTCGGCGAGCCGCTCCGGCCACGACGGCTGACCGGGCAGCAGGATACTGATGCCCAACTCGGTGTGCCGCGCCCAGATGCGTGCCACCTCGTGCACCGATCCCCCCAACTCGCGACGGTTGCGCGCCCAGGCCACCGAAGGCGGGTCGGAGGCCAGCAGACCGCGCAGGGTGGCGGGACCGACAGACGGCGCCGACGCCAACGCGACGGCGTAGGCCTCCTCGGGCAGGTGCGCGTGCGTCACGCCACCACCGCCCGACCGGCACGAAGGGACAACGCCTCGGAGACGTGCGCGAACGACACGACGTCCTCACCTGCCAGGTCGGCCACGGTCCTTGCGACCCGCTTCACCTTGTGCAGGCCCCGGGCGCTCAGGTCGCCCGACCGCAGCTTCGAGGCGAGCAGCGCCTCCGCATCGGGCGCGACGCCCTGACTTGACTCGGGTCCGGGCCGGCGCGCCGCTGCGCGGGCCCGGGCGGTGGCGACACGGGCGGCCACCGCGGCGGACCGCTCGCCGGCCTTTCCCGCCAGCAGCTCGTCGGGATCGGGCCGGCTCAGGGGGACGATTAGGTCGAAGCGGTCCAGCAGCGGCGCGGAGAGACGGCGGCGGTACCGGGCGCGGGAGGCGGGGGTGCACGTGCAGGCGCCCTCGTAGACGCCCTCACCACAGGGGCAGGGGTTCATGGCGGCCACCAGGAGGAATGCCGCAGGGAAGGTGACGGTCCCACCAGCGCGGCTCACCCGGATCACTCCCTCCTCGAGCGGCTGGCGCAGGGCCTCGAGGGCGGCGACGGGGAACTCACCGAGCTCGTCGAGGAAGAGGACGCCGTGGGTCGCCAGGCTCACCTCGCCAGGCCGTAGTGACCAGCTGCCGCCGCCGACGAGCGAGACGACGGACGCCTGATGGTGCGGCGCGCGGAACGGTGGGCGGTCGAGCAGCGCGCCATCGGGGAGCGCGCAGCCGGCAGCCGAATGGATGCGGGTCACTGTCAGCGCGTCGGAGGGCGCGAGCAGCGGGAGCAGCCCTGCCAGGCGCTCGGCCAGCATGGTCTTGCCCGATCCCGGAGGGCCGATCATGAGGAGGTGGTGGCGCCCGGCGGCCGCGACCTCGAGAGCACGGCGGCCGACCGCCTGACCCCGGACGTCGGAGAGGTCGGGCACGCTCGCGGCACGGGTCACGGCGGAGGCGGCCGGCATCTCGGGCCACTCAGACTGGCCGCGCAAGATACCGATCAGCTCTTCGAGGGTCGCCGCCGCGTGGACGACGCCGGCACGCACGAGGGCAGCCTCTCGCGCGTCGCACAGCGGCACGACCAAGGCAAGCGGGGACGTGGCGTCGGCCAGGGCGATCATGCCCGGGACGTGGCGCAGCGCGCCGTTGAGGCCAAGCTCGCCGCAGAAGGCCAGGCCCTCGGTACGGTCAGGGCCCAGCTCGCCGACGGCCACCAGGAGGCCGATGGCGATCGGCAGATCGAGCCCGGCGCCTCCTTTGCGCACGCCCGAAGGCGCCAGGTTGATCGTGATCCTCCGCAACGGCCACGGCACGCCGCTGGAGAGCACGGCAGCACGCACCCGGTCTCGTGACTCGCGCACTGCAGCGTCAGGCAGACCCACGATGGTAAAGCCAGGTAGGCCGTTCGAGACGTGGACCTCGACCGTGACGGCGCGCCCGACGGCGCCGCTCAGGGTTGCGGACGCGACCGAGGCGAGCACGTCAGAGGAACGGTCGCACCCGTGGTGCCCGACGATCCCGTGAATCTGGCAGACCGGCGCACCTCGTCGGGAACCGCGGCACGCGGCGCGAGGGCCGAGCTGTCCGGGACACGATCGAGGTCTGGGGCTCATGGCCCGGGCCGAAGCAGTGCTCCCGTCAGGTGGCTCGGAGACCAACTTGACTCTCGCAAGCCAGTCCAGTCCCATTAGGCCGACGGCGACCTCGGTCCTCGCCCGATAGGGGGTACGCGTCTGCCCCTCAGTACCGGCGGACGGACCGGCGTAACATCGTCCTCGATGGCGGGACGTACGTCCGCAGCGAGCACCGGCAGGCGTATCCAGGCCCTCGCCCTCGCCGCGCTTCTGTTCGTCGCCACGCTGGGAATCGGCTGGCTCGTGTGGAGCCTCCTGGAGTGGCGCAACGGTCGGACGCCCAGCTATCGGCTCCTGGGGTTGCGCATCGTCCGGCTTTCGGATGGACGGCCGATCGGTCTCGGGAGATCCTTCCCTCGCGTGGCCCTCTGTTGCCTCTTGGTGATTCCGACGATCGCCGCCTGCTGCCTCATCGGTCTCTGTTTCGTGTTTGGCGCCTCACCCCCGGACGGTCTGCTCCGCGATCCTCGCACGGCGCCGTGGGACTCCCTCACGGCGACACGGGTCATGGATGAACGAGCCCGACCCGGGGTGCATGCCGATGTCGACTATCAGCTCCTGCGACCCATCGACCTGACGAAGGCCACACGGGCGGCTGGAACGGGCCACAACGGTCAGGCCACGAACACGTAGAGAGGGCGGCTATCAGGCACCGACACTCACCGGAGAGGGTTGCTGGATTGCGGCGTGGCGGTCTGGGAGCCCTCGCCTCAGCTCAAGATGGGGACGGACGCCACGCTGACGTTGTTGGAGTAGTTCGGGTCGACAGTCGGCGACCAGACCGTACTGGAGACGCTGACCGTCCCTGGGACCACCGGCTTGAAGGTGACCTTGTACGTCGTCGAGGAATTGGAGGCGAGCGAGGTCACTGTCCACTCCGCCACGTTCCCGGACCACGCGCCACTGCCGCTGGCCGAAACCGGTGACAAACCCGACGGAAGCGCGATGGCCACTGACAGGGACTTGGCCTTGGCGGGTCCAGCGTTCTGCACCGTCAAGGTGCAACTCGCCGAGACGTCGATGGTCACGCTCGTCGGACACACCAGCGTTGCCGTCAGATCGGCCTCGCTCGACGAGGGCGTCGCCGCCACGATTGTCTCGGTGAACGGTCCAGCTGTCGCCGACCCGACGCTGTTGGAGGCGATTACCTCGTAGCTGAACGACGTGGTGCCCGACGGAGGGGTACCGCTCAACAGACCGGTGCTGGGGTTGATCGAGAGCCACGTTGGCGCTCCAGGCTCCAAGGCGTACGTAGGCATCGGGTTCCCGCTCGCCTCGAAGGTATAGCCGTACGCCTGACCCACGCTGGCTGTGGTTGACGGGGCGTCGAGCACGAAACTGGGGCCGACAAGGTTGGCCGTCCACTGGGCGTAGAGGGTGGTGGACGCGGTCAGGGTGTAGGGCGAGGTGAGCGCCGTGCCGCCCGAGGGGCTGCTGAACCAGCCGTTGAAGGTGTAGCCGGCGTAGGTGGGAGCGGCCGGCAAGGTGACGGTGGTGCCCTCGAGACCCGTGGCCGCAGAGACTGCGCTGCCGCCCTCGGAGTTGAAGGTGATGGTGATCGTGGGGTTAGCCGTCCACTGGGCGTAGAGGGTGGTGGACGCGGTCAGGGTGTAGGGCGAGGTGAGCGCCGTGCCGCCCGAGGGGCTGCTGAACCAGCCGTTG
>CAYWDQ010000077.1:0-14109 GCA_964457065.1 uncultured Acidimicrobiaceae bacterium | reverse complement strand
ACCACCCACGACCAGGCGGTCCACTCCGCCGGTGATCTCCTCGAACACCGTGGCATCCGCCGAGAGTGCCTCGCGCGACTGGTCGACGTAAGCCAGCTGCACCGTTGCGCCGAGCGTCAGGCTCCCCGCATCGGGCTGCTCCTCGCCGACGATCATGCGGAACAGGGTGGTCTTCCCCGCGCCGTTCGGCCCGATGACCCCCACGATGCCACCGGGAGGGAGGATGAAGTCCAGGCCGTCGATGAGCAGCCGGTCGCCGTACGCCTTCACCACGCCGGTGGCCTCGACCACCTGGTCGCCGAGCCGCGGTCCCGGTGGGATGGCCAGCTCGACCTTGTCGGCTCGCCGGTCGGATGCCTCGGCCTCGGCGACCAGCTCGTTGTAGGCCGTGATGCGCGCCTTCCCCTTGCTCTGGCGAGCACGCGGGGACATGCGGATCCACTCGAGCTCGCGTTCGAGGGAGGCCTGGCGCGAGCGGTCGGCCTTCTCCTCGGCGGCGAGGCGGGCCTGCTTCTGCTCGAGCCACGACGAGTAGTTGCCCTCCCACGGGATGCCCGCGCCGCGGTCGAGCTCGAGGATCCAGCCCGCCACGTTGTCGAGGAAGTAGCGGTCGTGGGTCACGGCGACCACGGTGCCCGAGTAGTCCTGCAGGGCCCTCTCGAGCCAGGCAACCGACTCCGCGTCGAGGTGGTTGGTCGGCTCGTCGAGGAGGAGCAGGTCGGGCTTGGACAGCAGCAGCCGGCAGAGCGCGACGCGGCGGCGCTCGCCGCCCGACAGGGTCCCGACGTCGGCGTCGCCGGGAGGAAGGCGGAGCGCGTCCATGGCGATCTCGAAGGTGCGGTCGAGCTCCCAGGCACCGGCGGCGTCGATCTTCGACTGGAGATCCGCCTGCTCGGTCAGCAGCGCGTCGATGTCGGCGTCGGGTTCGCCGAACGCGGCGCAGACCTGGTTGAACCGGTCGACCAACCGCTTCGCCTCGCCGACGCCCTCCGCCACGTTGCCCGCGACGTCCTTCGACGGGTCGAGTTGCGGCTCCTGGGGCAGGTAGCCGACGGTGAACCCCGGCGTGAGACGGGCCTCGCCGGTGAACCCGTCGTCCTCTCCGGCCATGATCCGCAGTAGCGAGGACTTGCCCGACCCGTTCGACCCGATGACGCCGATCTTGGCTCCGGGGTAGAAGGACAGGTTGATGCCCTTGAGGACCTCGCGGTCCGGCGGGTAGAAGCGCGTGAGGCCGCGCATGGTGTAGATGAATTGGGGCGCCACGGCGACCAGTGTGCCCCATCGCCGCCCGGCTCCTGAAACGACCGGGGCAGGGGTCGACTACCGGTCCGAGGACCAGCGGATCCGGCTGAGCCGGCGGCCGCCGACCTTGCCGGTCTGCACGAACCAGCGCGCCGAGTCCTCGAGCGCCTCGGCGGCGGGTCGCGTCGCGTAGCCCAGCTCCTGGCGCGCCCGCGTGTCGTCGAAAGCCATCTGAGAAGTCGACATCCGGGCGGCCTCGAGGGGAACCGAGGGGTGCCGTCGGAGCACCTTGCCCTCGACCGCCTCCGACAGCGCGGCGACGGCCAGCGACAGCGACCGCGGAACCTTGAACCGCGGTTCGGGAAGGCCCGTGATGGAGGCGAGCTCGTTCAACAGCGCCTGCAGGCTCAGGTTCTCGCCACCCAGGATGTAGCTGCGCCCAGTCCGGCCTCTCTCGAGCGCGAAGACCTGCCCGGCCGCCACGTCGTCGACGTGCGCGACGTTCAGCACCGTGTCGACGAACCCGGGGATCCGGCCGTTCAGGAAGTCGAGGACGAGTTTGCCGGTCGGCGTCGGAGCGCGGTCGCCGGGACCGACCGGGAAGGTCGGGAGGACCAGTGATGCGGGCAGGCCCTCGGCGATGGCGCGCAGCACCTCGTGCTCGGCCACGTACTTGGAGCGCTTGTAGGAGCCGTAGAGGTGCCGTACGTCGGGAAACGAGCGCTCGTCGGCCGACTCGGCCCCCGAGACGTGCTCGAGCCCGAGTGTCCCGACCGTGCTCGTGTACACCAGACGCTCCACCCCGGACTCCGAGGCCGCAGCGAGGATGTTCTTGGTCCCGCCCACGTTGATGTCATAGAAGGCGGCGGGGTCGCTCGCCCAGAACCGGTAGAGAGCGGCGACGTGGAAGACCGCCCGGCAGCCGCTCATTGCCTTCCTGACGCTGTCGGCGTCCCGCAGGTCCCCGACCACCTGCTTGACGTGCAGATCGTCGAGGTTCCCCGTGTCGGCGCCGGGCTCCACGAGCGCGATCACCTCCTGCTCCCGGGCGACCAGCTGACGGGTGACGGCGGACCCGATGAACCCGCTCGCCCCCGTCACCAGGACCCTGTCGCCCGACCCGAGGATCACAGCCGTGCCTTGTGCAGCGTGCCCTTGGCCATGGTCTTGCCGAATTCGAAGATCAGGCTGGAGCCCTGTTGTGCGCTGGCCAGCACGTCGTCGAGCGCATCGGCAAAGAGCTCGACCTCGTCGTCACCGGCGATCAGCGGGGGGAGGAGCTTGACGACGTTCATGTTGTCGGCCGCGACCTGGGTGAGGATGCGATGCCGATGGAACAGCGGGACCACGATCATCTGCGAGAACAGGGCCGGTCGCAGGGCCTCGACCATCCTGAACCGTCGCCGGAGGCCAGGTGAGGTGGGCTCGCCGAACACCAAACCGATCATCAGGCCCATCCCCCGCACCTCGTGCAGGAACTCGTACTTCTCGACCAGCGGCTCGAGAGCCTTGGTGAAGGCCTTCCCGGTCCGACGGACACGGTCGAGGATGTCCTCGTCCTCGAACGCCTGCAGTGTCGCCAGGCCGGCCACCATCGCCAGCTGATTGGCGCTGAACGTCGACGAGTGGACGACGGCCCGGTCCATGGAGCTGAACACGCTGTCGGACACCTCGGCCGAGCACAGCATCGCGCCCACCGGCACGTATCCCCCCGAGAGGGCCTTGGAGACGGTGACGATGTCGGGCGTGATGTCGAACTGCTCGTGACAGAAGAACGTCCCCGAGCGGCCCATGCCCGCCTGTACCTCGTCGAGGATCATGAGCGCCTTGTGGCGGCGGCAGAGCGACTGTGCCTCCTGCCAGAAGCCGTCGGGAGCCAGGTTGACCCCCTTACCCTGGATCGGCTCCGCGATGAACGCCGCCACGTCGCCCCGGCGCAGTTCGCGAGCCAACGCGGCCGCGTCGCCGAACGGGATCATGTCGCATCCCGGGAGCAGAGGCCCGAACCCGCTGCGGAACTCCCGGCCGCCGTTGAGTGCGAGCGCGCCGGTCGTCAGGCCGTGGAACGCGTGGTCGCAGTACAGGATGCGGGTCCGCTTGGTGGCGGCGCGGGCGAACTTGATGGCACTCTCGACGGCCTCGGCCCCCGAGTTGGTGAAGAACACACGCTCGATGCCCGGATGTGACCGCGCCACGAGCTCCTGGGCCAGGACGCCGGGCAGGAGCGCGCAGTCCATCTGCACGAGGTTCGGCAAGTCCGCGTCGAGCGCGTCATGCAATGCCCGGACGATGTCCGGGTGGCCCCGCCCGAGGGCGAACACACCGAACCCGGACAGAAAGTCCAGGTAGCGGTCCCCTTTGTCGTCGACGAGGTAGCTGCCCTCGCCCTTGACGTAGAAGCGGTCGAACTCGATCTGTCCCAGCACCCGGGGCAGCTGCGGGTTGACGTACTCGGAGTGGAGGGCGAAATTCTGGCCCGAGCGCTCGTCCAACACCTTCTTCAGATCAAAGGGCATGCGATGGGCTCCAGGGTCGAACTCCAGACGGTGGCGACAGATTACTGGTGGGCAACCTGCCTCATGACAATCGAAGAGGCCGCTTCCCTGCCTGCAGTGCCGGTTCATGCGAAGATCCACTCGCTCTCACGTCGAGCAGCGATACTGAGACCGAAAGGGGCCATGGAGTGATCACGGGCGCCCCCAACATCCTCCTGGTCATGTCGGATCAGCACCGGGCTGACATGCTGGGGTGCGCAGGAGACGCGAGCGTCCTGACCCCGTCGCTCGATGCCCTGGCGTCGGAGGGTGTGCGATTCTCGCGGGTCTCGTGCCAGGGCCCGCTGTGCATGCCGTCGAGGGCCTCCTTCATGACGGAGCGCTACGTGCGCGACCACGGCGTCTACACCAACGCAGAGGAGATCGCACCGCAGGCCCCCACCTACGCCCGGGCCCTTCGGGAAGCGGGCTACCACACGTCGCTACTGGGCAAGGCGCACCTGTACCTCGACGAGAACCTCCCCGTCGCGCACATCGACGACATGGCCGGGCGCCTCCGGGAGCTCGGATTCGCCGAGGTCTTCGAGACGGGCGACAAGTTCGTGGGCAAGATCCCGAACCGCTACACCGACTTCCTCTCGGACCGCGGCCTCCTCGACACGTACAAGAAGCACATCGCGGATCGGAGCTACCAGGGGGAGAACGAGGACGGCCAGAACGCGACCAAGTGCGTGCCCATGTGGGACTCCACCCCGATGCCCTTGCCGCTCGATGCCTACGTGGACACGTGGCACGGACACGAGGCCGTCCAATGGATCGAGCGGTACGACCGTCGGGAGCCCTTCTTCCTCTTCGTCGGGTTCCCGGGTCCTCACGACCCCTGGGACGCACCGGCGGAGGCGGTGGAGCGCTACCGCGACGTGGACATCTCCATGCCGCGCTCGACCAAGCGCCCTGCCGTCGAGGGAACGGGGCGTTACGGCGCCCTCCTGAATGCGTTCCTGTGGGTGTCCGACTCGCAGACCATGAGCGACGACGCCATCCGCGGCATGCGGCGCTCGTACGCGGCCGACATCTCGGTCATCGACAACGCCGTGGGGCTCATGGTCGGGGCGTTGGAGCGCAGGGGGCTGCTGGACAACACCTGGATCATCTACACCAGCGACCACGGAGAGATGGCGGGGAGCCACGGGTTGATGTCCAAGTGCGTGCTGTACGAGGGGTCGGTACGCGTCCCGTTGATCATGCGGCCGCCCGGGGGCTGCGAGTCCCGGGTCGTCGATTCGCTGGTGGAGCACCTGGACGTGCCGGCAACCCTCCGCAACATTGCCGCCGCCCCCGACATCCCCGACGGCCAGGGCAGATCGCTGCTCGGAGCCGTGCACGGCGGGTCCGCCGAACCCCGGGCGGTCACCGTGAGTGAGAACTGGGGCTTCGCCGTGTTCGAGACCGATCGCCACAAACTGGTCGTGGACGAGGACGCCGTGACGCCGTGCCAGCTCTTCGACCTGCACGAGGATCCGGAGGAGGACAGCGACCTCCTGCCCGATCCGCTCATGGCACCAGTCGCCGAGGAGATCATGGAGACCCATGTGCGCCCGTTCTTCGCGACGCCCCCGGCGCGCCCCCACCCCAGCCTCTTCACGGGCGGCTACGACGAGTGAAGGCGTCCGGGCTCCCCGTGGCGGGCTACGTCCAGCCGTCGAGCGACCCGGAATGCGCCCGGAGCGTCCTCATGGGTCGTCCCCGCCGGCGGGCTCAGGGCTTCCGGCCGGCTTGTGCGCCTTGCTCAGCCGGCTGAGTCCGATCATCGGGTAGATCAAGACCGACAACATGCCCGCGGCGACGAGCGCGGCCGCATTCTGGGGCTTCATCCGGTGCTCCTCCACGCCGAGCGTCGTGATGACCACGATGATCGGCAGCCCGGTCGCGGAGAGCACGGCCAGGGCACTCGCCTCCGCCTTCGACATGACGCCGCGGAAGAACACCCAGGTGGGTATTCCGCGGGTCACGAGGAACAGCGCGGTGAACGCCGGCACGAGGAGCAGGACCCTGGGCTGATGGATCAGGGCGTGCAGGTCGAAGGTGATGCCGCTCTCAATGAAGAAGATCGGGATGAGGAACCCGAAACCGATCGCCTCCAACTTGCTCTGTATCGGCTCGCGGTCCTCGCCCTGGATGAACAGGCGGACCACCACGCCAGCCGCGAATGCACCGAGCAGCACGTCGAGGCTGAGCTTGAGGGCCAGGTAGACCAGAAGGATCACGAGGAGGAACGAGATCTGCACCGGTAGCTGTGCCGTCGAGTGGAGGTGTCGGCGCATCAGGGCGACGAAGCGGGGCGGGTGCACCTGCATCGCCAGCAACGCGGCGATGACGGCGGCGGCAACGAAGAGCGCCAGAAGGAGGAAGGTGAGCCGCGCGTCACGGTTGGTCAGCAACACGGCCACGGCCACGATCGGGCCGAATTCACCGAGCGCGCCCACCGACAGGAGCACGGGTCCCATCGCCGTCCGCAACACCCCGGCGTCGCGCAGGATGGGCAACAGGGTCCCGAGCGCGGTCGTGGTCAGGCAGAGACCCACCACGATGGAGTCGAGGAACGAACCTGTTGCATGGAGCACCACCCCGATGACGAGCGAGAGCAGGAGTGAGACTCCCCAGGCGCAGGCGGCGCGTCCCAGGTGACCCTCGCGCATGATCGACAGATCGAGCTCCGTGCCGGCCAGGAACATCAGGTAGGTGAGTCCGAAATCCGACAATGCGGTGACCAAGCTGTTGGGGTGGGCCAGCGCCAGGACGTAGGGCCCGAGGAGGATTCCCAGGAGGATCTGGACCACCACCTCGGGAACGGGCAGGAAGCGGCGGGTGCCCTCGGCGATGATCGGGGCCAGCACGGCAGCGGCGGCGATCAGCACCAGGGTGGGGATGGCAGCGCTGATCATGCGCCCTCTGATCGCCTCGTCACCGCCAACAGTGGCACTCCTCTGTCTCCTCCTGGCGACACGCTACGCGCAGCACCTCTCGAAACGGGTGATCGCCGAGGCCGATCCGGTTGACGGCCCTCGTCGGCACGCGGGAGCATGGCCCGCCTAGTCGCAAAGGGGGCCGGTCATGCTGTTTCTGCCAGTCGTTCGGACGCGTGCGAGCGCACGGTGACGAGTCCCTTCGTCAACCCGTCGTGGATGCCGCACTCGGTGAGCGAGGCGGCGCGCGCCGGGGATGCCACCGCCGACGACCTCGTGTCGGGACGGGCATGGACCCACCTGCTCGATGCCTTGCGCCGGGCCTCGGACGTCGTCCTGTCCGACGATGTCCCCCACAATCCGACGGACATGGCTGCGGGCTTCCGGCACCTGCTCGTACTGCTGGGTATCGGGTTGGACCAGGCGCTGCGGACACAGTCTGACCCGGTGCTGGCCGTGACGCCTTCGGGCGTCGACGCCGTCTTCAAGTGGGGGATGGACTGCCCGGACTGCATCTACACGGGGGCGCCGCTGCGCGGTGGAGAGTCCTACCGTCTCTGGGGGAACCGGGGATCGGCCCGCTATGTCGGACTGCAGTCCATGGCGGGCATGGCCTCGTCGGCCAACGTGCTGCTGGACGAATTGGATCTGGGGCCCGCCGGAGAAGTGGAACTCGTGCTCTCCGCCGAGGAGCACGCGGGCAACTGGTTGCCGATCGCCGAGAACGCGACCATCCTCGTGGTACGGCACTTCTTCTACGACTGGGACACCGAGGTGGCGTCCGAGCTCCACATCGAGCGGATCGGGAAGGCGAGAGAGCGGGAGGCCCGTCCAGCGGAGGATCCGAGGGCCGTGATCGGCCGCCAGCTGGTCGCGCTGGGAGATTTCGTCGTCGGCAATCTCGACTTCTTCCTGCAGTTCTCCCGGCCGGAGACGCCCAACACCTTTCTGCCTCCTCTCGACGGCACCGCCATGGGGGCAGCAGCGGAGAACCGGCCCGTCATCGGTTCCTGGGAGCTCGGACCGGACGAGGCCCTCCTCGTGGAAGTG
Organism: uncultured Acidimicrobiaceae bacterium; assembly: GCA_964457065.1. GTDB lineage: Bacteria > Actinomycetota > Acidimicrobiia > Acidimicrobiales > RAAP-2 > Bog-473. The sequence goes on along the minus strand of CAYWDQ010000077.1, from coordinate 6,353 downwards.
GCACCGCCCGAGGGTCTCTACTGGAGCTACTCGCTCGGCAACCCGTGGTGGGAGACCATCGACTACGCCGGGCACCAGAGCAGCCTCAACGGGCACCAGGCCGTGGTCGACGCCGACGGGATCCTTCGGGTCGTCATTGCCCACGAGGATCCGGGCGTCGCCAATTGGCTCGACACCGCCGGGCACAGCGCCGGCCCGGTGATCCTTCGCTGCGTCCGCACGGAATCGGCCCCCGTGCCGACGACCCGCGTGGTCCCGTTCGCCGAGGTTGCAGCCTCCCTGCCGGCAACTACGGCACGGGTCACGCCTGATGAGCGGAAGGCCACCATTGCGGCCAGGCGGCTGGCCGTCAGCAAGCGATTCGCCCGATGAGCCTGGACGTCGGGTCGCTCGAGGGCGACGCCCGGGAGCGGACAGGCCTAGACGACTTCGGCGACGGATCGCACCGGGAAGGCCTCGAGCACCTGGTGGCCTCCCTGAACGAGGAGGCGGAACTGACCGAGAGCGGCGAGGTCATGTTGCGGATCCGCCTGGTCGGCCTGCTGGAGTCCCGCCTGCGGGTGGAGGACACCTACCGGGCCCACCCGTCGATCGAGGCCGAGAGGATCAAGGGACCCGTCTTCGTCATCGGCCTGCCGCGCACGGGTACGACCGCCTTGAGCCAGCTCGTGGCGGCTGACCCTCAATTCCGCTCGCTCCGGTTGTGGGAGTCCTCGTCGCCCTGCCCGCCGCCGGAGTCGGCGACCGAGCACAGTGATCCCCGCATCGCCGAGACCGAGGCCGGCCTGGCCATGATGAACCAGATGTTCCCGCTGATGCAGACCATGCACCACGAGGAGGCGACGACGCCGACGGAGTGCCAGGACCTGTTGGGCATGAGCTTCCGGACCGTGCACTTCGACGGCTTCGGCCGCGTCCCCTCCTACCTGTCGTGGGTGACCGAGTGCGACATGGGCACCACGTACCTCTACCACCGGCGCGTCCTGCGGTTGTTGCAGTGGCACTGCCCGCCGAACCTCTGGCACCTCAAGACCCCCGTTCACATGTTCGCCCTGGACGCGCTCCTCGAGGCCTATCCCGACGCCAAGTTCCTCTGGAGCCACCGTGACCCGGCCAAGGTCCTGGCATCGGTCTGCAGCCTGATCCAGTACGTACGCAGCTGGGCAAGCGACCGATACGACGCCGATGAGCTCGGTGCGGAGCAGCTCGAGCGGTGGTGGCTCGCGGTCTCCCGGGGCATGGACTTCCGGGCCCGCGTCGGGGACGACCGTTTCGCCGACCTCTCCTTCGCCGACCTACAGGTGGACCCGGTCAGCGCGATGGAAGCGGCCTACGGGCGGATCGGCCTTGAGTTCTCGGACACGTCGCGGGCCGCCGTGAGCAGCTGGGCGACGACGCACGAGCCCGGATCGCACGGACGCCACTCGTACGACCTGGCCGACTTTGGCCTGACGGTCACGCAGGTGCAGGAGCGGTTCGCGCCGTATCTCGAAGCGTACGATGCCGGCGCGTGATCACGTGATCACCGCGGCAGGGGGAAGGTGAGGTGCATGGATCTCGGGATCGCTGACGCGACGGCCGTCGTCACCGGCGGCAGCAAGGGCATGGGTCGGGCGGTCGCAGAGGTGCTCGCCGGCGAAGGTGCCCGCGTGGCCGTCATGGCGCGTGGACGCGATGCCCTCGACGACACGGCGGCCGCCTTGCGAGCCGCAGGTAGCCCCGATGCGGTGGGCATCAGCGTCGACATGACCGACGCGGGCTCAATCAGTGACGCGTTCGGCCAGGTGGCGGACCGCTGGGGCTCGCTCAACATCCTGGTGCACACGATCGGCCCGGCCGCAGGTCGGTTCGAGCAGCTCGACGACCGCGGGTGGGACGACGCCTTCGCGCTCGGCACGATGTCGGCCGTCCGGAGCGTCCGATCCGCCGTCCCCCTGATGCGGGCGGCCGAATGGGGTCGGATGGCAATCTTCTCGGCCCATTCCATTCAGCGCCAGAGCCCCATCCTGGTGGCCTACACCGCCTCGAAGGCGGCGGTCACCAGCATCGCCAAGAACCTCGCGAAGTCGCTGGCTGCCGACGGGATCCTCGTCAATGCCGTCTGCCCCGGCACCATCGTCACCGCCAGCTTCACCGAGAACCTGAAGGACGTCTTCGCGGCCGAGAACCTGGACCCGACGGACCCGAACGACGTCATGACATGGATCGACAAGACGTTCCACCAGCCCGCCGACATCGGCAGGGCCGGGCTGCCCGATGAAGTGGCTTCCCTGACCGCATACCTCGTCTCCCGGCGGAACGGCTACGTCACCGGTGCCTGCGTCAACGTGGACGGCGGTTCCGACTTCGTGTGAGGGGCCCCAGGGCCACTGCGCCGGGTTACGAGGAGGCCAGGCCCGTGACCGGGCCGTTCAGCCTGGTCCCGTTCGGCGATCCCAGGAAGGCCGCATCCCCATAGGTGTAGAGGGCGCCGTTCGAGCCCACCAGCCAGTATCCGGCCCCACTCGGGGTCCGGGTGATCGCGACGACCGGTGGTTGGCCCACGATGCCCTGGCCCGGCACCGAGCCGAGGAACGCGGCGTTCCCGTAGTCGAAGACTCCCCCGTCGGACCCGACCAGCCAGTAGCCCCCGCCATCGGGCGTGGCGGCGATGCCGGTCACCGGCGCGTTGAGGCGCTGACCGCCGGCCGACCCGAAGAACCCGGCGTCGCCGAACTCGAAGACCCCGCCGTCGGACGCCGCCAGCCAGTAGCCGCCGTCGTCGTCGGAGGCCGCAATACCCACGACCGGCGCATTGAGGTGCTGGCCTCCCATGGAACCGCGGAACAGGGCGTCGCCGAACCGGAACACGCCACCGTCGGAGGCGACCAGCCAGTAGCCCCGACCGTCGGGAGTGGCGGCGATGCCCACGACAGGTGCGTTGAGGTGTTGGGCCCCCATCGAGCCGTAGAAGCCGGCATCCCCGAAGTTGAAAACCCCTCCGTCCGAGGCGACCAACCAGTAGCCGCCTCCATCGGGCGTCTCCGCGATGCCGACGACCGGGGCATTGAGATGCTGACCGCCCATGGAACCGGCGAACGTCGCTGTCCCGTAGTTGAAGACGCCCCCGTCGTGCGCTCCCAGCACGAGGCCCTGGTTGGAAGCGGGGGGGAACGCCATCTGTTCGACGAAGGAGCGTAGGCCCGGGTTGTTCTCCTGGGCCTGCGTGGCCGCCGTGCCGGCCGCCAGGCACCCCACCGCTCGTACGCAGGCGATCGTGTCCAGGAGGCCGAGGGCGGCCACGTTCGGGCTGGGCGCGATCGACCAGGAAGAGCCGTCCCAGTTCTCGATGATGGGTGTCGGCGAGAACCCGGAGCCGCCACCCCCACCGAACCCGCCGAGCGAGCCGACCGCCCAGCACTGCACAGAGCTGAGGCACGTGATGCCGCTCAGAATTCCGGGTGTCGAGACGTCCGGGACGGACGCCGACACGTCGGTCCAAGCGGACCCGTCCCAGTGTTCCATGAGGATCCCCGCGGCGTTGCCACTGCTGTCGGTCGTCGCCCCGGATGCCCAGCAGTCTGCGTCACTGACACACGCCAGGCCGTAGAGGTAGCCACCGCCAGGGCTCGGATACGCCGCGCTCGGCGTGATCGTCCACGACGTTCCGTCCCAGTGTTCGATCAGACCCTGATCGCCGGGGGCGTTGCCCGGATAGATCGGAAGGAAGTTGGGGTTCTGCTGCGTCGGACCGGCGTTGCCGACGGCCCAGCAGTCGGAAGGCGCCAGGCAGGTGACCCGCGTCAGCTGGTCGAAGGCCTGGCCGGTGGCGGCTCCGGGCACGATGCTCCAGGCCGCACCGTTCCACTGCAGGATCAGATCGTTGAGGTTCTCGCCGTTGTCGTCGGTCGAAGACCCGACGGCCACGCAGCTCGACGGGGACGTGCAGCTCACGCCCTGCAGCAGCGCTCCCTCCACGCCGGGACCGGTCGGGCTCGGGCTGGGCACGATCGACCAGGAGGAGCCGTTCCAGTTCTCGATCAGGGTCCCGCTTGGGTTCCCGCCCCCGCTCACCCCGAGCTCAGCCCCGACCGCCCAGCAGTCGGATGTGCTCAGGCACGAGACGTCGAAGAATCCCCCACCGTGGCCGGCCGGCACGGGCGGTGTCGCAGCGAGGGCCCAGGTCGTGCCGTTCCAGGTTTCCGCCAGCGGGGCGAAGGAGCTGGAACCCGATCCGATGTTCTCGATCGAGACCCCGACGGCCCAGCACTGCGCGGCGTTGGAGCACGACGAACCGAGCAAGATGTCGTCCGCGCCAGTCCCCGGGGTGGTGGCGACGTACCAGCCCGATGTGGCGGCGCCGCTTCCCGCCTGGGTGGCGATCCCGACGGCGCCGATCACTATCGTCAGCAGCGAAGCGACCACGACCGACCGCGCTGCGGCCCCAATTCGGCGGCGGTGGGGTTGGACGACGTGGGCCTGGACGCGACGCGCGATCATTGCACAATGGTTGCATGGCACGCCCTCGATCCTGCGGATGGTGACTGCCACCACCCCGCAGCGGCCTGAACCGCACATGGGACCTCTCGACGGCATCCGTGTGCTCGAAGCGGGACTCCTCGTGCAGGGCCCACAAGCATCCCTGACCATGCTCGAGTGGGGCGCCGACGTGATCAAGGTCGAGCTGCCCGGTTTCGGTGATCAGAGCCGGTGGCTTCCGATCAGCCGGGAGGATCGGCGATCGGCGTTCTTCACCGCCTACAACCGTGGCAAGCGGAGCATGACCGTCGATCTACGCGTCCCTCGGGGTCGCGAGATCTTCCTGCGGATGGTCGAGACCGCTGATGTGGTCGTCACGAACTTCAAGCCCGGCACGATGGACGACTGGGGCGTGGGCTACACCGACGCCGCCCAACGCAACCCGAGGATCGTCTACGCGATGGGATCGTCCTTCGGTACCGAAGGACCCGACGCGGAGCGCGAGGGCGCAGACCTCAGCGCCCAGGCGGCGGGCGGGTTGATCAGCACGACCGGCGGGAACGGCAACGACCCGAGCCCCGTCGGGGCGACCGTAGCCGACCACATCTCCGGCCAGAACCTCCTGGCGGGCGTGCTGGCGGCTCTGTTCGCCAGAGAGCGGACGGGGCGGGGGCAATTGGTGGAGACCTCGCTGCTGGGAGGGCAGATCTGGGCCCAGGCAGGGGAATACACCCGGTACCTCATGTCCGGGCTGCCCTCTGGTCCGAGCGGCCGCAGCCACCCGATGATCCCCGGGATCTACGGGCTCTTCCCCACGTCCGACGGGTGGATCGCCATCGTCGGCACCGCCGGCCCCGCTCGTGACCTCTTCTACCGGACGATCGGGAGGCCGGACCTGATCGACCGCTTCCACCATCTCCTGTACTTCGAGGACGACAAAGCGGAGCTGTGGCCGATCCTCGACGAGGTGTTCGCGACGAGGCCGACCGCGGAGTGGTGTCGGCTCCTCGGCGACGCCGGCCTGCGCTTTGCTCCGATGCGGGACCACGCCGAAGTGGCCGCCGACCCCGGGGTCGCGGCCAACGGCTACATCGAACGCGTCCAGGATCCCGGCGCCTCCGGTGCCGGCAACCATGTCGTCCGGGCTCCGGTCCGGTTCTCCGAGTCCGAGCCGCACGCGCAGACGCGGGTGCCCGAGTTGGGGCAACATACCGAAGAGGTGCTGCTCGAGATCGGCTATTCCTGGGACGACATCGCCGACCTGTCCGCAGCGGGTGCGATCTAAGCCCCATTCCACACGAGGCGCCACGGTGTCCGTTCAGGTGAGGCCGTCGTAGAAGTCCTGCCACGTGTCGAGGGCCTCGGGGAGCTCGCCCTTGCCAACGGCGCTCTCCGGCCAGTGCGCGGGTGGAAGGCCGATCGGTCGCTTCAGCATGTCGGCACCGTAGAACAGCAGGTGCCGTCGGCGGGCGAATTGCCACCTCCCGTCGCGCCGTTCGTAGGTGTCGTGGTACTGGATCGCCTGGACCACCCACTCCTCGCCCATCTCGATCTCTGCGCGGCAGGAGACGATCCCGGTCGCGTGGTCGTCGTCCAGAACGTCGATGACGTGGTTGCCGACGAGGAGGATCGTGACACCGAGATCCCGCAGCTGCTCGGTGAAGCTCGCGCGCAGTGCCTCGTGGCCAACCTGATCGCGACCGACCCGCACGTCGTCCACGAACAGGCCGACGAGCGCGTCGAGATCCCGGGCATCGAGCGCGACCGCGTAGCGGCTTGCCAGTTGACGGATCTCCTCGTGTGCCACGAGCCAGGCGACGGGGTCCACGTCCGGAGTGTTCAGGCCGCCCGGATCGTTCATGGGTGGTGGGGTAGTTCCGGTGCCCACGGAGGGC
>CAYWDQ010000076.1:0-14205 GCA_964457065.1 uncultured Acidimicrobiaceae bacterium | reverse complement strand
ATCACCACCGACCGCGCCGGCATGCTGATCCCGAGCGAGAGCGTCTCGGTGGCGAAGACCACCTTCAGCAGCCCGGCCGCGAAGCACTCTTCGACCGTCTCGCGGAAGAGAGGGACGAGGCCGGCGTGGTGTGCCGCCACGCCACGCTCGAGGCCCTCGAGCCACTCGTCGTACCCGAGGACACCCAGGTCGTCGTCGCCGAGTGGTTCGACCCGGCGCTCGGCCACCTGTCGGATGGCGGAGCGCTCCTCGGCGTCGGTCAGGCGGACTCCGTCGCGCATGACCTGGCGCACCGCGTCGTCGCATGCGGCACGGCTGAAGATGAAGACGATGGCGGGCAGCATCTCGCGCAGCCCCAGCTCCTCCACCATCTCGGTACGCAGAGGAGCGCGATAGGGCAGGCGCGGCCCGCGGCCTCTCGGCTGCCAGTGAACCGACCGCCCCTGTAGCGCCCGGCGCACGGCCTGGTCGATGCGGAGCCCTTCACCGCCCGGCCTGCCGTTGTCGTGCAGCAGGGGGAAGAGGAGCGTCTCCTCGTCCTCCCTCCGGTGCACGGCGAAGTGGTGGCGCAGCACGATGGGGCGTTGACGCTCGACGATCACAGCGGTGTCACCCCGCACGGAGCGCAGCCACCCGCCGAGCTCGTCGGCGTTGTTCACCGTGGCCGAGAGGCACACGAAGCGGACCTCGGGCGGCGACAGGACGAGGACCTCCTCCCAGACCCCGCCCCGGTAGCGGTCCTGAATGAAGTGGACCTCGTCGAGCACGACGGTGTGGAGAGCCTCGAGCAGATCGGAGCCGGCCAGGAGCATGTTGCGCAGGACCTCGGTCGTCATCACCACCACGGGCGCTCGCGGTCGCAGGGTGGTGTCGCCGGTCAGCAACCCGATGTGCTCCTCGCCGTAGGCAGCGGCCAGCTCGCCGTACTTCTGGTTCGACAGGGCCTTGAGGGGCGTCGTGTAGAAGGCCTTGCCACGGGCGCACAGGGCACGGTGGACCGCGTAGGCGGCCACCAGCGTCTTGCCCGAGCCCGTCGGGGCCGACACGAGAACCGAGTGGTCGGCGTCGAGAGCGCGGAACGCCTCGTGCTGGAAGTCGTCCAGGGCGAAGGGCAGGTCGGCCACGAACGCCTCCGCCCCGCCCGCCTCCTGGACGGGCCACGAGAAGGCCGTCAACGGCCGAGCAGCTTCCCGATGCCGATGGAGATGAAGTAGAAGGCCACGAGCGGTATGGCCAGCGCGAACATGGAGAAGGGGTCGGAACTGGGGGTGAAGACGGCCGCGACCACCACGATGATGATGACGGCCCATCTCCACGATCGCAGCAAGCGCGCCGGCGAGACGACGCGTGCGAGTTCGAGTGACACCAGGACGACGGGGAACTCGAAGGTGAGCCCGAAGATGGTCATCATCAACAGGATCAACCCCAGGTACGGGATCGGGTCGTAGATCGCCTGCAGGTTCGGTCCACCGACGGACTTCAGCCAGCCGAGTGCGTGCGGCAACGTGATGTATGCCGTGGCCGCGCCCATCAGGAAGAGCACGAACGCGCTGAGCACGAACGGGATCGCATAACGCCGCTCGGACGCCTTGAGCCCGGGGGTCACGAAGCGCCAGACCTGGAAGAGGATCACCGGCGACGCCAGTACGAGTCCCCCGAAGAGCGCGATCTTGACGCGCAACGAGAGGCCGTCCAACGGGGACGTCACGAAGAGGTTGCACGTGCCGTTGGATGCGACGATCAGCGACCCTCCCGTGCTCGTATGGTGCATGGTCGAGGAGTCGACGCTGCACAGCGGGCGGAGGAGGAAGTGCAGAATCGGCTCGTAGGCGAAGACCGCGATGGTGGCGGCGACGACGAAGGCGATCACGCAGATGATCACCCGGCGCCGCAGCTCGCCCAGGTGCTCCCCGAGTGTCATGTTGTCCGGGGACGGACGGGTCTTGCGCTTGGCCGTGAAGGGAAGGGTCGCCATGCGAGCGTCGTTCAGTTGAGCGTCGGGTCGCCGGGAACGATGACCTCGGGCGGCCGTGGCGGCCGGTCCACCGGCTCAGGGGCGGGCGGCGCCGGAGTCGCAGCTGGGGCGTCGGCTGCGGTGTCGGAGGGGGCGTCGGAGATTGCCGTCCGGCCGTTGCCCGCAACGGGGTCGGCGTCGGGCAGCACCGGGGGCTGGAAGGAGCCGTCGGGCGCCTCCTCCCGCTCGGCGTCCTCGGGGGACATGTTCGAGAGATGGTTGAGCAGCGCGGAGGGTGAACGGGCCAGCCGCGCGATCTCCGAGGTCGGGGGCAGGTCGGGCATGGAGCTCCTCACCTCTGTCTCCATGCGGTGCCGGAACTCGTTGAAGGAGCGCCAGGCGCCGCCGACCTGCCGTGCGACCTGGGGCAGCCGGTCAGGCCCCAGGAGGATGATGGCGACCACGGCGATCACGATCAGTTTGCCTGGGTCGAGATTGAACATGTGCCTTCACTCTACGGTGCCGCTACAGCGACTGGATGAGCCTCTCCACCCGTTCGTCGTGCGATTTGAAGGGGTCCTTGAGCAGCACGGTGCGCTGGGCCTGGTCGTTCAATTTGAGGTGCACCCAGTCCACCGTGAAGTCTCGACGGCGCTCCTTGGCCCTCTTCACGAAGGCGCCCCGCAGCCGGGCCCGGGTCGTCTCGGGAGGCTTCGTCATGGCCTCGGTGATTGCCTCGTCCGTGCACGTGCGGTCCATCTCGTCACGCTGCTGCAGCTTGTAGAACAGCCCCCGGCTCCGGTCGACGTCGTGGTACATGAGATCGATCATGGCCACCTTGGGGTGTGAGAGGGACACGTCGTGGCGAGCCCGCATCTGCTCGACCAGCCGGTGCTTGGCCACCCAGTCGCACTCGCGCCACAGCGATGTCGGGTCGGCTTCCAGCCCCTTGAGGCAGTGCTCCCACATGTCGAGTGCCCGGTCCTCCTCCGGGGAGAGGCCGCGCCGGTCGCGGAACTTCAGGGCACGCTCCAGGTACTCGGACTGAATGTCCAGTGCCCGCATCTCGCGGCCGTTGGCCAGGCGCACCCGGCGTTGGCACGTGATGTCGTGGCTGATCTCCCGGATCGCCCGGATGGGGTTCTCGAGCGTGAGGTCGCGCAGAACGGTCGAGGAGTCTTCGAGCATGGCCAGGAGGATGGAGGTCGTGCCGATCTTCAGGAACGTGGCGTACTCGCTCATGTTGGAGTCGCCCACGATCACGTGGAGGCGCCGGAATCTCTCGGCGTCCGCGTGCGGCTCGTCCCTCGTGTTGATGATGGGGCGGCTGCGCGTCGTGGCGGACGAGACGCCCTCCCAGATGTGCTCGGCGCGCTGGCTCAGGCAGAAGACGGCACCCCGGGCCGTCTGCAGCACCTTTCCCGCGCCCGCGTAGATCTGACGCGAGACGAGGAACGGGATCAGCACCTCCGTGTAGCGGTTGAATTCGTCGTTGCGCTCGGTGAGGTAGTTCTCGTGGCAGCCGTACGAATTGCCGACCGAATCGGTGTTGTTCTTGAAGAGGTAGACCTCGCCCCGGATCCCCTCCTCGCGGAGCCGTGCCTGGGCGCCGGTCACGAGTTGGGCCAGGATCCACTCCCCCGCCTTGTCGTGCACCACGACGTCGCTGATGCGATCGCACTCGGGGGTGGCGTACTCGGGATGGCTGCCGACGTCGAGGTAGAGGCGGGCGCCGTTCTCGAGGAACACGTTCGACGAGCGCCCCCACGAGACCACGCGACGGAAGAGGTACCGCGCCACCTCGTCGGGGCTCAGGCGGCGCTGTCCCCGCAGGGTGAAGGTCACCCCGTACTCGTTCTCGACACCGAAGATGCGGCGCTCCACCAGGCCAACCGTACAGCGGCCTATGCCAGCAGTTGTGCCAGCTCCTCCCCGTCGATGCGCCGGAACGTCCGACGGCCGTTTCCCCGGCTCAGAATGGCGACCTCGAGGTCGTCGGCCGCCAGCGTGCGGTCCGGTCCGGCCAGTGCCGCCGCGGCCGCCTTGATGGCCGCCGCCATGCCCCAATCTGGCTGCCAGGCTGCGGCGACGCGCTCGGTGATCGTCTCGGCGTCGCCGCCCAGCACGGCAAAGCGGTCCTCGTCGGTGATCGTGCCCTCATAGGCGATGTGGTACAGCTGGTTCTCGACGTCACCCAGCTCGGCCACCAGGATCTCGACCTCGAGCGGCTTCATTTCGTGCGTGAAGACGTTGCCCAGGTACTGCGCGTACAGATTGGCGAGCGACCGGGCGTCGACGTCCTCGCGGCTGTAGGCGTAGCCCTTGGTGTCGGCGTGGCGCACGCCGGCCACGCGGAGCTGGTCGTACTCGTTGTACTTCCCGACCCCGCCGAAGGCGATGCGGTCGTAGATCTCGCTGATCTTGTGCAGCGACCGCGACGGGTTCTCGGCCACGATCGCAATGCCCACGTCATAGGTCGTCGCCACCAGAGACCGGCCACGGGCGATGCCCTTCTGGGCGTATTCCGCGCGGTCCTTCATGACCTGCTCGGGCGCGACGTAGTAGGGCATGCTCATCGGGCACGCTCCTCCTGCATGCGGGCGATGAGTGCGCCGAAGCGCGTCGCCACCTCGTCCTCGGGCACCTCGCGGTAGCCCTCCACGTCGACGGTCGCGATGATCGGATAGATGCCGCGGACCAGGTCGGGGCCGCCGGTGGCGGAGTCCTCGTCGGCGGCCTCGTAGAGCGACTGAATGGCCAGGTCGAGTGCCTCGTCCCGGGTCAGTCCCTCGCGCCAGCCGAGCTTGACGGTACTGCGGGCGTCGCGTCCGCCCGATCCGGTCGCCTGGAAGTCCGTGTCCTCGTAGTGGCCTCCGGTGACGTCGTAGTTGAAGATGCGCCCCACGCCGCGCGCCGTGTCGTAGCCGGCGAAGAGTGGCACGACGGCGAGGCCCTGCATGGCCATCGGCAGGTGCTGGCGGACCATCTGGGCGAGCTGGTTGGCCTTGCCCTCCAGCGAGAGGATGGAGCCCTCGACCTTCTCGTAGTGCTCGAGCTGGACCTGGAACAGGCGGACCATCTCAATGGCCATGCCCGCCGTCCCGGCGATGGCGACGGCCGAGTGGCGGTCGGCCGGGAAGACCTTCTCCATGGCGTGGTGGGCGATGAGGTTGCCCGCCGTGGCCCGCCGGTCACCCGCCATGACGACACCCTCGGCGTAGCGCAGGGCGACCACGGTGGTGCCGTGGGGCACCTGCATGGGCGTTGCCGTCTCCATCCGCGTCGGCGTCTCGGCCCGGCCCGCGGTCAGGCGCAGGAGGCCGACGAAGTCCGGACCCGGATCACTCTCCGGGGGAAAAAGGGGGAGCGCCACCGGGGGCTACTGCCCACCCTTCTGGACGTAGTTGCGGACGAATTCCTCGGCGTTGTCCTCGAGGACCTCGTCGATCTCGTCCAGCAGGTCGTCGAGTTCCGCCTTGATCTTCTCGCCGCGTTCGGAAGCTGCGGGCGCGGCCTCCTCGACCTCGGCCTCTGTCTCGGTCGAGCGCGTGCTCGAACCCTTCCTCTTCTGTTCCTGTTCTGCCATCGTCCTGTCCCCGTCCTGTGGTGATCTCGACGTCGTCGCCTAGGAGTTGAGCCGATCGAGCAGGTCCGCTGGACCGGTGCTCTGGGCCAGAAGCGCGCCCGTATGCTCGGCTGTTCCCTTCAAGGGGTCCATCATAGGGACGCGCCGCAACGGGTCTGCTCCGATGTCGAAGACGAGGGAATCCCAGTTGGCGGTCACGACGGCATCGGGCCAGCGGGCCAGGCACTTGCCCCGGAACCAGGCTCGGGTGCCTGACGGCGGCTCGGCGACGGCGGTCGACCATTCGGCGGCGGGCACGAGGGAGCGCATGCCGAGGCGCCGGAAGACCGACTTGTCGGGCCGCAGGTCGTGATATTGCAATGCCAGTGCGGCCACCCGGGGATCCTTCCACCCGCACGAATGCCGGTCCTGGTAGGCGAGCAGCAGCTCCCGCTTGGCGACCCAGTCCAGGGTGTCGGCCAGGGAGGCGGGGTCGGACTCGAGCCCGCCCAGCACGGCCTCCCAGTGCTCCATGACCAGCGCCCCGACCGCCCCGTCGTCGCCCAGGGCGGTCAGTCCGAACTCCTCGGCGTACTTGCGGGCGGCGCCGAAGAGCTCCCACTGGAGCTCGAGCGCCGTCGCGGTCGAGCCGTCGGTCAGCGCCAGGGGGTGGGTCAGCGAGAGGTCGGCCGAGACCTGGTGCAGCGCGCGCACGGGGTCCGACAGCGAGAGGTCACGTCCCGGCCCGGCCTCGTCCTCGACCATGGCCAGCACGATCGCCGTGGTGCCAACCTTCAGGAACGTGGCGATCTCCGAGAGGTTGGCGTCGCCGACGATCACATGCAGGCGCCGGAAGCGCTTGGGGTCGGCGTGCGGTTCGTCGCGTGTGTTGACGATCGGGCGTTTGAGCGTGGTCTCGAGGCCGACGATCTCCTCGAAGAACTCGGCGCGCTGCGAAATCTGGTACTCGACGGTTTCGGAGTCCAGGGCCTGCGTCTCGGTGCCCACCTTGCCCGACCCGATGAACAGCGTGCGTGACACGAAGTGCGGTACCACACCTTCGATCACCCTGGCGAAGGGCACCGCCCGGTCCATCATGTAGTTCTCGTGGCAGCCGTAGGAGTTGCCCTTCCCGTCGGAGTTGTTCTTGTAGACGACGGGGGCGGGCTGATCGGGAATGCGCGCCGCTGCCGCCACCATGGCGCGGCGCAGCACCTCCTCGCCGGCCTTGTCGTAGACGAGGCACTCCAGCGGGGTCAGGCATTCGGGGCTCGAGTACTCCGGATGGGCGTGGTCCACGTAGAAGCGCGCACCGTTGGTGAGCACGGTATTGGCCAGGTGGGTCTCCACCATCGGCGCCAGCGACCCCTCGCGAGCGAAGCCGCGGGCGTCGTTCCCGGGCGTCTCGTCCTCGAAATCCCAGCCGATCTGCTGCTCGACGTCGGCGGCGTAGGCGTTGACGAGCACCGAGGACGCCGCGATGGGATTCTGGTCCGGTCCCGGCGTCTGAATTCCGTACTCGGTCTCTATGCCGCAGACCTTCGTGGTGGCCACGCCACGACCCTAACTTCTACAGGTACTGGCCGGTACCGACCCGCTCGATGGAACGCCCCCCGTGCACTTCGCGGTCTTCGCTGAGCAGCGTACGGACGTAAACGATGCGCTCCCCCTTCTTGCCCGAGATCCGGGCCCAGTCGTCGGGGTTGGTGGTGTTCGGGAGGTCCTCGTTCTCCTTGTACTCCTGGCGGATCGACTCGAACATGTCGGCCGTGCGGATGCCGGCCGACTCCCCCGCAATGACCCGCTTGATGGCCAGCTTCTTGGCCCGGCGCACGATGTTCTCGATCATGGCGCCGGACGCGAAGTCGCGGTAGTACAGGATCTCCTTGTCGCCGTTCTGGTAGGTCACCTCGAGAAAGCGGTTCTCGTCGTCCTCCCGGTACATCTCGACGACCGTCTTCTCGATCATCGCCTGCACCGCCTTGTGGGCGTCGCCCCCACCGAGGCGGCGGACCTCCTCGGTGTCGAGAGGCAGGTCGGGGGTCAGGTAGCGGCTGAAGATCTGGCCGGCGGCCTCCTCGTCGGGGCGCTCGATCTTGATCTTCACGTCGAGGCGGCCCGGACGCAGGATGGCCGGATCGATGAGGTCCTCGCGGTTCGAGGCGCCGATGACGATGACGTCGCGCAGCGACTCGACACCGTCGATCTCGGCCAGGAGCTGGGGCACGATGGTCGACTCCATGTCGGAGCTGATGCCGGTGCCCCGGGTGCGGAAGAGGGATTCCATCTCGTCGAAGAAGACGATCACCGGCATCCCTTCGTCGGCCTTCTCACGGGCGCGCTGGAAGACTTGCCGGATCTGGCGCTCGGTCTCGCCGACGTATTTGTTCAGCAGCTCCGGCCCCTTGATGTTGAGGAAGAAGCTGCGCACGTTGTCATTCCCCGTCTTCAGCGCCACCTTCTTGGCCAGGGAATTGGCCACCGCCTTGGCGATGAGGGTCTTGCCGCACCCGGGCGGTCCGTAGAGCAGGATCCCCTTGGGGGCGGGCAGCGAGTACTCGACGAACAGGTCGCGATGCATGTACGGAAGCTCGACGGCGTCCGTGATCGCCTCTATCTGCGAGTCGAGCCCACCCACGTCGGCGTAGGTGATGTCGGGCACCTCTTCGAGGACGAGCTCCTCGCTCTCGAGCTTGGGCAGCTTCTCAATGAGGAGCTGCGTGCGCGTGTCCATCAGCAGCGAATCGCCGGCGCGGAGCTTCACGCCCATCATGTCCTCGGACAGCTCGGCGACCCGCTCCTCGTCGGCGCGGGCGTAGATGACGCAGCGGCGCCGGTCCTCGAGCTGTTCCTTCAGGGTGACCACCTCTCCGGAGAACTCGCCGTCCCGCACGAGGACCACGTTGAGGCTCTCGTTGAGGACGACCTCGTTCCCCTTGCGGATCTGGCCCGGGTCGATGTCGGGATGCAGGCTGACGCGCATCTTGCGGCCGCTTGAGAACACGTCGACGGTGCCGTCGTCGTTGACGCCGAGGAACGTCCCGTACGCCGCCGGCGGCTGGGTCAGTTTCTCCACTTCCTCGCGCAGCGCGGCCAGCTGCTCCTTGGCCTGCTGGAGGGTGAAGGTCAGCTTCTCGTTCTGTGACGTCGCCTGCGCCAGCTGCCCCTTCGACTCGAGGAGCCGCTCCTCGAGGGCCTGGACGCGGCCCGGGCTCTCCTGCAATCGCCGGCGGAGCGCGTGGATCTCATCCTCGGCATCTGCCAGCTCGGCGCGCAGCGCCTCGAGCTGGGCAGCGGCTTCGTCTGGAGTCGCGGTCACCGCATGCCACCCTAGCCCTCGCTTCGGCGTGTTTTGCCAGCAACTCGCGTGCTCCCCGAATGCGCCGGTTGGGTGCCCCCCGGCGGTTACCATGGGGGTGCCTGCGGGGCCAGATTGACGGCCCGCGGGACGCCTCATTACGGTCCTCATGGCCCGCCGGGCGGCTTCGACAAGGGAGAGAGACAGGTACATGAAGGTCTGGATCGACCAGGATCTCTGCACGGGCGACGGCCTCTGCGAGGAGATCGCGCCTGCCGTGTTCACCCTCCTCGACGACGGCCTGGCCTACGTGAAGGAAGAAGGCGACGTGAAGAGCGACCCCGGCGGCTCGGCCGGGATGGCCGCCGTCCCCGGGGAGCTGGAGGACGCGGTGGTCGAGGCCTCCGAGGAGTGCCCCGGCGAGTGCATCTTCATCGAGCGGGACTAGCGGTCCGTCTCAGGGCCCGAGCGCGCCGCCCCGCAGCCCCCGCAGCTCCTCGTCGGTGATCCCCTCGGCGTCCTTGACACCGATCCTGATCGTCCCCCTTCCGCTGGACAGCCCGGGATGCCTTAGGACAGTGCGACCTCGGCGTCGGGGTCCTCGGCCAGGACGATCCGGTGCAGCCGTTCATCCCGCCAGGCGCCGCACGGTCGTCAGGAAGCCCGTGTGCCCGACCATGCGATGGTCGGGGCGGACCGAGCGCGCCTCGACGTGCCAGGTGCGCCGCATGATCTCCTGCGTCTCCGCCAGGCCGAAGGGGGCCCCGGGGTCGTCGAGCGCCTGGCGCAGCAGCGCGGTCTGGTTGATGGTGGGCAGGTAGGCCAGGAGGATCCCGCCCGGTCGCAAGGCCGCCGCCGCCGCCGGCACCACCTTGTGGGGCTCGGGCATGTCGAGCAGGATCCGGTCGAGACCGGGCTCGTCGATCCCCTCGGTCACGTCGCGGATCTCGACGCGGTAGGGCGCGTCCGGGCCCAGGGCCGCCGCGACGTTGGCCTTGGCGCGCTCGGCGAAGTCATCGCGGAGCTCGTACCCGACGATGGACGCGCCCGCCCGCAGCACGGTCATGGACAGCGCGCCCGAGCCCACGCCCGCCTCGAGGACGCGCTGCCCCGGGGCGATGTCCGCGGCGATGAGGATGGCGCCCAGGTCCTTGGGGTAGATGACCTGCGCCCCCCGGGGCATCTTGAGGACGACGTCGCTGAGCGTGGGCCGGAGCGCGAGGAACGATCGCCCGGTGGAGCCGGTGACGGTGCAGCCCTCGGTGGCGCCGATGATGTCGTCGTGGGCGAGGACGCCGGCATGGGTGTGGAACGTCGACCCGGGGACGAGCGTCAGGAGGTAGCGCCGCTCCTTGGGGTCGATCAGGAGCACCCGCTCCCCCGCCGCGAGGGGGCCCGGCACGGGACTCAGGCTTCGAGAGCGGCGGGAGCGGCGTTGCGGTCGCGCACCGTGATGAGCACCTGCTCGCCCGGGGAGACCGTCACACTGGACACGACGCTGCTCCGGTCGTTGAGGACCCGGCGCAGGAAGAAGGTGGCGCCGGCGAGCAGGAACCAGTACCAGTTCCCGGCCAGCCCCCGGCGGACCCCGGCGCGCAGGAAGCGCCGCAGGAGCACGTCCATGTCAGAGCCGCCGGATCTCGACGACCGCCGACTTGGCTCGGCCTCGGCGTCGGCCGGCCAGGAAGGCCAGCGTGATGACCAGGATGCCCAGGGCGCCCGCGATGGCGAGCCCCCGGGGTGCCGCGGCCCGCGCCGTGGCCTCACCCTCGCCCATGACCTGTGCGTACGCAGCCTGCAGGTCCTCGCGTGTGATGAGGCGCCCGTTGCTTCCCGCCTTCGTCGTCGTTCCTGGCATCAGCTCACTCCCTCCTGTATCTCAGTCTCGCCCGCCTCGCGGCGGGCCACCACCTCGGGCAGCTTCTCCTGTCCGGGCCCGGCGGTGATGCGCCAGGCGGCCACGCCGATGACCCCGATCCCGAGCACGACCACCACGGCGTAGGGCACCCAGGACCAGTCGCCCGTCAGCGCGGTGCCCGTCTCCGTCTGCAGCAGCCGCAAGATCCCGATGAGGACCAACAGGATGCCCCCGGCCAGGAAGAACGAGCCCGCGATCCCCATGTAGAGGAAGCGGCCGAGCCCCTTGAGCGGCTCGATGGTCTCCTGCTTGAGGTAGTCGACGGTGAGCTGGAAGGCGTCGTCCCCGGCATGGCGCAGTCCGCGGGTGCCGTTGTCTGACTGTGGTGCCATGTGGCTGACAATCCTGGTCGGTGAGCCGACGGTGTGCAAACACCGGCAAGGGACGGGTCAGTCGCGGTCCTTGAACATGTAGGTGGACGATGCCCGGGCGACCAGTCGCTCGCCCCCGGTCCCGGCCTCCCTGGCCACGACGCTGGCCTCCACGAAGGCGACGCGGCGGCCGCCCGAGACCACCTCGGCCGTGCAGCGCAGGTCCGACCCGGGCGGGACGGG
Source organism: uncultured Acidimicrobiaceae bacterium (assembly GCA_964457065.1). Taxonomy (GTDB): domain Bacteria; phylum Actinomycetota; class Acidimicrobiia; order Acidimicrobiales; family RAAP-2; genus Bog-473. Next base: position 2,916 of record CAYWDQ010000076.1, on the reverse strand, counting down.
GCCCAGGAAGCTGACCTTCATTTCTGCGTTAGAGGCGAAGACCGGCCGCCCCTCCACGAACGTGACGGCGGCGGCCCCCATGGCCGAATCGGCGAAGGCCGCCAGGAAGCCCCCCTGCATGATCCCGGCCGGGTTGGCGAAGCGCTCGTCGGCCGTCATGCGCCAGGTAGAGCGACCCGGCGTGGCCTTGTCCACGCAGGTCATGCCCAGCGTCAGATCACTGTTTGGCGGAACCTGCATGCGGGAAACCATGAAGGTGAAGAGTACGCGACGGGCAAGTCAAGACGCCGGAACGGACGGTTAGGGTTGGTCTCGTGACGCTGCACACCACTGCTCCCGTCGCCCAGGACCCCAGGTTGGTCGAGCTGGGTATCAACGTGATCCGGGGTCTGGCCATGGACGCGCCGGAGGCGGCCAAGTCGGGGCACTCGGGCACCGCCATGGCCCTCGCCCCGTTGGCCCACGTCCTCTGGACGCGGATCATGTCCTACGACCCGCGCGACCCCGAGTGGCCGGACCGCGACCGCTTCGTCCTCTCCAACGGTCATGCGTGCATCCTGCAGTACTCGATGCTCTACCTGACCGGGTACGACCTGTCCCTGGAGGACCTGCGCCAGTTTCGCCAGTGGGGAAGCCGCACGCCGGGCCACCCCGAGTACCGCCACACGGCCGGCATCGAGATCACCACCGGACCGCTCGGCCAGGGCTTCGCCAACGCGGTGGGGATGGCGATCACCGAACGCTGGCTGCGCACCACCTTCGGCGACGAGGTGTGCGACCACCGGACCTTCGTCATCGCGGGCGACGGTTGCTTCATGGAGGGGATCTCGCACGAGGCGGCCTCCCTGGCCGGGCATCTCGGGCTGGGCCGGCTGCTCGCCTTCTACGACGACAACCACATCACGATCGACGGACCGACCGAGCTGGCCTACGACGACAACGTGCCCGAGCGCTTCGAGGCCTACGGCTGGCGCGTGCACAACCTCGGCGAGATGGCCAACGACGTCGACGGTCTCGAAGCCGCCGTCCGCGAGGCCCTCGAGCAGCCCGCCGACGGGCCCGACGCGCAGCCGACCCTCCTCGTGCTGCGCAGCCACATCGGTTGGCCGTCGCCCCACCTCACCGACACCGCGGCGGCGCACGGGGATCCCTTCGGGGAGGAGGAGATCAAGGAGACGAAGAAGATCCTGGGGCTCCCGGCGGACCAGACGTTCTGGGTTCCCGACGAGGTACGCGACTTCTACGGCAGCGCCGTCGCGCGGGGAGCGCAGGAGCGGGCCGCCTGGGCCGAGCGCTTCGCCGCCTGGAAGGGGGACCGGGCGACGTGGGACGCCGCGCAGGCCGGCCACGGCCTGCCGGGGTGGGCCGACGACCTGCCCGCCTTCGAAGCCGGCACCCAGCTGGCCACCCGGCATGCCATCAACCAGTGCATCGACGCCACGGTGGCGCGCCTGCCCGGCCTCCTGGCCGGCTCGGCGGACCTGACGGGCAACAACGGGGTGAAGGTCGAGGGCGCCGAGATCCAGGCACGCCAGTCGCCGGGAGGGATCCAGGTCCACTACGGGATCCGCGAGCACGGCATGGGCTCCGTGATGAACGGGATGGCCGCGCACGGCGGTGTGCTGCCGTTGGGCGGCACCTTCTTCGTCTTCTCCGACTACATGCGGCCGCCGGTCCGGCTCGCCGCGCTGAGCGGGTTGCACGTGATCTACTCGTGGACCCACGACTCCATCGGGCTGGGACAGGACGGTCCGACGCATCAGCCGGTGGAGCACCTGGCCTCCCTGCGGGCCATGCCGGACGTCAGCATCGTGCGTCCGGCCGACGCCAATGAGACCGCGCAGGCCTGGCGGATCGCCGTGGAGGCGGACGGGCCCGTCGGCCTGGTGCTCACGCGCCAGAACGTCCCCGTACTGGCCGAGACCGCCGGCCGGGCGGCTGAGGGCGTGGCGCGGGGCGCCTACGTCCTCGTCGACAGCGACGGGCCGCCCGAGATCGTCCTCGTGGGCACAGGGAGCGAGGTCCAGCTCTGCCTGGCGGCCGCCACCACCCTGGGGGGATCGGGCGTGCGGGCACAGGTGGTGTCGTTCCCCTCCTGGGACCGCTTCGAGGTGCAGGAGGAGGACTACCGCGCCGGCGTCTTCCCGCCCGGGGTGCCCGTCCTGAGCATCGAGGCCGGCTCGACCTTCGGCTGGGAGCGCTACGCCGACGACTCCATCGGACTGGACCACTTCGGGGCGTCCGCCCCGGGCGCGGTCGTGATGGCGAAGTTCGGGTTCACCGCCGACCACGTGGTCGTGCGGGCGCGGGCGCTGCTCGACCGCAACGGCAGCAGCTGACCAGCGACGACCAGCGACGAGGAAAGGGGCTCCCCCGATGACCCGACTACAGGACCTCTACGAGATCGGGGGCCAGAGCCCCTGGCTGGACAACCTGCGCCGTGACTGGCTCCAGGACGGGCAGCTGGCCGAGCTCGTCGCCGGCGGGGTGCGGGGCATCACCTCGAACCCCACCATCTTCGCCAAGGCCATGACCGACCAGTCGACGTACGACGACCAATTCCGTGCGCTCATGAAGGACCACACGGTCGAGAGCGCCTACTGGGAGATGGCCACGACCGACATTCAGGACGCGCTCGCGCTCCTGCGCCCCCTCTACGACGACAGTGACGGCGAGGACGGCTTCGTCTCCCTCGAGGTGTCGCCCGCGCTGGCGCACGACACCGAGGGCACCCTCCGAGACGCCCGCCGGTTCCACGACGCCATCGCAGAGCCCAACCTGCTGGTGAAGGTGCCGGCCACCCGCGAGGGGGTCCCGGCGATAGAGACGCTCATCGGCGAGGGGCGGAGCATCAACGTGACGCTTATCTTCGGGCTCGACCGCTACGACGAGGTCATGGAGGCCTACCTGCGCGGC
>CAYWDQ010000075.1:0-14312 GCA_964457065.1 uncultured Acidimicrobiaceae bacterium | reverse complement strand
CCCCTCGTGGTTGATGAAGAGGTAGACGAAGTAGACGACGACGGCCGCCAGCAGCGACCCGATGAACCCCTGCAACAGGCCCTCGGACATGAAGGGGACGCGGATGAACCAGTTGGTGGCCCCCACGAGCTTCATCACCGACACCTCCCGGCGGCGGGCGAAGATCGCCATGCGGATGGTGTTGAGGATCAGGACGGCGGCCGAGATGATGAGGACGATGGCGATGGCCAGGCAGACCCACTTCGAGACGTTGATGACCGTCTCCTCGTTGTGGATGGTCTGTTGGGGCTCGGTGACCGACAGGACGCCCGCCGTGCCGCTGAAGGTCCGTACGACCTGGGCCGCATCGGTCAGCGCAACGGGGGTGCACCAGTAAGAGGTCGGCATCTCGGACTCGGTGGTGGCCTGGAAGACGTCGGAGGGCAGGAGCCGGCGGGCCTCCGCGAAGTTGCGTGCCTTGTTCCAATACGCGCAGGGCTGGACGACGTAGTTCAGCTGCGCCAGCTGGGTGCCGACGGCCGCGATCTCCTGGGAGTTGGCGTTGGGGACCATCCAGACCGTGACCTGGGTCCCCCGCTCGAGGGTCCCCGTCGCGTTGGCCGATCCCTGCCGGAGGAGCAGCGCCGCGCCGACGAGCGAGAGGGACACCGCCACCGTGAGGACGGCGGCGATGGTCATCAGCCGGTTGCGCCAGAGGTTCGACGCCGTCTCGCGGACGACGTAGTCAACCGAGACCGCCATGTCAGCCCATGCCTCCGGCGGCCACTTCGATCGTCTGCTGTCCCGAACCGTCGAAGCCGTAGACGCCGCGCGCCTGGTCGCGCACCATCGCACCGTTGCTCAGCTCGATGACGCGCCGGCGCATCTTGTCGACCAGCACCTCGTCGTGCGTCGCCACGACCACCGTGGTGCCCGTGCGGTTGATGCGGTCCAGAAGCTGCATGATCCCCTGGCTCGTCTGCGGGTCGAGGTTGCCGGTGGGCTCGTCGGCCAGGAGGATGAGCGGGCGGTTCACGAACGCGCGGGCGACGGCGACGCGCTGCTGCTCTCCACCGGAGAGCTCGTTGGGCAGGTTGTCCCGCTTGCCGGCCAGGCCGACCAGGTCGAGCACCTGGGGCACCTGGTTGGCCACGACGTGCCGGGGCCGGCCGATGACCTCGAGTGCGAAGGCCACGTTCTCGAACACGCTCTTGTTCGGCAGGAGGCGGAAGTCCTGGAACACGCATCCGATGTTGCGGCGCAAGTAGGGCACCCGCCACTTGGGTAGCTCGACGATGTTCCGGCCGGCCTCGAGGATCTGGCCCGAGTCGGGGAGCTCCTCTCGGAGCAGGAGGCGGATGAAGGTGGTCTTGCCCGAGCCCGACGCGCCGACGAGGAAGACGAACTCGCCCTTCTCGATCTCGACGGTGATGTCGCGCAACGCGACCGTCGAGCCCTTATATGTCTTGGTGACGTTTTCGAATCGGATCATCAGTGCGAGAGTGGCCGCCCCGGGGTGGACGGGGCACCCCCACGATCCTACTTACTCTTCATGACGGTTTCGGGTCACTGGCTTCCGTGCAGGTCACAGACCTCTCCGCGCGACCGCCGTGGGGTTCCCTACGATCCGACCTCGCGCTGGCGGCGCAACTCGGCTTCCATGAACGGGTCGAGGTCCCCGTCGAGCACGGCGTCGACATTGCCGGTCTCGTAGTTGGTGCGGAGGTCCTTCACCAGTTGGTAGGGGGCCATGACATACGAGCGGATCTGGCTGCCCCAGGCGTTGTCGCCCCGTTCGCCGCTCAGCGCGTCCAGCTCGGCCCGCCGCTCCAGGCGGGCGCGCTCCGCCAGCTTGGCGCCGAGGATCTGCATCGCCTTCGCCTTGTTCTGGTGCTGGCTGCGCTCGTTCTGGCAGGACACCACGATGCCCGTGGGTAGGTGGGTCAGGCGCACGGCGGAGTCCGTCTTGTTGACATGCTGGCCACCGGCACCCGACGAGCGGTAGGTGTCGATGCGCAGGTCCTTCTCGTCGATCTCCACCTCCGACGAGACGTCCTCGAGGAAAGGGGTGACGTCCATGGAGGCGAAGCTGGTCTGGCGGCGGTGTTGCGAGTCGAAGGGCGACATGCGGACGAGGCGGTGCACACCGCGCTCGGTGGCGAGCAGTCCGTAGGCGAAGCGCCCGTGCACAATGAAGGTGGCCGACAGCAGCCCCGCCTCCTGTCCCTCCGTCGCCTCGTCCACTTCGACGGTGAAGCCCCGTCGCTCGGCCCATCGTTGGTACATGCGCAGCATCACTTCGGTCCAGTCCTGCGCGTCGGTACCACCCGCCCCCGCGTGCACCTCGCACACCGCGTCGAGCTCGTCGTAGTCGCCCGAGAAGAGCGACTGCAGCTCGAGCGCCCCGAGCCGCGTGCCGAGGGTGTCGACGGTCTCGACCAGCTCGGCGTCGAGCGCGGCGTCGCGCTCCCCCTCGGCAGCCGACTCCTCGGTCAGCTCGAGCAGCGCGCTGGCGTCGTCGAGAGCGCCGCGGAGGCCGTCGAGCTGGTCGAGGTCGGCGGAGATCCGTCCGAGCTCCCTCGTGACGGACCGCGCGTTGTCAGGGTCGTCCCACAGGTCGGGTTTCGCCACCTCGGTCTCGAGCTCGGCCATCCTGGCCTGGAGTTTCTCGCGGCCGAGGTACCGCTCGGCCTCGGCCAACCGCTCCCCCAGCGCTTCGAGCTCGGATGTGAAGTCGCGGGGTGCCTCGGCCGCCGGGCCGTCAGGCGGCGCCATGGCAGAACTTGAACTTCTTGCCGCTCCCGCACCAGCAAGGCTCGTTGCGTCCCAACTTCTCGTGCTGCTCCTTCACGATGGGCACGAGGGCATTCGGGTCCGGGGGGTTGGGCCGCTTGATCTGCGCCTTGCCGCTGCCGCTGCCGTTGCCGTTGCCGGCGGCGACCGGGCCGTTGAGGACGGACTGCTGCGGAGCGACGTTCGCGCCCTGTTCGGCGAGGAGCGCCGATGCGAGCGCACCGGTCTCGGCAACGGGATCCTCGGCGGCGGCGTAGACCGCCCGGTCCAGATCCGGCTCGGCGGCGGGCTGCTGCACCGCCTCGACGTGGAGGATGTAGCGCAGGTAGTCGTTGTCGATGACTTCCATCAGCTGGCCGAACATGGAGTAGCCCTCCTGCTGCCAGGCGTTGAGGGGATCGGCCTGCACGGTCCAGCGCAAGTGGATGCCGTCCTTGAGGTTGTCCATCTCCGCCAGGTGATCGCGCCAGCGGGCGTCCATGATCTGGAGGTACACGTCGCGCTCGATCTGGCGCATCGTCTCGGCCCCACCCGGCATGGACTCCGAGTGCGTCTCGTAGGACTCCAGTGCCTCCTCGACGATGGACTCCACGAGGTCCTCCGTCGTGGCCGCCTGCTCGAGGTCGGCCACCGTGAACTTCGTCGGGTAGTACTGCATCAGCCCGTCGATGAGCGACTTGAGGTCCCAGTCCTCCTCGAACTCCGTCGGGCAGTGCTCGGAGACCAGCTTCTCCGCCGCCCCGGCCAGCAGATCCTCGGTGTGCTCCTCGAGGTCGTCCCCGTCGATGATCTGGAGCCGGCGCTCGTAGATCACCTTGCGCTGCTGGTCCATCACCTCGTCGTACTTGAGCGCGTCCTTGCGCTGCTCCGCGTTGCGAGCCTCCACCGTGTTCTGCGCCCGCTCAATCGCCTTGGCCACGGTCTTGGACTCGATCGGGACGTCCTCGGGCAGGGTGCGGCCCATGACCCAGCTCATGGCGCCGGTGGCGAAGAGACGGAGCAGCTCGTCGTCGAGGCTCAGGTAGAAGCGGCTCTCGCCCGGGTCGCCCTGCCGGCCCGAGCGGCCCCGCAGCTGATTGTCGATGCGGCGGCTCTCGTGGCGCTCGCTGCCGAGCACGTAGAGGCCGCCCAGCTTGCGCACCTCCTCGCCCTCGGCGCGGCAGCGTGCCTCTATGGAGGACTGGCGGCGCTCCAGCTCGGCCTGCCCCTCCTCGCTCTCGGGGTCGATCCCCTCGGCGGCCAGCTCGTGGCCGGCCAGCAGCTCGGGGTTGCCGCCGAGGATGATGTCCACGCCGCGGCCGGCCATGTTGGTGGCCACGGTCACCGCGCCCTTGCGCCCGGCCTGGGCGACGACCTCGGCCTCACGGAAGTGCTGCTTGGCGTTGAGGACGTTGTGCCGCACGCCGCGCTTGTCCAGCAGGCGCGACAGGAGCTCGGACTTGGCGACCGAGGCGGTGCCGATGAGCATCGGCTGGCCCAGCTCGTGCCGCTCGGTGATGTCGTCGACCACCGCGTTGAACTTGGCCTCTTCGGTCTTGAAGACGAGGTCGGGCTGGTCGTCGCGGACCATCTCCTTGTTGGTCGGGATGGGGACCACCGAGAGGCCGTAGGTGGCGGCGAACTCTCCGGCCTCGGTCTCGGCCGTGCCGGTCATCCCCGAGAGCTTCTCGTACATGCGAAAGTAGTTCTGGAGCGTCACCGTGGCCCAGGTGTGGTTCTCCTCCTTGATGGCCACCCGCTCCTTCGCCTCGACGGCCTGGTGGAGACCGTCGGACCACCGCCGGCCCTCGAGCGTGCGTCCGGTGAACTCGTCGATGATCTTCACCTCGCCGTCCGCGACGAGATAGTCCTTGTCCCGCTTGTAGAGGTCCTTGGCCGTCAACGCCTTGGTCAGCTGGTGGACGTAGTTGACCGAGACGGCGTCGTAGATGTTCTCGACGCCGACCGCCTTCTCGACCTTCTCGATCCCCGCTTCGAGCGGCACGACCGTCTTCTTCTCCTCGTCGACCTCGTAGTCCTCGTCGCGCTTCAGCGTCCGGGCGATGGAGGCGAACTGGTAGTAGAGCTGGGCCGCCTCGTCAGCCGGGCCCGAGATGATGAGCGGCGTACGCGCCTCGTCGATCAGGATGGAGTCGACCTCGTCGACGATGGCGAAGACGTGGCCGCGCTGGGCCATGGTCTCGCGTGAGCGGGCCATGTTGTCACGCAGGTAGTCGAAGCCGAACTCGTTGTTGGTCCCGTACGTGATGTCCGCCGCGTAGGCCGCCCGCTTGCGGAAGGGGTCGTCGATGTCGGATCCGATGCGCCCGACGGACAGACCGAGCCAGCGGTGCACGCGGCCCATCCACTCCGAGTCTCGGGTGGCCAGGTACTCGTTGACCGTCACCATGTGCACGCCCCCCCCGTCGAGGGCGTTGAGGTAGGCCGGGAGCGTGGAGACGAGCGTCTTGCCCTCACCGGTCTTCATCTCGGCGATCCAGCCGAAGTGCAGCGCCATGCCGCCCATGAGCTGGACGTCGAAGTGGCGCTGGCCGAGCGTGCGCCAGGCCGCCTCGCGCACCACCGCGTACGCCTCGACCAGCAGGTCGTCGAGGGACTCGCCGTTGTCGAGCCGCTCCTTGAACTCCACCGTCTTGTGGGCGAGCGCGTCGTCGCCCAGGCCCTGCATCTCGGGCTCGAGGGCGCCGATCAGGGGCACCAGCTCGGCCAGCCGCCTGACCTTCTTGCCCTCGCCGGCGCGCAAGACCTTCGTGAACACGCTCATGGAGGCCCGATCCTACTGGTCCGCAGGCGGGATGAGCCGACAGGCGCGCCCGGGTGGGTCATCGGGCTGCGTGCGGCTGACCTGGTCTTTGACCCCACACTCGCCTGCCGCGAGGGTGACGCGCCGGCACCGGCGGCACGGCGTCGCCGCCGTACCCAACGGCACCATGGTGGCGCGCATCGCCTCGTCTCCGCCCGCCCCCGACAGTCGGGGACGCAGCGGGCAGGGCTTACCTCTAAGCCGCACCATGCTCAGCGACCACAAGTCGCCTTACGTGGGTCGTTTCGCCTGCGACTGGCCTCGACTTTCAACCACAGACCCGCACGCAGCCCGGGGCCATGCTAGGCCCCCCGCCGCGCTACTGCCCCGGGACGCTCGAGCCTGCCGAGCCCGAGGCGGTGCCCGTGACGTCGGAGATCTTCCAGACGCCGCCCAGTTGCTGGAGATCGGCCACGAGCCGGACCACGGCAGCCTGGTTCTCGGACTGCACCTCGAGGAGCCGGACCTGACCCCACGACCTTGCGGAATGCGCACCCGCCCCGACCGGTGCCACCGAGAGCCCGAGCGGGCGGACCGGGTCAGCCGAACCCCGGGTGCGTCAGCGCCGCGACTGCCGTTGAGGCGCTCGTCTCCCAACGTTCGTCGAAGGAAATCACAACTTTGTTGACGAAAACCTTCCAACCCCCTTCATGAATTGTTCGCTGCGACCACTTCCACAATCCCGTGAAGTCCGGAGATGATTGACGCCAGCCGCTTCATCGAGGGCGACACCGCCGCGCTCGAGTTCGGGCCTCTGGCCCGTCCGGGCGAGCGCGCCATGGCCGCCCGGACCCCCAGCAACCAGCCTGTCCCGCCGGCCTGAGGCGGCTGCGCCCTCCCGGCAAGAAAAACGCCGCCGGCCCCGGGTGGTGCGACCCGGGGCCGGCGGCATTCCCGATCAGGCGTGCCTCAGTCGCCGGCTGCGGCTCCGCACACGGTCTCGACCATCAGGCCGCTCACCACGTAAGGATCCATGTTGGCGTTGGGGCGGCGATCCTCGAGCCACCCCTTCTTGTTCTTCGCCACGGCCCATGGGATGCGGATGGATGCCCCGCGGTCGGAGGTGCCGTAGCTGAACTGCGTGAAGTGCGCCGTCTCGTGCGCTCCGGTCAGCCGGCTCTCGATGCCGATGCCATAGTTGGCGACGTGCTCGTCGACGCGCTTCCCGAGCGCCTCGCAGCCGGCGATGATCGCATCCCAGCCGCCGTCCTCGCGCATGGCCTTGGTCGAGAAGTTCGTGTGCGCCCCGGCACCGTTCCAGTCCCCGAGCACCGGCTTGGGCTCGAGCGTGGCGAAGACGTCGAAGTCCTCGGCGATGCGGAAGAGCAGCCATCGGGCGACCCACAGCTGGTCACCGATCAGCGGCGGCGGGAGGACGCCGATCTGGAACTCCCACTGCCCCATCATCACCTCGGCGTTGGTGCCCTCGATGGCGATGCCGGCCTTCAGGCAGGCCGCCGTGTGACGCTCCACGATCTCGCGGCCGGGCATCTTGTCGCCCCCGACCCCGCAGTAGTACGGACCCTGGGGGGCAGGGAACCCCGCCTCGGGCCAACCGAGAGGCCGGCCGTACTGGAAGAAGGTGTACTCCTGCTCGATCCCGAACCACGGCTCCTGGTCGGCGTACTTCTCCGCCAGCTCGGCCGACTTCCGCCGGGTGTTCGTGCTGTGCGGCGTCATGTCGGGATGGAGCACCTCGCACATCACCAGCTTGTCGCCCTCGGCCCGCAGGGGATCCGGGCACGTGTAGACGGGCTGCAACACGCAGTCCGAGTCGCTGCCCTCGGCCTGGTTCGTGCTCGAACCGTCGAAGCCCCAGATCCCGGGCTCCTTGCCGCCCGCGACGATCCTGGTCTTGCTGCGGAGCAGCGGGGTGGGCTCCGTCCCGTCGATCCAGATGTACTCGGCCTGGTAGCTCATGAATTCTCCTGTGTTCCCCTTCTTCTCCGTGGACAAGGTGCGTCTCGCACGGGCCGAGCCGGGAACCTTTCGGGCGCGGCGCTCCCCGTGCGGTTTCAGTCTCCCCGGACCCTATTTCGCCGCCGTATCGGTTATGTGAACCGACGATGAAATCGCTCCGGCCCCCGGGCCTCACAGCCTGGCCCAGCCCGACGTGGTCGAGACCGAAGGCAGCCGGGCGCCCTCCCCCATAGAACCGCTGGTGGGACGGTCGGTGGCCGGGCGCGACGGAGGGCTGGATCGGATCGACCCAGCCCTCGCCGTTGCGTTCTGACCGCCCTTTCGAGGCAGCCTGTGTCGTCCGACGGCGGTGGACCCGCCGCGCGGTTCAGCAGGTCCCGCTGTTCAGGCCGCCCACGCAGGAGTTGGCGCTGCTGAACAGGCCGGAGATACCTCCGCCCAGCGCAGCGACCGCCACCACCGCGACGACGGCGATCAGGCCGACGAGCAGTGCGTACTCCACCATGGACGCGCCGCGCTCGGTACGGGCCCGCTCGAACAGCGTCCCATGTGCCGTCCTCACTGCGACGAATGCGTTCATGAACAATCCCAACATGATGCTCCCCTCTTGCCCCGTGCGAGTCCCCCTCTGAAGACTTGCCCTCGTTAAGCATCGGGCGTTCGGTGGCTGCAATCCATAGGTCTTTTTGACCTAATGGATGCCGGGCCGACCAGCGCCTGGTGCCGATGTCCGTGCCGCGCTTCCCGGAAACGTCCCCCAAACGACAGCGGGCTGGATCGGCCGAAGCCGACCCAGCCCAACCGTCATCCCATTGGGGAAGGGGGAATATTCCCTTAGGGAAGCATTGCGTAGCTCGTTGCGGCAACAGCCGCCCCGGCTAGCAGGTCGTGCTGTTCAGGCCACCCACGCAGCTGTTGGCGCTGTTGAACAGACCCTTGATGCCTCCTCCGAGCGCTGCCACCGCAACGACGGCAACGACGGCGATCAGGCCGACGAGCAGTGCGTACTCCACCATGGAGGCGCCACGCTCGGTCCTTGCACGCTCGAGCAGGCTGGTGTGAAAGCCACGCACCGCGAAGAACGCGTTCAAAAACAGCTCAGTCATTCTCTCATTCCCCTCTCTCGCCCCAATGGTCCCGAACGTTTGCTCGAACCCATTTGGAGTTCCCACCGACATTGTCCGGTATGGCATTGCTGGTCTCCATAGGCTTTATGGACCAATTGCCATGCACGCAGGCGCGCCGTGTCGCGCGTCTATTCGATGGTGACGAGACCCATGACGACGGCACGCACGAGCGCGTGGGTGCGGTTCGTCACATCGAGCTTCTGGAAGATGGCAGCCAAGTGGTTCTTGGTGGTCTTGGGGCTGATGTAGAGCCGTTGTGAGATCTCGCCGTTGGTGGAACCCTCTGCAAGGAGCTGCAGCACCTCGAGTTCCCGCTGGGTCAGCGACCACGGGCCCCACTGCCGGTCGTCGTCGCGACGTGCCGAGACGTCGGGGTCCCGGTAGTCGTCGGGCGCGATGTCGAGCTCAGGGTCCCGCGTCAGTGACGCCCGGGCCCCGCGCAGGCTCCCGCTACGGTGCACCGTCGTGCTGACCGACGGCCCCGACACCGACACCTGCGTGTAGAACGTCCATTCCGACCTGCTGTCGACCTCAACGGCCGGCGCGGGCGCGCCCGGCCACAGGATCGCCGAAGCTGTGTCCGACATTCCACCCCCTCATTCCGCAACCGGATGGAGGTCCGGTTCGGCTCCCGTTCCCACCGCGGGCGGCGGGAATACCCAGGTCATTGTACGCTTCGAGTGTCAAACGGCAGTGGCGGCCAGATTGCAGCCCGGGTGCGGTGGCGGCAATTTCCACGCCCGCCGGCGGTGCCGGTTTGATACCCGTCCCGGTGGAGCCGGCGTCGCCCGCCGGCGGTGCTCAGGCGCCGTGGAAGGCGTGCTTGATGGGTCCCACGATCGGGCCCAGGACGACGATGAGAATCGCCGGGAGGAAGCAGAAGGCCAGAGGGAAGAGGATCTTGATCGGCACCTTGGCCGCCTTCTCCCGGGCCCGCTGACGCCGCTTGTCACGCATCTCGTCGGCCTGCGCCTGCAGAACCCTTCCGATCGGCAGGCCCAGTGCGTCGGCCTGTGAGAGCACGACCGAGAAGGTGACGAGGTCGTCGATGTCGGTGCGAAGCTTCATGTTCTCGAGCGCGTCGTGCCGCGACAGGCCGAGCTCCATCTCCCGCAGGGTGAGGCGCAGCTCGTGGCAGACAGGCGACTCGAACCGCGCGCAGGAGACCTGCATGGCCTGCTCGAGGCCGAGGCCTGCGGCCACCGAGATGGTCATCAGGTCCAGCAGGTCCGGGAGGTCGTTGGTCACCCGCTCCCGCCGGGCCTTGATGCGGTGGCGCAGCCACCAGCTGGGCGCCAGGCCGCCGAGCATGGGCAGGATGAACGTCATCGCCAGGCCCGTCTTCACGCTGACGACACCGCTGACCAGCGCGACGAGGCCGGCGCCGATGCCGAGCATGACCGCGCCCACCTGTGCCGCCACGAACTCTTCGGCACGCACCGACCCGGTGAGGCCGGCCTTGAGAAGGTCCGCGTGCACGCGGTCGATGTCGCTCGACGGGTACAGGCGTGACAGGTTGTGCCGCAGTCCGTTCCTCATGGGGCCGAACATGCGCTGGACGAGCGGCGTCTGCACCCGCTCCAAGACGGGGGGTCCGGCGACGGCGTACACCTCGGCCTCCGAGCCGAGTGAGCGGATGAAATCGAGCCGGTTCTGCGTCTTGTGCGAACGCCAGGCCGCAGCGCCGACACCGATCAGGCCGACGGCCATCAGTGTGATACCCACCAGTGGGACGAAGTATGTCGCGTTCATGTGACCCCCTCGGCCTCAGACCTTGATGTTGACCATTTTTCGCACGATCAGGAACCCAACGCCCATCAGCCCCGCCGTCCCGATCAGGACGATGAGGCCGGCGCCGTGCAGCATGGGCTGCAGGTAGCCGGGGTCCTTCATCTCGAGCGCGACGACGAGGAAGATGGGGATGGCGAAGAGCACGTAGCCCGACATCCGCCCCTCGGCGGAGAGCGTCTGGACCTCGCGCCGGACCTCCTGGCGGGTGCGCATGAAGTCGGCCAGCGTGTGCAGAATGGGCGCCAGGCGCCCGCCGGTGGACTGCTGGATCCGCACGGCCTCGACGGCCCACTTGAGGTCCTCGACCCCGGAGCGCTCGGCCATGTTCTCGAGGGCCACGACCAGGTCGGAACCGACGGCCACCTCGGCCATCACCCGGTCGAGCTCGTCCGACAGGGGCGGCCGGGCATCACGCCGGTACATGTCGATTGAGCGCTGGAAGGTCTGCCCCCCCTCGACCGAGGCCGCCATGAGTGCGAGCGCGTCGGGGAGTTGCTCCTGCATCTGCTTGATCCGCTTGGCGGCGCGGCGCGACGGCAGGTACCAGGCGATCCCGGCCACCAGTGCGATGGCGACGAACGAACCGATGGGCGAGCCCATGACGACCCCGACCGCGACCGCCAGCATGAACGCGATGGCTGCGGTGATGACGATGTACTCACCCGACCGCAGCGGAATGGCCGCCCGCTCCAGGCGCCGCTCGAGCGCTCCGCTCGTGTCCATGCGCCCGAAGATGCCGGCGATGCGGACCGTGACGGCCGAGAGCTCGCCGTGCTCCGGTGACTCGCTCACCACTTCGACCGGGACCGGAGCCGTGCCCATGGTGTCGTCGAGGATCTGGGCCAGGGTGCGCTGCTTGGTGCGCACCCGCATGATGGCTGCCACGACGGCCAGGGCGATGCCACCGCCGATGAGGACCGCGGCAACGAACGCCCCGGCCTGCGTACCCAGCTGTGTCGCCCCGATCATGGTCCCGCTCACTTCCCCGCCTCGCGACGGCGCGCCAGGATCTCGTACAGCTCGTCCGAGGGCGGTTCCACGACACGGCCGGGCCGGGCCGGCCGGTGGTGGCGCCCGCCCCCGCCGTCCCGGCGCCCCGCGCCGAGGAGCCCCTCGGCGTCGGCCCGGAAGATGTGCGGCGGCACCTCCACCCCGGCGAGCGACAGCTCGTCGAGGACCTTGGGCCGCAGGCCGGTCGGGACCAGACGCCCCATGCCCTGTGCCGTGTCGACCCGGTGGAAGATGTCCTGGAGCAAGACGGTCTCGCCCTCCATGCCCTGGATCTCGGTGATGGAGTGCACGACGCGGGGGCCCTCGGCGGTCCGCTGGAGCTGGACTAGGACGCCGACCGCCATGACGATCTGCTCCCGGATGGCGCGCTGCGGCAGCTCGACCCCTCCCATCATGACCATGGTCTCCAGGCGGCCGAGCAGCTCGCGCGGAGTGTTGGCGTGGACAGTGGTCATCGATCCGGCGTGACCGGTGTTCATGGCCTGGAGCATGTCGAGGGTCTCGGAGCCGCGGCACTCACCGACGATGATGCGGTCCGGCCGCATACGCAGCGAGTTGCGCACGAGGTCACGGATCCGGACCTCGCCTGTCCCCTCCGCGTTGGCGGGACGCGTCTCGAGCGTGACGACGTGAGCCCCCTGAATCTGGAGCTCGGCCGATTCCTCAATGGTGATCAGGCGCTCGCCGTCGGGGATGAAATTGGACAGGACGTTCAGCATGGTGGTCTTGCCGGTACCCGTCCCTCCGACGACCACCATGCTGATCTTGCCCCGCACCAGGGCCTCGAGGAAGACGGCCGAGTCGATGCTGAGCGACCCCATGTTGATGAGGTCCTGCATCATGAAGGCGCGCTCGGGGAACTTCCTGACGGTGAGCACCGGGCCTCGCAGCGCCAGCGGAGGCACGATGGCGTTGATCCGGGAGCCGTCGGCTAGGCGGGCGTCCACCATGGGCGAGGACTCGTCGACCCGCCGGCCCACCCCGTGCACCATCCGGTCGATGATGCGCCGGTACTGGTTCGGCGTGTTGAACACGATCTCGCTGCGCTCGATCCGGCCCTTGCGCTCGATCCAGACCTCGTCGTAGGCGTTGCACATGATCTCGGTGATGCTGTTGTCGGAGAGCAGCGCCTCGAGTGGGCCGTAGCCGAGGGAGTCCTCGAGCATCTCCTCCACGAAGCGCTGGCGTTCGATCGGGGAGATGGAGATCCCGATGTCCTCGCGGTCGAGGATCTCGTTCACGCTGGAGCGCACCTTCTCGCGCAGCTCGTCGGGGGACAGGTTGGCCGAGGTCGGCGCGATCTCCGCCAGCACCTTGGCCTGGACCTTCGCCTTGGACTGCTTCCAGGACTCGTCGAGGGCGGCGCGGTCCGAGGAGCGCCGCAACGGGTGCTTCCCAGGTCCGGGGCTCACCCCGGTTCCCCGCCGCTCCACTCCCCCCGGTGGGCCGCGCCTCTCGCCTGCCTCTCCCGATGTGTCGGCCTCGGAGGGCCGTTGGCTCCGTGACGAGTCCTCCGGTGGTGGCGCCGTAGCGGCCCCGTCGGCGGCGGCGAGTTTCTCGGACAGGTTCATGGTGATCAGGCCCTCTCGAGCTCAGGCACCTTGTTGGTGCGACCCTTCCTCCTCAGCCGGAAGAAACCGCGCGACTCGCCGATTTCTGCGGTGTTCGTGCCCGTTGCGAGGACGGGAGTGACGTCACCCGACAGGAACTGCTGCATGCCGCCCGCCAGCTTCTTTCCGATGTCGGAGCTTGCCGCCGAGACGAGGGCGGGCTTCCCTTTGTTGATCGACTTCATGACCTCTCTCGAGTACGGCAGGACCGAGACGATCTTGTTGTCCAGCACCTCCTGGACATCGTTGATGTCGATGCCGACGTCGTCCTCCACCTTGTTGAGCACGACGCCGATGCTGTCGCTGTTGATGCGTAGCTTCTCGAGCGTGGTGAGGAACACGCGCATGTTCCGGATGCTCGGCAGATCCAGCGTGACCATGCACAGCACCCGGGTCGAGTGGTCGAACGCCGCCAGGACGATCTCGGAGAGCTGGGCCGGGGTGTCCACCACGATGTAGTCGAAGTGCCGGCGCAGCGATCCCATCACCTTGTAGACGTCCTTGGGCGCGATCATGTCCGCGTCAGCCGGGCTGAACGGGGCGGCGAGCACGGAGAAGCCGAGCTCGTGGTCCTCGAGATACTCCTCGACATGCTCGTCGAGGTCGTCGTCGTCGACCGGCTCTCGGGACAGGAGGTCAGAGATGGTGAACCGGGGGCGCAGGTGCAGCGCGGTGGAGACCTCGCCGAACTGCAGGTCCAGGTCGACCAGGCAGACGCGCTGGCCGGTCTGGGCCGCCAGGTAGCACGCCAGGTTGGTGGCGTAGAACGTCTTGCCGCAGCCACCGCTGGACGAGGCCACGGTGAACACCTCGGCGAACTGGGGTCGATCGACCACGACCCCCTGGGCCACGACCGGCAGTGTGGGGGCCGAGTCCGACTGGGAGATGTCGGCGATGTCGAAGGCTCGCTTCAGCGCGTTGGAGAGCTGGCGCTTGCTAGTCGGGTACTCGACCAACTCGACGGACCCCGTCCGCACGATGTCGCTC
This sequence comes from uncultured Acidimicrobiaceae bacterium, assembly GCA_964457065.1. Taxonomy (GTDB): domain Bacteria; phylum Actinomycetota; class Acidimicrobiia; order Acidimicrobiales; family RAAP-2; genus Bog-473. Next base: position 291 of record CAYWDQ010000075.1, on the reverse strand, counting down.
AAGCTGGCCTTTGGCTTCGGGCCGAGGGCCAACACGACCGCCGGGACGGCGGCGGCGGCCCGCAGGTTGGCCAGCCGGGTCATCCCCGCATGGCTGTCGAACACGGGCCCCGCCACCAGCACGTCGAAGGGGCCCTGCTCGTGGACCTCGTCGGCGACGTCGATGACGTTGGTACTCGTGACGACCTGGTACCCCGGGCCGAGCGACGCCTGGATGGCCCGGCTCAGTGCGGGCGAGCGGCTGATGACGAGAATCCGCCGGGAGATCATGGTGCGCCCGTCGTCTGGTCGG
>CAYWDQ010000074.1:0-14424 GCA_964457065.1 uncultured Acidimicrobiaceae bacterium | reverse complement strand
GTCAACTTCGGCGAGGCGGTCGACTTCCCGCTCATCTTCGGGGTGATGCTGGCCGTGTTCGGCGCGGCGACGCTGGCGCACCTGCTGCTCGTCAGCGTGTCGCGGCGCCGCCGGGAGGTCGGGCTGCTGAAAGTGCTCGGCTTCGTCAACCGCCAGGTCGTCTCGACGGTCTCCTGGCAGGCCACGACGTTGGCCCTCGTGGGCGTCGTCGTCGGTGTCCCGCTGGGGCTGGTCGTCGGCCGGGGGGTGTGGAACGCCTTCGCCAACAACCTGGGGACGGTCCCCGTCGCCGTCGTGCCGATCCTGCTGACCGCAGCCATCACGGCGGGCGTGCTCGTGGGCGCCAACGTCATCGCCATCGTGCCGGCCTATGTGGCGGCACGATCGAGACCGGGCGACCTCTTGCGGCCGCTCGACTGACGGCGCTACGGGGCCGTGCTCGACCCCAGTCCCAGGGCGGCGTAGATCTCGCGTGTCGCGCTCGAGGTGTTGAAGGTGTAGAAGTGCAGTCCCGGCACGCCCGACTCGAGCAGGCGGGAGCAGAGCTCGGTGGCCAGCTCCACACCCTCCTTGCGCACGGCGTCGGCCCCGCCGCGCTCAGCGGCGGCGCGCAGCCGCTCCTGCATCCACGCCGGTGCCGCCGCGCCCATGGCGCCCAGACGACCCATCGTGGACAGCGACGTGACGGGCAGGATGCCGGGAAGGACGGGCGTGTCGACACCGCGCTCGGCCAGGTCGGCCATCAACCCCTCGTACTCGGAGGCCTCGAAGAAGAACTGCGTGACCCCGAAGTCGGCTAGCTCGAGCTTGGCCGCCAGGAAGTCACGGTCGCTCGGCAGGTCCGTCGAGCGGGGGTGGCCGGCCGGGTGGGCCGCCACGCCAACGGAGAAGCCGCCGACGGCGCGCGCCAGCTCCACCAGCTCCGCCGCGAAGGCGAGCTCACCGGGTCCGGCGCCGGGGTCCTCCGGCGGGTCACCGCCGAGCGCCATCAGGTTCTCCACGCCGGCCTTGCGCAGTGAGACGAGGATGTCGGCCAGCTCCAAGCGGGTGTGGGCCACGCAGATGAGGTGGGCCATCGGGTTGAGCTTGGTCGTGTGCAGCATGCCCGAGACGAGGTCGAACGTGCGCTGGCGCGACTCGGCGCCGCCGCGGTAGGTCACCGAGACGAACGACGGCTCGAGCGGCTGGAGCTCGCCGATGGTGCGGGCGAGGGTCGCCAGCTCCTTGTCGTTCTTGGGCGGGAAGAACTCGAACGAGTAGGTCGGCCCCGCCGCCAGCAGCTCCGCGATCCGGGTCACGTCGCCACCCGCCCGTAGTCGTCCTCCAGCCGCACGATGTCGTCCTCGCCGAAGTAGGTTCCGTGCTGCACCTCGATGAGGACGACGTCGGTGTCGCCCTCGTTGGCAACGCGGTGCGCGCCCCCCATCGGGATGTCGATCGACTCCCCGGCGTGCACCTCGGTCACCGTGCCGTCGAGGGTCACCATGGCCGTGCCCGAAACGATGAACCAGTGCTCCGCCCGCTTGGAGTGGCGCTGGTAGCTGAGCCGCTTGCCGGGGTGCACGACAAGCCGCTTGACCTTGTGATCGGTCGCGTCGTCATCTAACACCGTGTAACTGCCCCACGGGCGCTCGGAGTATTCCCGCTCGGTCACCTGCGCATCTCCTCCATCAGCGGGCCGCGAGCTCCGCCGCCCGCAGCGCGTTGCGCAACAGCATGGCACGGGTCATGGGGCCCACCCCACCGAGGCGGGGGGTGATCCACCCGGCCACCTCGGCCACGTCCTCGCGCACGTCGGGGATCAGCTTCCGGCCCTCCCAGCTCGTGCCCGCCGACACCACCGCCGCCCCGGGCTTGACCATGTCCGGCGTGACCAGGGCGGGGCGTCCGGCGGCGGCCACGATGATGTCCGCCGTGCGCACGATTTCCGCCATGTCGCGCTCGTCCACGCCTGTGTGCAGGACGGTCACCGCCGCGTTGCAGCCGGGGCGCTTCAAGGTGAGCAGATTGGCCAGCGGCCGACCGATGGTCACACCGCGGCCGATGATGACCGCGTGGCGGCCCTCGACGGGGACGTCGTAGGCGTGGAGGAGCTCGACGATCCCCGACGGCGTGCACGGCAGCGGGCCCGGCGTGCCCAGGACGAGGCGGCCGAGGTTCACCGGGTGGAGCCCGTCGACGTCCTTGGCCGGGTCGACGGCCAGCAGGGCCGCCTCCTCGTCGAGCCCAGCCGGAAGCGGCAGCTGCACCAGGAACGCGCTCACCTTCGGATCGGTGTTGAAGCGGGCGATGACCTCCATCACCTCCTGCTGTGTCGCGGTGGCGGGCAGGTGCTCGCCCACCGAGTACATGCCGATGGTCGCGCAGTCCTCGTGCTTCAGCGAGACGTAGCGCTCGCTCGGGACGTCGTCGCCGACGAGCACGGTGCCGAGGCCGACCGTGAATCCCTCGGCGCGCAGTCGCTCGACGCGGTCGGCCACCTCGGCACGGATCCGGGCGGCGACCGTCTCGCCGTCGAGGATGATCGCGCCCATCAGTGCCGGAAGTGGCGCTCGCCGGTCATGACCATGGCCAGGCCCGCCTCGTCTGCCGCGGCGACGACCTCGGCGTCCTTGACCGACCCGCCGGGCTGGACCACCGCGGTCACGCCGGCGTCGGCCAGCACCAGCAGCCCGTCGGGGAAGGGGAAGAACGCGTCGCTGGCGCCGGCCCCGCCCTTGGCCCGCTCGCCCGCCTTCTGCACTGCGATCTCGGCGGCCACGACCCGGGACTGCTGCCCGGCCCCGACGCCGACGGCCTGCCCGTTGGTGACCACAGCGATGGCGTTGGAGGTCGTGCGGCCGCAGACCCGCCACGCCAGCACGAGGTCGCGCCACTCGTCGTCGGTGGGCTGGCGCCGAGTGACGGGGCGCCACTCGGCGCGGGGCGAGACGAAGGCGTCCACGTCCTGCACCAGCACGCTGGCCCCGAGGCTGCGCAGCTGGCGGACCGGCTGCTCGGGCGCGGGCCCGGACAGGATCCGGGTGGCCTTGCGCCGGCCCTTGAGCGCCTCGAGCGCCCCGGGCGTGTAGGACGCGGCGATGATGACGTCAGCCTGCGGGCCGGCGGCGATGGCGGCGGCCACCGTCTCGTCGACGCCGCCGCCGATGGCGACCACTCCGCCGAAGGCGCTCTGCACGTCGCACTCGAGGGCGCGCTCGTAGGCGGTGACCAGGTTGGGTGCCACGGCGGCCCCGCACGGGTTGGCGTGCTTGATGATCGCCACGGCCGCCTGCCCCGCACCGGCGTCGGAGGCGAGCTCGTGCACCAGCCGCCAGGCGGCGTCACCGTCGAAGAGGTTGAGGTACGAGAGCGGGTTGCCGCCGTGCTGGATCATCTCGTCCCACCAGCTGGGATTCCCCGCGATGCGGTAGCGCGACCCGCGCTGGTGCGGGTTCTCGCCGTAGCGCAGCACCTCGGTGCGCTCGAGCGTCAAGTGCAGCGTCGGCGGCAGGACGGCCGCCAGCGCGGCCTCCTCGGCGTCGGCCTCGGTGGCGCCCTCGAGCCCGGTGGCGGGGGTGGGGCCACCGGCGTCGAACCACGCGACGATGGCCGCGTCGTAGGCCGCCGTGTGGGCGAAGGCGGCCCGGGCCAGGCGGCGGCGGGTGGCGGCCGACAGAGAGCCCGAGGCGCGGAGCTCGGCGAGGACCACGGGGTAGTCGGCCGGCGAGGTGACGATGCCGACGTGCTCGTGGTTCTTGGCGGCGGCCCGCACCATGGTCGGGCCCCCGATGTCGATCAGCTCGACGGAGGGGTCCGACGAGAACGGGTAGAGGTTCGACACCACCAGGTCGATGGCGTCGATGCCGTTGGCCTCCAGGTCGGCCAGGTGCTCGGGCTTGGCCCGGTCGGCGAGGATCCCGCCGTGGACCTTGGGGTGGAGGGTCTTGACCCGCCCGCCCAGCATCTCGGGCGATCCGGTCACCTCGGCCACCTCGAGGTGGGCGATGCCGGCCTCGCTCAGCCTGGCGGCGGTGTTGCCGCTGGCCACCAGCTCCCACCCCAGGTCCGAGAGGCCCTGGGCCAGCTCGACCAGGCCCTCCTTGTCGTACACGGACAGCAGAGCCCTCACGACGTCATCTCCTCCACTGCTCCTTCCGCGTTGTCACGGCCTCTGATGTCACGGTTCGGCTGGATCTCGTGTCCTGCTTCCAGCTCGGCCAGCGCCCAGGCGACGGTGGCCGGGTACAAGGTGCGCTCGGCGACCTTGATCCGCTCGTGCAGGGACTCCTCGGTGTCGCCGGGGAGCACCGGGACCACCTCCTGGGCCAGGATCGGGCCGGCGTCCATCTCGAGGGTGGCCAGGTGCACCGTGCAACCCGTCTGGGACACACCGGCGGCCAGGGCGTCGCGCACGGCGTGCCAACCCGGGAACGAGGGGAGAAGGGCCGGGTGGGTGTTCAAGATCCGGTCAGGGAAGGCGCGGTGGACGGCCCTGGTCATGACGGTCCCGAAGCCGGCCATGGCCACCAGGTCGACCTGGTGCGCCACCAGCGTGGCCGCCACGGTCGCCGTGAAGCCGTCCCGATCGAACTGAGGGCCGAAGCCACCGAAACCGGACCGGTCGACCAGTTCGGCGGCGACTCCCTGCTGCTCGGCCAGGGCCAGGGCGGCGCAGGGCCGGTCCGAGAGGACGACGCAGACCGGGAGGCCCGCCCCGAACATGGCACGCAGGATCGTCCCGGAACCCGAGACAAGGACCGCGAGGCGCACAGAGTCAATCTACTGCGTGGCCGATGAACCCTGGCTGGCCAAGAAGGCTAGGAGCCGGTGACCTTGACGATCCAGGTGCAGGAGGCCGGGGCTTGCACCACGAGCGTCTGCGCCCCGAGGCTGGACGCCGCCGTGACCGACTGTCCCGACGCTCCGGTCTCGCTGATCGTCGGCGTTCCGGTGGCAGCAGACCCGGCCGGAGTGACGAACACCTGGAACGACGGACCGGCAGCTGGGGCGGGGGCGCACTGGAAGGCCCAGCCGACGTTCCACGGGGCGGCCGTCGTCGTGAACGACGTACTGGTCCAATTGCCCTTGAGCTGCGGTGACTCCAGGAGGACGCGTGCGGGCCCCGCGGCTACCGTCGACGAGGTCGATCCGGCGGCGGTGGTCGTCGTCGCCCCGCCGGCGGCCGTGGTCGTGGTGGCCCCGCCCGCTGCGGTCGTGGTGGTGGACCCGCCGGCGGCAGCGGTCGTGGTCGTGGACCCGCCGGCGGCTGTCGTGGTCGTGCTGCCGGCGGACGGGCCGGAGGCACCGGAGCTCGCAGGAGGCAACTTGCCGTTATCAGGGCTCCCTGTGTTGTTTGAGGCTCCGCCGCCAGTGTCCCCGTTGAGCCACATACCGAAGATCGCCGCGACCAGAGCGGCGGTCAGTAGCTGCCAGGTCCTCCAGGTTCGTTTCTCTTTGATCTTGAGCTCGCCGGGTTCCGGAGGGTCGTGGGGCGCCGCCAGCGCGCCCGCGCCGTCGGAGGGCGACGTCATCGACCCAGCCTCGGCGATGGGGCCAGACCGGCCGCGCCAACAACCGTTGGGCACATCACGGGACACACACGCCGATCAGTCAGGTCGTGATCCCGTTGCCGGCATCGAGGCTCGCCGAGCGGGACGACTGGGTGTAGATGAGCTGATCGGCAAAGGCAACCAGGAAGGTCCGATTGTTGATCAGCGCGCGGTCCGCTTCGTTCGAGGAGTTCAACGAGCCTCCTATGTTGTGCAGGGAGGCCGCCGTCGTGAGTCCCTTCACCAGGACGCCCTGACCCGAATTCTGGACGTAGAGCACGACGCGCTCGAAGCTGGTGCCTCCGGTGTCCATCTTCACCGGCACGATCCAGTAGACGATCGACCAGCTGCCGTATTGCTGCGACGTGTAGGACATCGCCTGTCCGGTGACGCCTCCGGCGAGCGACACCTGGGTGATGTCCGCCAGCGCGTACCCGTGGAACGTGTAGCAGTCCTCGATGCCAAACGCCGAGAAGCTGGACAGATCGGGGGTGTTGATGACATCGGCAACCACAGGGGTGTGGGTCTGGAGACTGCCGCCTCCCTCGGGCCGCATGATGTACCGGTTCCAGATCGAGGTGTCACCGAACAGCGGTTTCGCCCACCCGAAGGTGGTCTCGTACTGGGCCGACCAACCCTGCGGCGCCACCGGCCCCTGGACGTAGGCCGACAGCTTCGCCTGGCCGGCGACTCCCGCCACGAGGTTGTAGGTGGTGAGTCCGACGTTGCTGACGCCGACGACGAGGGCGGATACCACGACGGCGGCAATGGCCAGGTACACCTTCGGCACGGCGAGGGTCACCTTGTGCTTCTTCGTCTCGACGGGGGAGCCAGGGGAGGATGCCGGGGCCGTGACGTCGGCCGACACCGGGGGGCTTGGCGCGCCGATGGGGATCTCCATCCCCAAGGGGCGGATCAACAGAAGCATGACGATCACACCCCCGCAGAACAAGACGAGGCCGACGAACGGATGGAAGACGTTGATGGCGATGGACTCTCCCCATTCCTTCCCGGCGAAGAAGATGAACGTGATGCGACCGAGGTTGAGGAGCCAGAGCAGAACGATGCCGCCGGTGAGCCACAGCACCTTGCGTACGATGGGACCGCGGACGATTGCGGCGAAGGCCGAACCGACGAGGAGGAAGCCGACCACGCTGTTGACCCCGGAGCATGCAGACACGATGCTGAGGGAAAAAGTCGCGCCGTGGTGGCTGACGGTGAACAGGTCGTTGTCCGACGACACGAGGGGCGTGGCGAGGTGGGTCCACACGGCGATCTTGTCCATGGCGAGCAGGGTGACGTTGGTGAAGGCGTTCAGTACTCCCAGCAGGTACTTCTCGTACGGATAGGGCCAGGCCAGGAAGAGGAAGGCGATCGCCAGCTTCTGACGCCACAGGACGCGGCATCCGAAGATGATGGCGACCGCACCGGCCACGAAGATGGGGAGCGAGAAGAGGTCGATCCGGTAGTACCAGAAGAGGGCCGACATGCGGGACGGCAGCAATTCGTTGATGGCCACGGCGGCGAGGATCAGCGGGATGCCGATGGTGTAGTCCACCTGCCGGTCGTAGATCGGTGGCTCAGGCTTGAGGGGTCGGGAACGAACGACGGCGAGCGCGAGCGCGATGGCCGGCACCAGGGCGATGTAGGCAAGCGGCGTCTGCTGGTCGGCGGTCTCCAGCAGCGTGCTCAACGAGTAGTTGTAGGCGATCAGGACGGCGCCGAGCAGCACGCCGACCTGGATCCACGTTCGAGTGGTCTGGGGCGCATCGGTCCAGCGTCGCCGCCACGCGTCTTGCCAATTCTTGAGCGCAACGCGTCGAGTGGGCGGCGGGATGTACAGCGCGTCGGTCATGGACACCCTCGTGTCGCTGGCTTGGGCTCGTCCTCGGGAGCAATTCGGGGGATGCTCATCCGAAACGTCCGTGCACGTAGTCCGAGGTCCTCGGATCCCGAGGATCGGAGAACAATTCCTGCGTCGGACCGGCCTCGACGACGTGCCCCGGGGCCCCCTCGCTGTCGAGCAGGAAGAGCGCACAGTTGTCGGAGACCCGTTGCGCCTGTTGCATGTTGTGGGTCACGATGACGATGGTCAGCTCGTGGCAGAGCTCCCGGATCGTGTCCTCGATGACACCCGTCGAGATGGGGTCGAGAGCCGAACACGGCTCGTCCATGAGCAGCACCTTGGGCCGCACGGCCAAAGCCCGGGCAATGCACAGACGCTGCTGTTGGCCGCCCGAGAGAGCCGCACCCGGCTCGTTGAGGCGATTTCTGGCCTCCCGCCACAGCCCGGACCGCTCGAGGGATTCCTGGACCAGGGCGTCGCGGTTGGCAACCTTGGTGCCCGAGAGCCTGAGACCGGCCAGTACGTTCTGCGCGATGGTCATGGAAGGGAAGGGGTTCGGCTTTTGGAACACCATCCCGATCTTCAGCCGGGTCTCCGTCACCCGCAACGTTGGACCGTAGATGTCCACACCGTCCAGCGTGACCGATCCGGAAAGGGATGCCGACGGCACGAGCTCGTGCATCCGGTTCAATATGCGCAGGAACGTCGACTTCCCACAGCCGGAGGGGCCGATCAGCGCGGTGACCTTCCCCGGTTCCATGTTCAGCGAAATGCGCTCCAGCACCTTGTTGGAACCGAACCAGGCGCTGACGTTGGTGGCCTCCAGACTTGATGCCACATGTTCGGGGGTCTGCCCCGGAAACGGCTGTGCCGTGAGCGGCACGCCAACGTGTTGCTCAGTGGTGGTCACGGCCCGACCTCGGGACGCCGCAATCGCCGCAATCGTCTTCTCCCGAAGGCACCGAGCCCCACCAACGCAGCCCCCGCTCCGAGCAGCGGAACAATGCCACTCGCGCCGGTGGTGGCCAGCCCTGTGCCACTCCCAGTGTTTCCGGTCCCGCCCGTGGATGCCAAAGCGGCACTCGAAGATGCCGCCGCCACCGTGGTCGTGGTCGTCGAGGTCCCGCTCGCGGCGGTGGTGGTGGGTGTCGTCGAGTCCCCGCTCGAGGCGGTGGTGGTGGATGTCGAAGCGGACGTCGCAGCCTCGTCATCCAGCTCGGTCGCCACCTTGAGGTCGGCCGCCACCATGGTCGGCGTCGGGGGGGCCGATCCCAAGGTCGTCTCGTCCGATTGGGCCACCGGCCCCACGACGAACCTGATGTATTGGGCCAACTTCTGAGCCTTGGCTGCCGAAATACCCGATGTGGGTACGACCAGGTAGCTCTCCACCATCATGTAGTTGTTGTAGGCGGCAGCGTCGTTGGCGTTCGCATTGAACGTCACCAGGTTCGTGGTCGGGTCGAACGTGGCGTCTGCCGCGCTCGCCGCAGCGGCGGCTTCGCTCGGCGCCACGAACTTGCCGGCTGCGTTCTGGAGGGTGGCGGTGGGAATGTTCCATGGCGTACCTTGCGGGGCGCCGGTCCACACCGAGGAAAGGGGGAACACGTCGCCCAAGTTCCAAGAGTTGGCGGCCGACGGCGAGTCCGTCTCAGCATCGATGTTCAACTCTTTGCCGACGAGACCGGCGTCGCCACCGACGAACGCGTGGTTGCCGTGGAAAGGCCATATCTCCGAGGGAGAGTCACCCTGCGAGGTTGCGGCGGCCGCGGGGTTGTTCAACGCATTGTCGAACAGTTCCTTGGCAGTCGGGTTGCTGTCGAGCAACGCCATCAGTGCGGTGTTCTCGGCCGAGGGCTCGAGGGTGGATGCCTGGTAGATCCCACCGTTGGGGAGCGGCTGCCCGTTGGACGAGGACAGGCGCGGATCCGACCAACCGGTCAGGCTGGACGGGAGGCCCTGGTTGGGGGACACCGCCGAGCTGGTGAGGTTGAAGGTGAATAGCAAAGCCACCTCGGGTACCGTCAACGGGATGTCCGGGCACAGCGCCTGGGTCGAATTTCCCGTGAGACCCGCCGGGTTGCAGACGGCCAAAGTCGCCACCGCGACCGGTGTGGCGGCAAAGGGCACATAGGCGAAGGTCCGACCGTTGGCCTTGGCGGTGGCTGTCTCCGCCGACGTCAGCGGGCGCTCAGACACGACGAAGTCCGCGTCGAAGCTGTTCGGGCCGTTCCCCACGAAGTCACCGATGGCATTGTCGAGATTGGCGTCAGTGTACGTCGGATTGAGGGGAGCAAGCCCGGTATCGGCTTTGAGCAGGACGTCGGTCACCGGAGTGAGGAAGGAGCCTCCTTCGCCCACCAGCGCCGTGGGGTCCGTCGTGTCGGCACCGGCCGGCGGGGGCAGAGCGATGGCTAGCGCTGCGAGTGACAGCAGGCCCGCACCGAGGGACCCGACGAAACGCCGGCCACATGATGAACCATTCACGACGATCCCTCCGTTCCACGGTGTCGCTGCAGCCGGCGGCGGCCGATCCATCCGGCGGCAAGGAGAAGGACGCCGATGACGACCAGCGGCAGTGGGTTACTTCCGGTCGAGGCCATGGAGGTCGTTCCGGTGAGCGCGACCGAGGGATCGACGCCACCACCCTCGCCACCCGCCGCCGATCCGCCGCCCCCCGCAGCTGCACCGGCGGTCTTACCGGTTGTACCGACAGTGGTCGCCTTGCCCGCGGCCGTGTTGCCGTTGACGGTGGCGACGGCCGCTGCACCGGGAGGTGGGGGTGGTGGTGCTCCATTGGTGACGCCGCAGGTGGGAGTCGTCTGGCCGGCCTGGACTTCAGCGGGTGTCAGGTCGCCGCAGGCGTAGGCTTGACTCTCTGCCGCCGTGGGGTCCACCGCACCGGGGACATTGGCGATGACCTGGTCGATGCCATAGCGCTCGAGCGAGAGGCCCAGGGTCGCGTAACCGAATTTCGGTGCTATCTGCTGACCCAGGGTGAGCACGTAGTTGACGAACTGGCTCATCGTCGCTCCCTTCTGAGGGGCCCATCCCTTGGTCGGGGTCAGCAGGTAGCTGTAGGTCGACGGGTTGTAGACGTTCGGTCCCATTCCGTTGAAGTCGAGCTGATGCGTTCCGTTGGCCAGCTGCGTGGCGTAGGCCAGGGCGGAAGCAACGTCCACGGGGGTCGGCAAGGCGAACTTGCCGCTCGCATTCTGCACCGCGGCGACGCCGTGGGCGGGGTCCGAACCCGTGAACCCCGAGTCGTTGGCGTAGTTCACCTGCACGGCTCCGATGGCACCGGCGTTGTTGACGACGTTGGAGGTCACCGCCGATGTCGACTGCTCGTCGTACCCGTTCCCGGGCGCCTCCCAGTTCGAACCTGGGGTTGTCGCTGAGATCGGCACACCACTGGGCGGCGCACCGAGGGCCCCCATGTTCTTGGCGTACTGCGCCCAGACAGCGGGCTGCTCGTCGATGCAGTACTCCTCGAGCACGAAGTTGGTCCCAGCGGGATCGCTCTCGGTAATGGGCAAGACCTTCAGATTCGGCAGCGTGACGTTCGCATTTGCCCCATTTTGCTTGAGTGCGGGATCGTCCCAGTTCGTGATCTGTCCGGTCAGGAGGAGGCAAGCGGTGTAGCTGGTCAGCTGGAGCGTCTGGGTCAGACCGGGGATGTTGTACATGAAGGCCACACCGGCGGCAGTGATCGGAATGAACTCGAAGGGAAACGACGGCGGTGTCGTGCCGACGCTCGAATCCACGTACCCGGTGTCACTGACCGCGTAGTCGACCGTTCCGTTGGTGAACTCGTAACGCCCTTGGCCAGAGGAGCTCGGCGTATAGCTCACGGTGATGTTGTACGGCGACTGCCCGACTTGGTCCGCCCAGTTGGTCACCGCCGGGGAGGCGAAGGACGAGCCGTTCCCGGCGATGCTCACCGCGGTGACGAACGATCGCTCGGGCGCGGCGGGTGGAGTGGCGGAAGTGGTCGGCGACGTGGTGGAGGTGGTGGTCGTCGAGGACGTCGTCGTCGTCGAAGTCCCGCCGCTGCCGGAGGAAGCGCCACCAGACGCCGCATCTGCGCCCGCTGGAGCCCCGACGGCCATGAGCGCAAGCAGCGATGTCACACCGACCAGTGCGGGAGCGCTCCACCGGCTGTGCCGCGCACGCGGCGCGGAGCGGCTCTGGAGGATGGACGTGATCAGAGATTTCACTGGGGTTGGCTCCTTTGGGAGTTGGTCGCGCGCACGAAACAATCGATGGGGCAGATGGCGGAAGTCATGGTGTCGCATCACTGTCCGCCGATCGGCTCCGATGCCACAACGAGAACGATGGACGACGAGAGCGGCCCGATCCGAGCAGCCGGGCCATGGTGAACAAGGTCAGCACCAACGCCATCAGGACGAAGGCTGCACCCCAACCGACGGAGATCGCTTTGGCTGACGGTTGGAACACCTGCTCATAGATCCGAAGCGGCAGGTCGTCCTGGTTGCCGTGGAATGGGTTCCAGTTGTAGTGAGGTCCACCACCGGCCGTGAACAACACTTCTGCCGTCTCGCCTGCGGTTCGGGCAATCCCGAGGATAGCCGCCGTGATCAGGCCGGCGCGCGCGGTCGGCAGGACGACACGGAGGGCGACCCGCCACTGTGGCGCTCCAATGGCCAAGGCTGCTTCTCGGAGTGAACCCGGCACGACCCTGATCACCTCGAGGGCGGCGCGGCAGGTGACCGGAAGCATCATGATCGACAGGGTCACGGCAGCGACGAATCCCGATTTCCCGTTCGTACCGTGGGGGACGACCCAGAGGATGTAGATGAAGAGGCCGGCGATGATGGACGGCGTACCGGTCATGGCATCCACGACGTTGCGGACGAGGCGGGCGAGGAGGCTGTGGGACTCGACCATGTAGGTGGCGGTGAGGAACGCGAGCGGGATGGAGATCATGGCGGCGATCGCGACTTGTTCCAAGGTGCCGACAATCGCCGCCCCCACTCCGTAGGCGTCACCCGACTTGCCGCCCGTCATGTCGTTGACGAGGAAGTGGGGAAAGTTGGCGAACACCACCGGTGCACCCTTCACCACCACGTAGAGGACGACGGCGAGCAATGCAACCAGGGCAATGACGGCACCGGTCCAGATGGAGACGGTAGCGAGACGGTCCTTCATCAGCAGAACGCCCTCGCGACGCCATACCAGAATGCCGTAGATCACATAGCTGACGACGGCCCAGCAGAAGAAGGATCCGAATGAGGCAAGCGAGATGGAGGTGAGGCTGAATACCAACCACACCACGGCCAAGGCCGCGACAGTGGCGCCAATGAGGTCGATCACGCCGTCACGGGATACGCGCCGCTTCCGATTTGGGCGATCGGCCTGGAGCGGCGAGGTCGGCACCGGATCCGCGACGAGGTTGGTCATCACGCCTGCGCTACCGCGCGGCGGGCCACGAGTCGGCCGCCCAGGCTGAAGACGAGCGTGGTGGCGAACAGGGTGAGCCCGGCGAGAGTGAGTTCACTTTGGCTGTGGATGTCGGATACCGGAAACGTGTCGGCGATCTGCTTGGCGATGTCCCCGTTCCCGGGACCCAGGATGGCCTTGGTGACCTGGTTGTTGCTGGAAAGGACGAGGACTACCGCCATCGTCTCGCCCAGCGCACGACTGATGCCCAGGAGCGCGCCGCCGACGACGCCGTTGCGGGAAAAGGGCAGTATGACGTCGGTGATGCTCCCCCACCGCGTCCCGCCCAGCCCGAAGCTAGCTTCAACTGCATCCCGCGGAGCTTGCGCCATGACCTCCCGACTGACCGAGGCGACGACGGGAATGATCATGATGGCCACGATGAGGCCGCAGACGAAGACGGAATCTGAGTAGTTCCCAGGCTCTGTGGTGCGGAAGATGGGGATGAAACCGAGATGCTCGGCGATCCAAGCGACCGGGGCGTGCACATAGGTGTTCAGCGCTTCGAGTCCCCAGAAGCCGAAGACGATGCTGGGCACGACGGCCAGAAGATCGACCAGTCCGGTCAGCCATCCACGGAGCTGGTTGGGAGCGTACTCGTTGATCATCAGCGCGATCGACAAGGCGATGGGGAGGGCCACCGTGATGGCGATGAGCGCGATGAGCACCGAGCCGACAAGGATCCCGAGCACTCCGGGGTGGATGGGAGTGGACCACACCGTTCCGGTGAAGAAGTGCAGCGTGAGCGCGTTCTTGAGTGCCCACGAGCTGTGGTAGGTCAAAAAGGCGAGGATGGAGATGAAGATGACCAGCACGATCGCCCCGCTGGCCGCCAGGAGGGCACGGAACGCCCGGTCCATACCGGTCAAGCCGTGCTTGAGCACGAGCGGCGTCTCGTCGGCCGAGTCTGCGTCGGAAAGAGCATCCGGGGCCGGGGCCAGCGTCACCATGGGGCGTGCCTCACAGATGCCTCAGAATACGGCGCGAATTGAACGGGCGCGACGGGGGTCACCGCGCCAAGCGTCGTGCCCACCGCGTCACCCTGCCATCGAGCCGTAGAAGACGGCGTCGCCGTAGTTGAAGAGCCCCCCGTCCGAAGCCCCCAGCCAGTAGCCCTTGCCGTCGGCGGTGGCTGCCATGCCCACGATCGGCTTGTTGAGCTGGATTGATCCCGCCGAACCGAAGAAGCCGGCGTCGCCGTAGTTGAAGATGCCCCCGTCGGAGGCCACCAGCCAGTAGCCCTTGCCGTCAGGGGTGGCCGCTATGCCCACGATGGGCTTGTTCAGGTGCTTCGAGCCCGCTGACCCGTAGAACCCGGCGTCGCCGTAGTTGAAGATCCCCCCGTCAGAAGCCACCAACCAGTAACCGTTGCCGTCGAGGGTCGGCGCCATGGCGACCACCGGGGCATTGAGGTGCACCCCACCGCCCGAGCCCAAGAACCGGGCGTCACCGAAGGAGAACACCCCTCCGTCCGAGGACACGAGCCAGTAGCCCCCGCCGCTCCCAGTCCCGCTGGTGCCCCCGGTCCCGCTGGTGCCCCCGGTCCCGCTGGAGCCCCCGGTCCCGCTGGAGCCCCCGGTCCCGCTGGAG
>CAYWDQ010000073.1:0-14674 GCA_964457065.1 uncultured Acidimicrobiaceae bacterium | reverse complement strand
AGCCCCGCCGCCGTGCTCGAGAGGTTGTCGGGCCACGGGTCCTCCGACGGCTCCTAGGTGACCACCTTCGAGGTGGTGGGCTACGGAACGGCCAGCCTTCGTGCCGTCGGCACCGCAACGCGCCCCGGCAGCGCTGCCGGCACCGCGTGCATCCAGCTCTCCGTACTCTGGCAGGCGAGCGTCAGCTCCCCCGTGGTGGATCCGCCGCTCCCCTCGGCCATCTGAGCAGGCCGATCGGGCCTGGCCAGTAGATGGAGCCCACACCTGCGCGAGCGATCTCGAACCCAGATCGCCTCCGTTAGGACTCCAGAGTGCGGAGAGTGTGGATGGCGGGGAATCCATCGAAATGATCCCCTGCAGCGGCGATCACGTCGGCGATGTGCGACGAAGCCATGTGTGCGTCGAGGTCCTCCCGCGACTGCCACTTCTCGATGGTGACAAATGTGCCAGGTGTCGAGTCCGAGGCAAACAGATCGTAGGAGATGCAGCCGTGGTCACCCCTGCTTGCGACAACGAGGGCCTTTAGCGCCTCTTCTACGATCGCCTCCGATCCAGGCTTGGCGGTGATCACTGCGACGACGTCAAGGTTGGGCATACGCCACTCTAATTCCAGTCCCATACCGGGCGAGAACACCGCCGTCCAAAGAGTCGTCCCCTTGGGGCCGGAGACGCCAGGAGCGTCTCGTCGTGTGAGGCAACGAAGTCCCAGCGGCGAAGTCCACGTCATCGAGGGTCCCTGCCGCCTACCCGCGATGCCGCGACACGAGGGCGCCGACCATGTGGTTGACGAGGGCTCGCACGTCCCTCGAGTGACAAGGCGCCGGATCGTTGAGCCGCGGCGTGTCAACTCTGGTTAATGCGTCTCTGGCGACCCGAGGGCGGCAGCGAGCGAATCAGTTGAACGCAAGGGCATGGCAACTCCTCGGTTCGAATGGGGTTCCGTCGCTGGCCGAGGCATGCCGGACTATCGGTCGCAATCCATGCGCGGGCATCAGTGTCGGGATGTCGTTGGGGTGGACCGTGGTGGGTGGGGCTGGGACCCGGGCGAGTCCCAGCGGAAGCCGGCCACGGCGTCCCACTCTTCCGGCGTGGCCTCCTGCCACACCCAAAACGACGCGCCGAGCGCGCCCGCTCGCTGCCCGGCGTTCAGAAATTCTGAGATCTCTGCTCCGCTCGGGGAGTCCGTCCGGCCGCCAACACTGGCCAAGTTGAAGGCCTGTCCGATGATGTGCACGGGCCGGAGTGTCGAGAGGCGAGCGACGTCGAGCGCGGCGTCGGAGCCCGGATCGGTGCACTCCCAGTACACCATCGGGGCGAAGGCGTCGACATAGGGTGCCATTGCCCGGTAGGGGTACGCGCCGCCCCAGTTGGCCTCAGTCGGGGGGTAGACCGTCGCCACGACCAGCCGGCTGCCGGCGGCCTGCCGAACGAGCTCGAGGTACACGGCGGCCCGCTGGGCGCTCAGCATGACACCCTCTGTCGCCTCCTCGATGTCGGCGCTGTAACCGTCGACCTGCTGGCCGTCGGGAGCGCGCCAGTCGAGGATCTGCGCGGTCCACTGGGCGTCGCCGACGGGGTCCCACAGGTACGGGAAGCCCCAGGCGATCACGGCGACGCCATGGGCGTGGGCGATCGGCACGAGCGCGTCGAGCTCGTCGGCGCCGTAGAAGCCGTTCATCGAGTCACCCACGCGGACCCACAGCTGATGCAGCCCCGCCGAAACGGCCTGCTGCACGATCTCGCCGGCGTCACCACCGTCGGTACTGTCCCATTCCCAGATCCACATGCCCTTACCGGTGATCGCCGCGACGTGCGAGGTCCACGGCGCGGGCGCCCTCACCGGTGGAAGAGCTGTGACGAGAGCCGCTGGGTGCCACGGCGGGGGAGAGGCCGGGAGTGGCGGGTGAGGGGGCACCGGGCACCCGGCGAGCGCGACAGGGCTGGAGGTCGCCGGCGCCGCCGTGGTGGAGGGTGTGGATCGGTGCGTCGGCTGCCGTTGTGGCCGCGTCGAAGCTGATATCCGTCGCAAGAGAGGCGACGCAGCCGAGTTGGTCTCACGGCCCGAGCCACTCGAGGCCCCGGACGTCCCGGCGGTCGTCGCCACGGCGGCAACTGCGGTGACGGCAACGGCCGCTGCGACTGCCCACGAACGCTTCACCCGTCCGGACAAGAGCACGGTCCATTGTCGCGGTTCGCCCGATCGGCTGCTTGGCAGCCCTGCACCGGCGATGCGTCAATCTGCAGCCAGGCCCTGGCTGCCGTCAGCGGAGCATTGACGATCCCGCGTGATTCTGTAGCAGCCTCTCGGCGGTGAGGCGGGACTCCAAGGGCATCCGGATCCCGATCGGCAGCTGCTGGCGTGATGCCTCGCACTCGGGGCACATGACAATCCATCGGCCATCGCCAATCGTTGAAAGCTTCGGATGGTGAGGATCCCACAAGTTCAGAGGCTCCTTTCGTCTCAACGGCTCGAGCGATATCTGCTGAGGGTCGGTCACCGGACGAGGTACCTGTCGGTTCACCGCCTCGTGAGGATGCTGACAGGGCGCGTCGACCCGAGCCAACCACGACGAATCGAGGTTCCCCCTTACGGCCGCGCAGGGTCTGACACGAGGTCAGTGGCGCCGGGGGTCACCCCACTGATCGAGAAGTCGGCATCGTTCGGCCTCGCCACCCAGCGCTTTTGGGCAGGGCTGTCGCAGCCGGTCCAGGACTCAAGTCGTTGGTAGGCGCAACATTCGGCGTCTCGGGAGAGTGCATCCGGCAGACCCGGGTCCAGGTCGCGGGGAGGGAACGTCATTCCGAGCAGAGAGGGACATAGTCCTGTGGGTGCAGAGTTGAGATTCAATGGTGCTCGTGGCGAACCGATCAGAACTACGGGCGGCTCTCGAGAGCACAAGAACCACCGTGACCGAGTTCTTGGAGCATCTCGTCGGTGAAAGCATTGATGCTCAGGTTCATCATCAACACGTAACCGGAGCTCCGAGTTCGAACGATCTGGGAGTTGCAGAAGGCGAGCCATTGCTCCAGCGGGCTGCCACGCTCCGCGGTCGCATATCCGGAACCTCGTATGTCTACGCGGAGAGCGTCATTGCCACGAGTCGCCTGCCGACGAGGTTCGCTCTCCGGCTGGAATCCGGTAGCGATCCGATTGGTCGGATTCTCGACGAGATGGGGATTTCTGTCACCCGGGAGAACCTGGTCGCGCCACGTGGATTCGCCGCCTCTCGACCCGATGGAGCCATGAGGGTCGGGGACCACCTCCTTGCCCGGACCTACCGAATCGACTCCGAACAAGCCCCTGTGATGGTCATCACCGAATGGTTCCTGAGGGCGCTGAACCCATTTCTTTCGTCGGCATAGGGATTCTCGAGGGCTTTGGGAACGCCTCAGAGCCGGTACTGGGGCATTCACCCCCCGACTGATGCGGTTAGACAGGGATCATCGGGTGGTTCTGGCCAAACCGTGAAGCTCGTTGATCTCGGGGTCGCAGTGGAATGATGGGATCCCATCAGGAGCGGCAAGTGTCGGTTCTTGCGACTGCGAAGCTCGTGGAAGTCTCCCCCTCGGGGAGGACCGTGCGACTCGGGGGTGCGGTGACGCGTACCGACGCGCCGAATTCTGAGAACGTGAGCGTGGCGACCGTGGTCATGGGCCCACGGGGAAAGCCGTCGAGCTCTGGCGGGACCTTCACGCCGCGGGGCAAGCGGTCGTTGAAATAGAGCGTGCTGCGTACTCGGACGAGGCGGCCGGCGCCGTCGATCCATACCAGGCTTGGACGTTGGTTCAGGATCTGCGGTGACTGGTGCGGCGCACAGACGTGCACTGGTGCGTACTCGACCTGGTACCGAGTGGTATCGACGCCGTCGACATCGGCCGGTCCGAGTTCGGTCACCGACGCCACGGCATTGGGCCCGCGCAGCGTGTCGAGGGCGACCGACGCGTTCAGGGCCAGGGCGAGCCCGCGCTGCGAGCGTGGCAGGGCAGGGAACGGAAGCACGCGGTATTTGTCAGTGAACGCGATCCCCGGGATCGGGTTGGCCTGGTAGACGGTCCCGCCGATCACGATGGCGTCCACGGTGCTCGTCGAGGGAACCGGGTGCAGGGGCTGGTTGCCCGTCGAGCTGAAGCTGATGTCGCGATCGACCTCGGTGACCTGCACGGCGCTGGTGGTGAAATCGACCACCCCGTGGCCCGACAGCGAGCCGCGGAGGTCGGCGTTGGGACTCGAGGTGACATGGGTGTAAGAGAAGTGCGCGCTCCCAGCGCTCTCGGTCGCCGCCAGCACGCCGGCGACCCACTGAGAAGGGGTCGTGGTGGAGGACCTTTGCGCGATGCCCAGCGCAGCGCCGGCGGCCGCTCCTATGAGGACGAGGGAGAGCAGGAACCAAGGAGCCAAGCGACGCACAGGAGCGAATTGTGCCCCACGCGGGCCCCTGCAGATGCGGCGGCCCCCATCTCGGGCGATGTGCGGTGGGCAGGCCTGACGCACCGAACTTCCGGGACGGAATGAAGTCACTGTGATCGGAGGTACAGCTCGGTGCGACGGCGGGATCGGATCCGCACTGCCGGCGGGCAAGTACCAAGTACTGACGGTGGCTATGGACGAAACGGGGAGGCCTCCTCGTTACCTGGCTCCTCCAGTGAGCCTCACGGTGAAGCACCGGTAATCAGAACCCGACCCTGCCAAATGACGGTCCTCGGCGTCCTCGTGCCGGGGCTGTCCGCGGCCTCCCCGAGTTAGGTGAAGTTGAAGCCTCGACGGAGTCAACGAGCCCCGAAGGCGCCCTCCGTGCCATGGTCCTCGCGCCAAAGATCAATGAGGGCAATGGTTGCGATCCTCGTGTTGTCGCCCTCCGCGCTCCCAAGCCACCCGCAAGAGCACAGCCCAACGATCCCCACCGTTCCGACCAAGCTCGTAACGTGCGAACTGATCTGAACGATCTTGTGGTTGTTCTCCATTGCGGCCTCCCGAATCTGCTTAGGGCCGCTCCATAGCCAGCCGCCGTGAGTTCTCCAACCTTGGTTGCGGAGGATATCCCCTCAGTGTCTGCATTCACAGCACCGTGCTTTGTATCGTCAGCCGCATGACCGACCGCGGCAGCATCTGCACGAAGGAGGGGTGCGGGAGGCAGTTGACCCAGGTCCACGAGGCCAAGGGGATCGACGCTGACGGAAGCGTCGGCCTTCTCTGGACCTGCAAGGTCCACCGGACCGAGCTTTGGATGAAGCGTGGGGAAGGGCTGGTGGCTCCAATCGAATGGTGGCCCGACACATGGAAATGACGCCCACGCACGGGACCAGCATTTCGGGGGAGCCAAGGTAGTCGAGTTGCCCAGGGTAGGTCCCCGGGTCCTGCCGAAGGGTCCCACCGGCCCGGCGTTCACGAGCAGGTGGTTGTTGCGGAACGGACAGCTCTCAAGGGGCGTCGTAATGTCTGCTGTCATGCGAGCCGAAGTCACTCTCCACATCGACGCCCCGCCGGACAGAGTCTGGGGCCTCGTCACCGACATCACAAAGATGGGCGAGTACAGCCCTGAGGTCATCGAGGCCGAGTGGATCGACGGAGCCACCGGTCCGGTGGTCGGTGCACGGTACCGGGGCCATGTAAAGCGCAATGAGAACTGGCCCGTCCTCTACTGGACGACGTGCAAAGTCACCGAGAGCCAGCCCGGCGAGGTGTTCGAGTTCGCCGTCATCATGCGGGAGCGGCCGGTGAACACCTGGCGCTACGAGTTTCGCGCCACCGACGACGGTGGAACCGACGTCACGGAGTCCTTCGACCTGGGCGACAACCTCTTTACAAAGGTCTGGCATCCACTCGGGGGTTTCTTGCGGGAGCGCCGTAATCAACGTGACATGCTCCGCACCCTCGAACGGGTCAAGGCGGTCGCAGAGCAGTCGTAGGACGGCCTATGACGTGCCGCACTCTCGCGGGCCCGATCGGTCGCTGATGGTGTACGAAAAGTGGGACGGCGGAGGCTGCTCGCACTCGGTGACGTGATCCAGTCTTCGACGGACAGGCGGCTTGGTGCACCAGTCCTAGAGCGCGAATAGGTGACGTCGAAGTCGTGCTCCCAGGTCGCGCCGTCGAACGACTTCTCCCGGTGCGACACGACCCGCGCCACTCTGTCCTGGTCGGGTCAGTGGAAGCGATTGCTCCGGGACCGACCGGGCAGCGGGAGGCCATCGTTGGGACAATTGGAACAGAACTCTTCGAGCAGCATGCCGAAAGATCGTACGTAGGTCACCGGTCGGGCACCACGGGGCAGGGCTTGATGGCGATTGGCTACCCGGTGTCCGGCAGCACCGGACGGCCGCAATTGGATCACGACCTTGGGAAGCGGTGGCGATATCGAGCGGTCGTGGCGAACGGCAGGAACCGTCAGAGGCGTTGGACGCTGTGGAAGCCTGGTGGCGTGCCCGAGGACACGGTCAAGTCGGATCAGAGGTCAGTCCTCGCCCGGCAAGGTCACGAAGCGACGTGGGGTTCGCCATGAAGACCCCGCCAGATCTAAGCGCACCGGCTCAGGCCGCGGTCGATCCTGGGCCTAGAGGCCGAGGATCATGGATCCCCAACCGCGCCATGATCGCATCCAGGCTCATGGAGCTGGGCAAGCGTCGGGGACTCATGATCGCCCTGATCGCATTGACGATTGGGCTCCCGACACTCTTCCTCGTCATCCGGCTGTTGCTGTACGCCCTCGTGCCGCAATCGTACGGGCCGGCTGGCGGGTTCGATGTGTTCACGACCCTCATCGCCGGCGTGCTCTACATCTTCGGGTTCATCGCCGCCATGACCTTGGGAGCCACCGCAGGTTGCTCCGACCTCGCCGACGGGATGTTCACGCAGCAGGTGGTCACGGGGCGCTCGAGAGTGGCGCTCTACCTGGCCCGCATCCCGGCGGGCTTGGCCATCATCATCCCTATGGTGGCCGTCGCATTCACCGTCATCTGCGCGGTCTGCGTCTTCTCAGCGCCGACCAGCTTCGACTTCCAAGGCACCACCGTGCCCCTAGGCCTGTCCCTCCATGGATACGAGACCTGGGCCGCCGATCATCCGAATCTGATCATCTGCGACTTCCCCTACAACGGGCCGTGCCCGCAGAACGAATCTGAGCCCAACACCCCGCTGTCCAGGGCGCTGGCCGAGCGACAGGCCGAGCAGAACTATCCGACCTACGCCGTGACCTACAACTCGCCGTCCTCTAGCCTGATGATCAGGGCGGGACTGTGGCTCGAACTCGAGGTGATCATCGTCTATGTCTTCGGTCTCGGGTTCGCCGCTCTCATGGGACAGCGAATGGTACCGATCATCCTGATGATCGTGTACGAGATCATCTTCCGACCGTTCCTGTTGTCGACCAAGTTTCAGTTTCCCTACCTGATCAACCTCCAGCGACTCCTAGTCATCGAACTGGCCGTGGCCCATTTCGAACCGGCCGGGATTGGTATCAACTATGGGATCGTCAACGGACCCGCTGGGCTTCGAGACTCGTCGTACTTGCTGCCGGAGTCAACTGCCATCGCGGTCGCAGTGATTGCGGCCTGGCTGGTCGTGTGGACGGTCTTGGGTGCGTGGAGAATGGCGACCAGGGACGCTTGAGAAAGTACGGTGCGACCCGCTACGAGATCAACCTTCCACAACGGGCTTGTCGAACAACAGGATCTCCTCCTCGTCGGGAGGTTGAAAAATCGCTGCCCACCCTTCAAAGTGAGCCCGTGTCATAGGCGAGGCTGTCCACTCGCCCGACGCATTGCGACGTTCAGCTCGCTCGATTAACTCCTCCAAGGGCGCATCGAGGTAATGCAGTTCGACTCCCACCCCCAATGCTCGCGCCCCGAGTCGTTTCTCGTCTCGTTCAACTCGAGCCCAGTGGCCCCACTCCAGAATCACGCTCTGACCTTGGGCGAGGAGCTCCTGGGTGAGGGCCCACAACTTACGTTCGATACGGACTCGAAACTCGTCGTCCCACACATCTTCGCCTAGTTGAGTGACCCACCCGTCCTTATCCAACCTGATGGCGGGAATTTTGGGTGCGAGCTGACAAGCGAGTGTCGACTTCCCCGAGGCTGGAAGCCCACAGATCAGCACGAGCCGCGTCGATGACTTCGCCATGCACGATTTCTAACATCGGTCGGCCCCCGAGGGGTGCCCGCTATAACCGGCTTTGGGCGCCTCGGTCCCACGGTGATACCCCAGCGATCAGTGCTCCGGCCGGGCTCCACTTGCGGAGCGGATCGCATCCGCGAAGTCTCTAGGTGTGGACGATGTGGAGACGCCAAACAATCAGCATGCGGGAGTTGCACGCTGTTGCACCGGGAGGCTCCAGGTTCTCAGCCTTCTCCGCAGAGGGTGGGAGTGTTTGTTCACCGCGCCCTTCTGTCCGCAAAATGACGCAGGCTCAGCCTGCGGGTGGCTGAGCCAGTCGACAGCCATCATGTGGATGCTGCGAAACCGGAGTATGGGGCTACCCAACGACTGGCCGTTGGCACGAGGAGTCCTGATCGCTCTCAGCCCAGGTCGGTCATGCTGACGGGCCCGAAGTCCCCGTCTGTGGGGCGCTCCTCCTCGGAGCGCGTACTGGTTCGCTCAGACGATGCGGGCGATGGCATCAAGCGGCGCCGTGTCGGCACCGTCGGCCAGCGCGGCCTCGATCACGTCAGTGATGTCGGAGCCCACCAGCTCGTCGCGTTCCAAGAGCGCGTCGCGCAGAGCTTCGACGACGACTGCGTGCTCGTCGAGGTAGGCGGCGGCCTTCTCCTTGGCGTCGCGCAACATGCGCTCCACCTCGGCACGGCCGCGGTCCGAACCGAGCACCTTCGAGACGATGTTGCCGCCTTCGGAGGCCGGGTAGTACGAGATGAGGTTGTCGCCCATCCCGTAGGCCCCGACCATGGCGCAGGCCATCTCGGTCGCAGCGGCCAGGTCACCCGAAGGGCCCGAGCCCGCTTCGCCGAAGTACTGCTCCTCGGCTGCCATGCCACCCATCGCGATCTGCACGAGGGCGGAGAACTCGCTCTTGGTGGTCGTGAAGCGCTCCTCGGCATCGGAGTGCTGGAGCAGCCCGAGTGCCACACGGCGCTTCTTGATCGAGAGCACGTCGAGCTGGCGGGACTGGCCGACGAAGTAGGCCACCGTGCAGTGACCGGCCTCGTGAGTGGCGATGGTCCGCTTCTCGAGTTCGGTGTACTCGACCGGAGCCGTCAGGCCAAGCTCGGTGATGAGCTTGGCGTCGGCGATGTCGGCCCAGCTCATCTCTCGGGCTCCGCGCCGGAGCGCTACGACGAGCGCCTCGTCCAAGAGGCGTTCGAGCATGACCGGCGTATAGCCCATGGTCATGGCGGCGAGGCGGTCGACGGACTCGTCGGTACCGAGCTCGGTGTCGTGGGACTTCTTGGCCAGGTAGTAGGACAAGATGTCGACGCGGCCCGCCCTCGAAGGAGGGTCGAAGGTGATCGAGCGGTCGAAGCGTCCCGGCCGCAGCAGAGCTGGGTCGAGGTCGTCCTTGCGGTTCGTGGCTCCGATGACCAAGATGTTGGCCCGCTCGCTCGAGCGATTCGCGATCTGGTGCCCCTCGGGCAGCCAACGATTGAGCACTTCGATGAAGAAGCCACGGCCCCGGTCGGCCTTGGTGGGATCGTCGAAGGACTGCATCTGGATCAACAGCTCGTTGACCACCCCAGCGATCCCATCGGAGCGGTTTGCACCCATCCCTGAGCGTGCGCCGGCGATGGCGTCAATCTCTTCGATGAACCCGATGGCGCCACCTTCGGCGCGGGCGTACTTGCGCAGTGCCCTGAAGAAGGCCCGGATCTTGCGGTTCGTCTGGCCGTGGTACATCGACTGGAAGGCCGACGAGTTCACGAAGAGGAACGGCACGCCGGACTCACCTGCCATGGCCTTGGCCATGAAAGTCTTGCCGGTACCGGGGGGGCCTTCGAAGAGGACACCACGGCGCGCTGACCCGCCCATGTCGCGGGCAAAGGTCTTGGACCCCAAGAAGAGATTTAAGGTGTTGACCACCTCGGTCATCACGGAGCCGGCACCGCGCACGTCGCTGAGACGCACGTCAATGTCCGAAGCACGATACGTGCTGTGTGGCGAGCGGCCGCCGAAGATGAACGGACCCGCCACCAGTAGACCCATGCCGCATATGAGCAGCAGGACGATGCCGTACTTGGTCAGCAGGGCGCTCATGCCGGGGAAACCCACGAGGCTGGAGTGCATGGCTACTCGGTACCCGAAGTAGCACTCGATCAGGGCAACCACGATAAGGGTCCTGACGACCCTCTTGTGCCGCCTCGCCTCTCGAGCGGTCGACACGTCCGCCTTCCCGGCGAGGACGTGGTCGCTCGCGAGCGAGAGGAGGTCGAGGTCGTTGGCACCGCCCTTTGGGCGTGTCGAACTCGTGCGGCCGTCGGCAGAGTCGGAAGGCATGGTGCCCCCTTTCGGTTATTGGATGATTTGCGATTGGGTGATTCGTGATTGGTGGGAGCTGAGGACGTGGCGGAACGGACCGTGGACCCGAGTACCGCCGCACCTCGGAGACGACCGTCAGCGCGCCCGGTATACCTCTAACGCGGCCGCTGCGATAGTGGCCAAACCTCCCTTTTTGCAAGCGCCCGAGTGGATCCGAGGAAGGCACACGGCCAAGCCTCTGACGAAGAGCACCCCGCCAAGGGATCGACAGCCTCCCTGGCTCTGGTCGGCGGCTTGAGGGGCTGCTCCCGGCTATTGAGGACAAGTCCCTGGCCCGGATCGCTCCGACTTACGGCCACTTCATCGACGCAAGTTCAACCTGGTGGGCGAACTGGTGGACCGCTTGCCACGGGTAAGCCTGGGTACGCGGACGGAGTCGCCCAGTGGAAAGGAGGAGGGAAACTGGCTAGAGGGGGCAGAGCGCTACGTGACCCTGCTGGAGGTCCACCAACAGACTCGGCAGCTGACATCCCCAAAACCGCACCGCCCTTCCCTTGAGCTGAGCGGGACAGAGATCAAGCTGACCCCCGTCCCATAATGAAGTTGGCCGGGCGCCGTGCGACCGGCCCGGGTGCCCGTTGATCTCATTCCGCAGCGGTCCAGGCCTCAGTGCGTGTTGGTCGACGGAGTCAGGCCCGCCTCCGAATCATGAATTGCGATGAACCGAGTCTCCCGAGGATGTGCATCAGAACAGCCCGCGCCTCGGAGCGACGCCGGAAGTGGCGCCGCCTGCCGAGGCGGCGGCGCAGCCGCCGGCGAAGTCAAGGGCGGCTTGAGGAATTAGAGAGACTTGCAACACACGCAGGGGGAGTCTTAGCGTGGTTTGGGCTACGGGGCCATCGCGGCATCGTGAGAACGGCAGGCGCACGAGAAGGGTCGACGGAGCACGGTTCTCAGCCTCGATGGCGGATGACATGCCCCTCCGTGTTGCACGCTGTTGCACGTTTGTTGCACGACGACCCGCTCCTACCGTGGAAGGGGGATGACGAACCGATCAGATGTCGGGCTTGACCTGCAAAGGCGTACGAGAGCGGCCGACCAGGATCGAACTGGCATCATCAGCTTGGAAGGCTGAGGTTCTACCATTGAACTACGGCCGCGAATCGGGGTGCATTCTAAGTCCTCTACTCTCGACCCTATGGACACACTGTTCGGACGGGTCGGCGGCGAGCAGTTCTTCGTCGACCTGGTCGACCGCTTCTACCTGGGCGTGGCCGGGGACCCGCTCCTCCGGCCCCTCTACCCCGAGGACCTCAGCGAGTCCTCGCACCATCTCGCGTTGTTCCTGATGCAGTACTGGGGTGGACCCGGCACCTACGGAGAGCAGCGCGGGCACCCGCGGCTGCGCATGCGTCACGCCCCCTTCGTCATCGGCCCTGCGGAGCGCGACGCCTGGCTGCGGCACATGCTCGGCGCGCTGCTGGAGCTCGAGTCTGCCTCACGGATTTCCGCTGCGGACGCCCTCGAGCTGCGTGACTACCTCGACATGGCGGCCAACTCGCTGGTCAACTCCCCCTGACCTGCCGGTTCCTCAGTCCTTGAAATCGGGCGTGCGGCCCTCCTTGCGGGCCGCCACGGACTCCTCGAAGTTGCGCGTCGTGATGCGGACGAAGAGCTGCGAGGTGCCCTCGGCGTCCATGTGGGACTGCAGGCTGCTGGCGTCGAGGCTGTTCCACAGTTGGCGCTTGGTGAGCTCGACGCCGGCCCGGCTCCAGCCGTTGATGCGGTCGGCCAGCTCGAAGCAGGCCGGCAGCAGTTCGGCCTCCGGCACGACTCTCGAGACCAGTCCGATCCGGTCCGCCTCGACCGCGTCGATGTCGCGTCCCGTCAGCATGATCTCGGCTGCCCGTGACTGCCCGACCGACCGGGGCAGGAGGTAGCTCAAACCGAGCTCCGCCGCCGTCAGGCCGTTGTTGATGCCGGCGGCCCTGAAGTAGGCGCCCTCGGCGGCGATCCTGATGTCGGCGGCCAGGGCGAGGCAGAAACCCCCTCCGATGGCGGCCCCGTTGACCGCTGCGATCACGGGCTGGTGGAGCCGCCTGATCGTGGAGATGACGTCGTCGAGCATCTCCATCGACCGCAGCGCGATCGTCGGAAGGGTCAGGCCGTCCATGTTCGGCATCGTCCCGGGGTTCTCGTGGTCCGCACCGGAGCAGAACCCACGCCCCGCGCCGGTGATGACGACGACGCGCACCTCGTTGTCACCGCCGATCTCGCGCAGTGCGTCGCGAAAGGGGATCATCACGTCGAAGGCCATGGCGTTCATCCGCTCCGGCCGGTTGAGGGTGACGACGGCGACCTCGGGGTGCGGCCGGCTGACTTCGGTGAAGGACATGCGCGGCATCGTAGATGCCGGCAGGTCGTCGCCCCGGTTGTCTAGGACGCCGGAGTCTTCTTCTCGGCTCCGCGACGCAGTGGTCCCTGGTTGCGGGCCATCCAGCGCAGCCGGGCGGCCCGGGCGTCCCAGTCGTAGACCACCGCCGTACCGGCCATGAAGTCGTTGAGGGCGCGGCGTTCACGCTGGAAGACGATGCCGAGGAACGCAATGCCCAGGGTGAGGAGGCAGATCCCGAGCGCGATCGTCCGGATGGCCGCCTGACGGACGCTGATGGACCCGCCCTCTCGCGTCACCACCTGCAGCCCGAGGATCGCCATGCCCAGCGTCTTTCCGCTGACTGCCCATTGGTAGGCGAAGTAGACGAAGTCCCAGACCGCCAGTGTGACGAAGCTCAGGATCTTGTCTTGGCCGAAGGAGTAGGAGTGCCCGGTCACCAACTTGAGCGCGGCATTCACGAGCAACACTCCGACTGCGTAGACTCCCCAGGAGGCCCCCACGTCGGCAGCGAACGCCACGAGCCGGCTCACCGCACCGGCGTAATGGCCCTGGCGGCCGACGGTCAGCTCGGTCGAAGGAACCGGCACGGTCGTCACGACGCCACCACACTGCGCTCGACCAGCAGCGGGGGTCCGTCCGGCCATTTAGCGATCCGCTTGCCCCGCCCGATCAGGCGGTTTCCCCACCGCAGAATGAAGTCGTCGAGCCCCACACCCTGGGCCCGGATGACGTCGAGGACTTCGGTCAGTACACCGGTCGTGGAGCGGGCAATGATCGACCCCAGCTCGGTCTGCTCGACGAGCTTGTCGATGTCGATCTCGTCGACGATGGCGTTGATGTCGACCCGGTCGATGATCTTCTGCACGTCGACCCGGTCGATGATCTTCTCGACGTCGACCCGGTCGATGATCTTCTCGACGTCGACCCGGTCGATGATCTTCTCCACGTCGACCCGCTCGATGATCTTCTCGACATCGACCTTGTCGAGCAGGGCGTCGATGTCGATGGCGTCGACGATCAGGGGCACGATGCGCTCCGCCAGCGCCTGGGCCAGCTGCTCCACCTTGGAGCCGATCGGATTGGGGGTCATCGGCCGCCCCGGCACTGTGACATTCCCGTGATCATCTCACCCGGGGCCAGGTGCGAGTGGGACATCCATCGGGTACCGTCGAAGTGTCGGGGCACGGACACAAAGGAGACGGCATCGTGGAGATCGAACGCTACGAGAACGGAGTCCCTTCGTGGGTGGACCTGGGGAGCACCGACCAGGCCAAGTCGAAGGAGTTCTACGGGAACCTCTTCGGCTGGAACTGCCCCGAGGGGCCACCCGAGGCGGGGGGCTACTCGGTCTGCGACCTGGGCGGGAAGACGGTGGCGGGGCTCGGCCCGCAGATGAACCCGGCCATGCCGGCGGTGTGGGTCACCTACGTCAACGTGGACAGTGCCGACGACACCGTGGCCAAGGTGTCGGCCAACGGCGGCACCGTCTTCATGCCCCCCATGGACGTCATGGAGGCGGGCCGGATGGCCCTCTTCTCCGACCCCAACGGGGCCGTCATCGGGCTCTGGCAGCCCAACCAGCACACGGGAGCACAGCTGGTCAACGAACCCGGCGCGCTCTGCTGGAACGAGCTCATCACCACGGACCTGGACGGTTCGAAGGCCTTCTACAACGCGGTGTTCGGGTGGGATGCCGAGGACCAGGGCCCTCCGGGTGGCCCGCCGGCGTACACGGAATGGAAGGTCGCCGGCAGGTCGGTCGGTGGGATGATGCGCAAGACCCCCGAGATGCCGGCCGACATGCCGCCGAACTGGGGCGTCTACTTCGCCGTGGCCGACACCGACGCCGCCGTCGC
>CAYWDQ010000072.1:0-14959 GCA_964457065.1 uncultured Acidimicrobiaceae bacterium | reverse complement strand
CGCTCGGGGATCCCGAGGCGCGGCGTGATCACCCGCGTGACCAGCTGCCCGAGCGGGCTCAGCGTCGGGCCCGTCAGCACCCGGGCGACGAAGCCGTAGGCGATCACCACCGTGGCCCACTCGAGGTCGAAGGCCATGGTCAGCACGCACATCACGACCACGCCGGCCGCCACCAGGCGGGCCGAGACCTCGTTCACCGGGTCGGGGAACGAGAAGAGCGAGTGCACCCTGCTGGGGGCGTAGCCGGTGGTGACGCCACTGCTCATGACCTGCTCCTTGCCTGAAGCGGATAACCCGGAGCAGTTTAGTCGGGTTTCGCCGGGGCGCGGCAGGCCGGCGGCTCAGCCCGCGGCGGGCGGCACCGGCTGGGGAGGGGGTGGCCCCACGTAGCGGGCGGCGGGCCGGATGAGGCGGTTGTGCGAGGCCTGCTCCATCACGTGGGTGCACCACCCGATGGTGCGCCCGGCGGCGAAGGTCGGGGTGAACATCTCGCGCGGGATGCCGCAGGTGTGCATGACCACGCCGGCGTAGAACTCGACGTTGGTGTAGAGCTGGCGTCCCGGCTTCAGCTCGGCCAGCACGTCGACAGTCGTGCGCTCGACGGACTGCGAGAACTCGACGAGCGGCCCCCCGAGGCGCTCGGTCACCGAGCGCAGGAGCAGCGAGCGCGGGTCGTCGGTCTTGTAGACGCGGTGGCCGAAGCCCATGATGCGCTCGCCGCCCTCGACGGCGGCGCGGACGTGGGCGTCGGCGCGCTCGGGCGTGCCGATGGCGTCGAGCATGTCGAGGGCGCGGCTCGGGGCCCCGCCGTGCAGCGGCCCCGAAAGTGCGCCGATGGCCGCCACGATGGCCGCGCCGAGGTCGGCCCCCGTCGAGGTCACGACGCGCGCCGTGAACGTCGACGCGTTGAAACCGTGGTCGATGGTGAGGATCATGTACTGCTCAATGGCCCGGGCGTGCAGCGGGCTCGGCTCCGCGCCGGTCAGCATGTAGAGGTAGTTGGCGGCGAAGCCCAGGTCGTCCCTGGGCTCGACCGGTTCGTGCCCACTGCGCAGTCGGTGCGCGGCGGCCAGGATCGTCGGTACCACCGCGCACAGGCCCACGGCCTGGTCGTACAGCTCGTCGGCGTCGATGTCGTGCGTGGGGCGCCAGCCCAGCTCCGACCCCAGCACGGAGACCGCGGTGCGCAGCACGTCGAGCGGCGCTCCCCGGCGGGACAGGGCCGGCAGCAGCGTGGCGAGCCCCGGTGGCATGGTGCGCCGCCGCCGGACCTCGTCGGCGAAGGCGGCCGAGGCGGCCGCGTCGGGCAGCTCGCCCCGGAACAACAGGTGCCAGACGTCCTCGAGGGAACGCGCCTCGGCGAGGTCGACGGCCGAGTACTGGCGGTAGTGGAAGAAGCCTTCCTGGCCGCGCACGTCGCCGATGGTCGTCTCGGCGACCACCACACCCTCCAGACCGGCCGGCACGTCCCCGCTCGTCTCGGTTGCCGGGCGGATGCGGGCGACCCCCATGAGGTCACGGAGGGAGACGACGCCCACGCAGCGCCGGCCTTCCACCACCGGCAGATGGCGGTAGTGGTGCGAGGTCAGGCTGGCCCACGCCGCGTCGACCCGCTCCTCGGGCCCGAGCACATCGGGCCGGGAGGTCATCCACAGCCGCACCTGCTCGCGCTCGGGATCGCCCTCGCCGGCAGCCGACCGCAGCAGGTCGCGCTCGGTGAGGATGCCCACGACCTTGCCGCCGTCGGTGACGACGACCGACCCCGTGTCGGCCTCCTGCATCACCCGCGCCGCCGCGGCCAGGGTGTCGTCTGCGGCGCAGGTCACCGCGGGGGAGGTCATGAGGTCGCGCACAGTCGTTTCCATGGGTCCCACTATGGCCCCGCCACCGTCTCCTGTAAATGTTGATCAAGTCAATGTAAGGTGTTCGGGGATGGACAGGATGCTCACCACCGACGAGGCGGCACGGCGACTCGGCGTCAAGGTGCCGACCCTGTACGCCTACGTGAGCCGCGGCCTCCTCGAGTCCCACCGCGACCCGGCCCGGCGGGGCAGCCTCTTCGATCTGGCCGACATCGAGGGCCTGGCGGCGCGCAGTCGCGGCGGGCGCCAGACGGCGACGCGGCTGGCGACCATCACGACGGGCGTGACGCAGCTGGACCAGGAGCTCGGTCCCATCTACCGCGGGCGTCTGGCCACGGAGCTGGCGTTGGCGTCGAGCTTCGAGGACGTGGCCGAGCTCCTCTGGCAGTGCGACGAGGGTGGCGACTGGTCCGTCCCCGAGCTCGGCCCGTGCCCGCTCACCCAGACGCTCGACCGCATGCGCTGGGCCCTCGTGCTCTGCGGGGCCACGGACCCATTGCGGTCGGACCTGCGCCCGCCCGCGGTGGCGCGCGCCGCGCGCCGCATCGCCGCCGCGCTGGCGGACGTCGTCGGCCCGGCGCCGGCCGGTGGCGACTCCGGTGCCCCCCTCGCGGCCCGCCTCGCGGCTCGCCTCACCGCCGGCGATGCGGCGGTGCCGGCGGCCGCCGTCAATGCTGCACTCGTCCTCATGGCGGACCATGAGCTCGCCACCTCCACGATGGCGGTGCGCGTGGCGGCGTCCGTGCGCTCCGATCCCTACGACGCGCTGCTGGCCGGGCTGGCCACGCTGGCCGGACCGCTGCACGGCGGAGCCAGCCAGCAGGCCTTCGAGCTGCTCGTCGTCGCAGAGCGCGACGGCGCCCCGCGTGCGCTCAACGACGTCCTGCGCGAGCACGGACGCCTGCCCGGCTTCGGGCACTCGGTCTACCGGAACGGCGACCCCCGCTTCGACGCGCTGCTCGCGTTGGCCGAGCCGCTGCTGAGCGGAGAGCGCCGCGCCATCGTGCGCGAGGTGATGGCGCTGGCCGCCGCGCACGACGTGCCACTCGCCAATTGCGACCTCGCGCTCGCGGCACTGAGCTGGGGGACCGGCATGCCCCCCGACGCGGGGCGCACCCTCTTCGCAGTCGCCCGGGTGGCCGGGTGGGCCGCCCACTACATGGAGGAGCTGACCGAGCGGCCCCTGCGTTTCAGGGCCCGGGCCGTCTACAGCGTCTGACGGCGCGCCGCCCCGGGGCGCGACTACCCCGCGCCGATGACGATGGCCGAGGGATGCCCGCCGAGCCGGAGGGGCGTGCCGACCTTGCCGGTGGCCAGCGTCACCGGCACCACGGAGCCCGTCTGCTGCGTCACCCACGCCGTCGTCCCGTCGGCGGTCAGCGCGATCCCCTGCGCCACGGCGGGCAGGCCGACCGGTGCGCCGACGGCCAACCCGATGGTCGTGACCGCCACGACGTCGGACCCCCCGCACACGTACGCGGTCGCACCCGAGGGCAGGACCGCGATGGCGGTCGGGTTGAGGGGCAGCGCGACCGCGCCGCCCGGTGCCAGCGTCACCGCGTTGATCGGTGTCAGCGACCGGTTGCCGAAGTTGCCCACCAGCACCTCGCCCGACGCCACCGCGATGGTCTGGGGCCCCGGTCCCACGGGGATGGCCGCGCCCGCCGTCATCGTCGACAGGTCGATCGGCGTCACGGCGTTGCTGCCGAAGTCGGCCACGAACGCGGTGGCCGCGCCCGACGTCGCCGTGTACACCGCGATGGCCGCCGGCTCGGTGCCCACCGGGATCGGCGGGCCGGCCCGCCAGGTGCCCAGGTCGACAGGCGTCACGTCGTCCGAGTCCAGGTTCGCCACCAGGGCGATGCCCTGTCCCCGGGTCCCGCCCGGGGCGACCGCCACTGCGTCGGGTTCCACCCCGACGCCCGCCGAGTGCACCACGCCGTGGGTCGCGGGGTCGATCTCGTGCAATGTGTCGTCACCCTGGGTGACCACGAGCAGGCCGCGGCCGTCGGCCGTGTAGGCCAGCGCCGAGGGGAGGCTGCCGACAGCCACCCCGGGCTGCACGTGGCGCGTCGGCAGGCGCACCGGCGTCACATCGGTGCCGGGCAGCGTCACCGACGCACCCGTCGCCACCCACGCCACGTCGTGCACGGTGGCACTGCCCACGGTGGGGGTGCTGCACGCGGCCAGCGCCGGGACCGCGACGGCGAGCGCGAGCGCCACGCTCCAGGGACGCCGCATCGCCGCTCAGCCCCGCGCGCAGGCGGCCCCGGCCGGGCGGTCGGCCTCGCCCCAGCCGCTGGCACCGCCCTCGGGCCAGAAGTCGCCGGTGACGCGGTCCTGCAGGTAGGGCACCGGTGCGGGCAGGCCGGCCACCAGCGCGCCCAGCGCGTCGAGGAGCGCGTCGATGTCGTCGCCCGTCGTGCCGAGCCCGCAGCTGGCCCGCACCGCACCCGGGATGCCCCCCCGCTCGCCGCGCCGCACCGCGGCCCGGGCGCGGGCCATGCCGTCGCGGCCGACACCGAGCAGCCGGATGAGGTAGGGGTGCGCGCAGAAGCAGCCGTGCCGCACGCCGATCCCGAACTCGGCGCTGAGGCGGGCCGCCACCAGTGCGTGGTGCATCCCGTCCACGGTGAAGGCCGCCACGGCGAGACCTTCGTCGACGGGCCCCCCGTGCGCGCGGGGGCCGAGGACCCGGACGCCCTCAGTGGCGCGCAGCCCGTCGTGCAGCCGGGACGACAACGCGGCCTCGTGGGCGCGGATCTCCCGCCAGCCGATGCGCTCCAGCTCGTCCATGGCGGCGCCGAAGGCGACGGCACCCACGACGTTGGGGGAGCCGGCCTCCTCGCGCTCGGGTGGTTCGGTCCAGATGACCTCGTCGAGATCGACCAGGTCGACGGCGCCGCCCCCGGCCAGGAACGGGTCCCCGGTCTCGAAGGTGCGGCGGGGGCCGATCAGGGCGCCGGCGCCGAAGGGCGCGTAGAGCTTGTGACCGCTGAAGGCGACGAAGTCGGGTGCGGTCGGCAACGGCCGGTGGGGGGCCAGCTGGGCCGCGTCGAGAAGCACCGGGACACCCCGCTCGTGCGCCGCGTCGCAGATCTCCTCGACCGGGGGCAGCCACCCCGTCACGTTGGAGGCGCCGGTCAGGGCGAGGAGCGCCGGGCGCCGCCCGTCGTCGAGCACCTCGACCACGTCCTCGGTGCCGAAGGTGCCCTCGGGGCCGCACTCGACCCAGCGCCGCGCCGCCACCCGGGCCCAGGGCAGCAGGTTGGCGTGGTGCTCCACCACGGTGGTGGCCACGACGTCGTCGGGGCCGAGGCGGAGGCGGTAGGCGAGGTGGTTGATGGCCTCGGTGGTGTTGCGGACCAGCACCACCACGTCGTCCCCGCCCGCCGGCCGGTGGGCGAAGCGGTGCACGCTGTCGCGGGCCGCCTCGTAGGCCGCCGTGGCGCGCCGCGACTTGTAGCCCGCGCCGCGGTGCACGCTCGAGTACCACGGCAGGAACTCGCCGACCCGGTCCGCCACCGACTGCAGCGCGGGCGTCGAGGCGGCGCAGTCGAGGTCGCGGTAGGGCCGCTCCGTACCATCGAGGCAGGGCACGGGTGTGTGGGCGCCGACCAGCGGCGCGACGGCGGCCTGCGATGTCACGCCGTCACACTACGGAGTGCGGCCGACCGGCGGTATCCGGGGACGGGGCCACCGGTCGGACCCGGCGCCGCTGGCTCAGCAGGGTGCGCCGCCGCCGTCCCGCCGGCACGCCGTCAGCACGACGATGTCGTCGGAGCTGCGGACGTCGGCCGTCATGGCCTCGATGATGTAGTCCGCCACCGGCCCGGGCTCAATGGTCGGGCTGGCGCGCAGCGACGTCTCGAGCAAGCGGAAGCGCTCGTCGATGTCGGTCCCGCGCCGCTCCACCAGCCCGTCGGTGAACATCATCACGCAACCCTCGTCCAGCCGGAACTCGTGGTCCTTGTAGTGGCAGCGCTGCACGCCGAGCGGGGGACCCGGCGGCACGGCCAGCTCGTGCGCCTGCCCCGACTCCATCAGCACGGGCGAGGGGTGCCCGGCGGAGGCGAAGGAGATGACGCCCGTGGTCGTCTCGAGCACGCCGACGAGCGCGGTCGCCAACCGCAGCCCCACGCCCGACAGCGAGATGCGGTTCAGGCGTTCGAGCGCCTTCCCGGGCGCCTGCTCCTCGAGGACGAGCAGGCCGAGGGTGTGGCGCAGCCGGCTCATGATCTTGGCGGCCTCGAGGTCGTGGCCCTCCACGTCGCCGACGACGAGTGCCACCAGCCGCTCGGTGATGGGGACCACGTCGTACCAGTCGCCCCCCACCTCGATGCCCACCGCCGCGGGAAGGTAACGGGCCGCGACGTCCCAGCCCTCGATGCCCGGGATGGCGTCGGGCAGCATGTTGCGCTGCAGCTCGTGGGAGATCCGGCGCTCACGGTCGTAGGCCCGCGCCTGGCTGACGACCGAGCTGACCTGCGTGGCCAGCTGCTCGGCCATGCCGAGGTCCTTCTCGGAGAAGCGGCGCCCCGATCCGGCCGAGACGAGGGTGACCGTCCCCAGCACGTTCTCGGCGCGCAGCCGGAGCGGGACGGTCATGTACGAGGTGAAGCCGAGCTC
The DNA here is from genome assembly GCA_964457065.1 of uncultured Acidimicrobiaceae bacterium. Classification (GTDB taxonomy): domain Bacteria; phylum Actinomycetota; class Acidimicrobiia; order Acidimicrobiales; family RAAP-2; genus Bog-473. The sequence goes on along the minus strand of CAYWDQ010000072.1, from coordinate 8,468 downwards.
CTTGAGGATCGCGAGGTGCCGGTCGTCGCGGCTGGTCGCCCGCAGGAGCCCGTCGTCCATGAACGAGCTCCACATGGAGTGGCCGCTGTGCATGACCTTGACGATCGGGTGGGTGCCACCGGGGTCGGGCGGGTACTTGGTGCGCAGCTCCTCGGTGAGCGCCCTCTTCGCGGGGTCTGCGTGCCAGGCGGCCATCCGCCGCATCTGCCCGTCCTCGTCCACGATGTCGATCAGGCACAGGTCCGCCATGACCGGGACCGAGACCTGGGCCAGGCGCTCCACCATCTCGCGGTAGTCGACCACCTCGGAGAGCACCTGCGTCGCCAGGAGCAGGAACTCGTTCCGCCGCCGGACCTCGAGCAGCTCGTCGACCAGGTGCTCGCGCTCGGCGGCCTGCGACGAGGCGTGCAGCAGCTCGCCCAGGTGACTCCCGACCGCATCCATGAGCTCGACGACCGTGGGGTCGCGCTCGCGCTGCTGGCGGCTCAGCATCTTGACCACCCCGACGCACGCCCCCCGGTAGCGGATCGGGAAGGCGTACGCGCTGCGGAGGCCGTCGTGGCCCAGCGCGTCGGTCATGAAGCGGTGGTCGCGCTCGAGGTCGGTCACCCAGATGGGCTCGCCGTGCTCCATGACCCATGTGGGCAGGCCTCCGCTCCCGCTGGTCGCGTTGGCCGCCTTCTCCTGGGCGAAGGCGGGCGCGATGACCGGCGTGCGCGTCCAGACGTGGCGGCAGACGAGATCCTGCCCCGGGGAGAGGACCCACAGCGTGGTCACGTCCCAGTCGAGGCGCCGCCCGAGCGTGGACAGCAGCCGTTCCGCCGGAGGGTCGTCGATCGGCGCGTCGGCCAGGATCCCGAGCAGCTCGCTCGTGAGCTCGGACCACCGGCGAAGCCTCCGGTCCTCGCGGGAACGGAAGATGCCGGCCACGACCCGTCCCGCCAGGGGATGGTCGAACATGGACAGCACCACCTCGGTCTGGACCTCCGACCCGTCGGGGCGCTTGATGACCACCGCCAGCGGGCGCCCCACGAGGTCCGGGACCTGCGTTCGCAAGAAGCTCTCGAAGCCGTGCTCGAAGGGCGCCATCTGCGACTCGGGCACCAGCTCCAGGCCCGAGCGGCCCACGAGCGAGCCGCGCGGCCAGCCCAGGAGCTGCTCGGCGGTGACGTTGGCGTAGTGGATCACGCCCTGCTCGTCGGTCGCGACGATGGCCTCGCTCAGGCCGTCGAGGACCCTGCGCACGGGGGGCAGCGGCCAGTCCGGCGTGACCTCCGGCGTGGAGACGCCCCCCGGGGCCGGCCCCGGGTCGTGCGGGTGCGCGCCGACGGCGGTGGCGTGCCTGGTTCCCGCCGCCCCCGCGTCGAGGCCGGGAGCGTCGGCGGACGGGCCGTCCCCGGCTCCCAGGGCCGAGGAGAACCACACCGTCTTCCCGGGGCGGTCGCGCTGCATCTCGATGCCCCACGCGTCGGCCAGCGTCCGCACGATGTGCAGCCCGCGCCCGTGCGGGGTGTCCCCGGCCTGGTCCTGGGGTACCGGGTAGCCGCCGGCGGCGTCACTGACCTCGACGAGGACCTGGCGCGTGTCGTCGGCCACGCGCACGGACACCACGTAGTCGGTGGCCGCATGGCGCACGGCGTTCGTGGCCAGCTCCGAGAGCATGAGCACCAGCGCGTCGGCATCCTCGGCGGACCCTTCGGGGAGCTGGCCGAGCAGGAACCGGCGAGCCTGGCCGACCGACGCCGCGGTGGCCGGGAAGCGGCGCGAGGCCGACGTCGTCCCCGCGCCCGCCCGGGCGCCGTCCCGCGGGTCGGTGGGGGGCTGGCGCCCTGGGAGGGTGGGGCTCTGCATACCGGTTGCGCTACCTCTGCCCCCGGGCCGCAACCCCTAAACGGGTCCGGGCCCGATGCAACCCGGACGCAACCACGCCGGGCCCGGCCCGGGCGCTACCCTGCCTCCCGTGGAGGAACGCTACGAGGCCGAGCTGACCCGGTCGGCCGCCGTCCTCGACGGAGTGGACCGGGCACTGCAGCGGCTGAGCGAGGGCACCTACGGTTCGTGTGAGAGCTGCGGGGACCCGGTCCTCGACGCCGACCTCGAGGCCGACCCGACGCGCCGCATGTGCGAGCAGCACCTGTCGCTCGGGTAGCACGCCGGCGCCGGCCGGTCCTGGCCCCGGTCAGCCGGCGATCTTCAGTCCCCTGGCCGCGTCGAGGCGGGCCGACACGTCGGGCCAGTTGACGACGTTCCACAGGGCGGCGAAGAAGTCCGCCTTCACGTTCTTGTACTGCAGGTAGAAGGCGTGCTCCCACGCGTCGAAGACGAGGAGCGGGACGGAGCCCTGACCGATGTTGCCCTGGTGGTCGTAGACCTGCTCGACGATGAGCCGGCCGGCTAGGGGCTCGTAGGCCAGGACGCCCCAGCCCGAGCCCTGGATGGTGGAGGTGGCCTGCGTGAACTGCGCCTTGAACTTGTCGAAGGAGCCGAAGTTCTCGTCGATGGCCGAGCCCAGCGCACCGTCGGGCTTGTCGCCGCCGTCGGGGCTCTGGTTCTTCCAGAAGATGGAGTGCAGCACGTGGCCCGAGATGTGGAAGGCCAGCGTCTTCTCGAGCCCCACGATGGCGCCGAAGTCGTCCTTGTCGCGGGCGGCGGCCAGCTTCTCGAGCGTCTGGTTGGCCCCAGCCACATACGCGGCGTGGTGCTTGTCGTGGTGGAGCTCCATGATCTGCGCCGACACGTGGGGCTCGAGCGCGGCGTAGTCGTAGGGCAGGTCGGGGAGGCTGTAGTCGGCCATTGCGGTCTCCTCAGTCGTGGTCGTCGGGGTGGGTGTGTGCTGGACCATACCCGAAGGCGGCACAATTCCAACCCGAGATCCCCCGGGGATCCAACCACCATGCGAGCAGGGGGTCGAGGGCCCGCGGCGCAGCCACGGAGCAACGCCGGCAAGCGGTACGCTTGCAGGAGTGAGCACCGACCCGACGGACCGCTGGCACGAGCTCGGGTCCTTCATCCGGGAGCAGCGGGGCTCGGCCCGGCTGTCGCTGCGGCGCCTGTCCGAGCTGGCCGGGATCTCCAACCCGTACCTGAGCCAGATCGAGCGGGGCCTGCGCCGGCCCTCCGCCGAGATCCTCCAGCAGATCGCCAAGGCGTTGCGCATCTCCGCCGAGACGCTCTACGTCCAGGCCGGGATCCTCGAGGCGCCGGTCGGCTCGCCCGACCTCACCCGGGCCATCCTGGCCGACCAGACCATCAGCGAGGAGCAGAAGCAGGCCCTCGTGCGCATCTACCTCTCCTTCCGGCGCGAGCACGAGGACGAGCGCTCGGAGCAGGGCCCACCGCCCGCCACGGGCGCCTCGCCCGCGGCTGCAAGTCCGCCGGGGCCGGCCGGGCGGATCGCCACCGCCTGAGGAGTGCCCTTCCGCACGTGCCGGAGGGGTTTTCCCGACCGCCGGTAGGCTCTGACCGCCATGCGCCGGCTCGCCGTCCTCTCCCTGCACACCTCGCCCCTGGCCCAGCCGGGCACCGGCGACGGCGGCGGCATGAACGTCTACGTGCGTGAGCTGACCGCGGCGTTGGCCCGCTCCGGCGTGACCTGCGACGTGTTCACCCGGGCCTGGTCGGACGGGCTCCCCGAGATCGTCGACGTCGAGCCCGGGCTGCGCGTGCACCACGTGCCGGCCGGCCCGCTCCGCGCCGTGCCCAAGGAGTCCCTGCCCGGTGTCGTCGAGGAGTTCACGGCCGGCGTCCTCGAGCGGATGGCCGCCGCGCCGGCGTCGCGCACCGACCACGGCGGCGGCCTGCCCTACACCTCGGTGCACGCCAACTACTGGCTGTCGGGTCTCTCGGGCCACGTGATCAAGCACGAGCTGAACCTGCCGCTCGTGTGCACGTTCCACACCCTCGACCGGGTCAAGGCCGAGTCGATGCCCGAGGAGGTCGAGGCGGACATGCCGCACCGCCGGGCCGAGGCCGAGGCATCCGTCATCAACTGCTCCGACGCCGTGCTGGCGTCGTGCACCGTCGAGGCCGACCAGATCGTGTCGCTCTACGGCGGCGACCCCGGGCGCGTCCGCATCGTGCCGCCCGGGGTGGACCACGCGTTCTTCGGCCCGGGCCACCGGCCCCAGGCCCGCCGCGCCCTCGGCCTCCCCCTCGACGGCCGCCTGCTGCTCTTCGTCGGCCGCATCCAGCCGCTCAAGGGGGCCGACGTGGCGATCGAGACGCTCGCCGAGCTGCTCGAGGACGGCGGGGAGCCCTATCGGCTGGTGGTCGTCGGCGGGCCCAGCGGGCCCCACGGGGAGAAGTCGCTCCAGGGGCTGCACGACGCGGCCGACGCCCGCGGCGTGCGCGAGCACGTTCACTTCGTCGACCCCCAGCCCCACGAGCTGCTGTCGTCGTACTACCGCGCCGCCGACGTGTGCATCGTCCCCAGCCGCTCCGAGTCGTTCGGGCTCGTGGCGCTCGAGGCGTCGGCCTGCGGGACGCCCGTGGTCGCCTCCGCTGTCGGCGGGCTCACGACGCTGGTCGACCACGGCCACACCGGCTTCCTGGTCGACGACCCCGACCCGCGCGCGTACGCCGCCGCGGTGCGCCGCGCCTTCGCCGAGCCGCTGGCCGCCGAGCGTTTCAGCACCGCATCGGTGCTGCGGGCCCGCCTCTACACCTGGCGGGCCGCGGCGGCCGAGCTGGTGCAGCTGCACGACGAGCTGGCCTCGGGCCGCCTCGTCGAGTGCAGCTGAGCGCGCCCGGTCGGAGCTCCGGGACCGACCGGTGCCGATCGTCGACCTCCCCGAGGAGGAGGAGATGGCGGCGGCGGTGGCCTGCATCGACGCCTGGGCCGAGCGCGAGCTGGCCGCCGGCGGGTTCCTGGTGGCCGCCGAGCGCCAGGAGGTCACCGACCGCACGGCCTCGCACCGCTGGTACCTGCGCTTCAAGGGCGACGAGAAGGACTTCATCACCGTCTGGTTCACCCTCAAGCAGCGCACCCTGCACTTCGAGGCCCAGTTCATGCCGGCCCCCGAGGCCAACCAGGCGGAGGTGTACGCCTACCTCCTGCGCCGCAACGCGCACCTCTTCGGCATGTGGTTCGCCCTGGGGCCCGAGGACGCCGTCTACCTGGTCGGCCGGGTCCCGGCGCGGCAGGTCGACGACGACGAGCTGGACCGGATCGCCGGGTCGTCGGTCCTCTACACCGACGACCACTTCCCGACGGCGATGACGATGGCGCACCCCCAGAGCTACCGGCGGCGCCCCCGGCGCTCGTAGCGTCCGCGGTCCCCGCCCGCGCTCGGTATCGTCGGGCGGGTGTCGAGCCTGCTCATCGTCGGCGGCGGGAAGATGGGGGGCGCCCTGCTGGGCGGCCTGCTCCGCTCCGGATGGGCGGGCACCGGGGACCTCGTTGTCATCGAGCCCGTGGCCGAGCGTCGGGACGAGCTGGCGGCGGAGTACCCGGGGCTGCGCACCGTGGCCGGACCCGAGCCCGGGCTGCTGGACGACGCGGGTGAGCGGCTCGGTGGCGCCGTGCTCGCCGTCAAGCCCGACGCGGCCGAAGGGGCGTGCCGCGCCCTCGGCGTGATGGGGGTGACCCGGCTGCTCTCCATCGTGGCCGGCGTCCCCTGCCTGCGCCTGGAGGCCGCCCTCGGCGGCGACCCCGCCGTGGTCCGCGCCATGCCGAACACGCCGGCGCTGGTCGGGGCGGGGGTGACCGCCATCTCGGGCGGGTCCTTCGCCACGTCCGGTGACCTGGCCTGGGCGCAGGACGTCCTGTCGGCCGTCGGGACGGTCGTCCGCCTGCCCGAGCGCCTGCTCGATGCCGTGACGGGGCTCTCGGGATCGGGCCCGGCCTACTTCTTCCTGGTGGCCGAGGCGCTCATGGAGGCGGGCGTGCAGATGGGCCTGACCCGCGAGGTCAGCCGGACGCTCGTCGTCGAGACCATGCTCGGCTCGGCGACCCTCCTCAAGGAGACCGGCAGCGACCCCGAGGCGCTGCGCGCCATGGTGACCTCGCCGGCGGGAACCACGGCGGCGGGCATCCGGACGCTGGAGGCCCGGGCGGTGCGCTCAGCCTTCATGGAGGCGGTGGCCGCCGCGGTCGAACGCTCGCGCAACCTGCAGCGCTGAGGGACCGAGTCCGGTGGCGCGCCAACCCGTCCGGAGCATCTTCTTCCTCTCGGACTTCGGGACGCAGGACGAGTTCGTCGGAGTGGTGCACGCGGTGCTGGCGCGGCGTGCGCCGGGGGTCACCGTGATCGACCTCACCCACCACGTGCCGCCCTTCGACGTCCGCGCCGGGAGCCACACCCTGGTGCGCGCGGTGCCGCATCTCGGCTCCGGCGTCGTGCTCGGCGTCGTCGACCCCGGGGTCGGGACGTCCCGCCGCGGCATCGCCATGGCCGTCGAGCGGCCCGAGGCCGGCGGGGCGCTGTGCTTCGTCGGGCCCGACAACGGACTGCTCGTCGCGGCAGCGGAGGCGGCCGGCGAGGCGCCGATCACCCACGTCGTGGAGCTGCGCCGCGAGCAGCAGCCCCAAGAGCGCGGCCCCACCTTCGACGGGCGCGACGTCTTCGCCCCCGCGGCGGCGGCACTGTGCACGGGCGCCGCGCCCGGGGACCTGGGCGAGGCGGTGGACCCGGCGTCGCTCGTGCGCCTCGCCGGCGGCGTGGTCGAGCAGGGCCGCCTCGGCGACGGCCGGATCTGCCTGCGCGTCGAGGTCACCTGGGTGGACCACTTCGGCAACCTCCAGCTGGCGGCGACCGTGGCGGACGCGCGCGTGGCGGGCATCCCGTCGGCGGGGAGCATCGAGCTGGCGGCCCGCGTCGACGCGGGCCGCGAGTACCTCGACGGGCTGCCGCCCTCGCTCGTCCCCGAGGGCGTCCGGTTGCGCTGCGTCGACGCCTTCGGCGATCTGGAGCACGGTGAGTTCGGCCTCCTCGTCGACGCCAACGGCCATCTGGCCGTGGTGGCCGGCGAGGCGTCGGCGGCGAGCTGGCTGAACGTCGCCGCCGGGGAGCTCCTCGTCCTCGCCTGGTGAGCGGCGCCGGCCGGCGCCCTCCGGTTTGGTGCCGCCCGGAGCCTCCTCGGTACGATCCCCCGCAGTGAGCGACGAGAGGGCGGACGTATCGACATCCTCCGCTTCCGACGCGCGGGCGACGCCGCCTGCGCCGGCGAAGCGGATCCCCGAGGCCACCGTGCTGCGCCTCCCCGTGTACCAGCGCATCCTGGCCGAGCTGGTGCGGGGCGGCGCCCGCACGGTCTCCTCGGAGCAGCTCGCCGAGCTGGCGCGCCTCAACGCCGCCAAGGTGCGCAAGGACCTGTCGCTGCTGGGGTCGTTCGGCACCCGGGGTTCGGGCTACGACCCGGGGTTCCTCATCTCCCAGATCGACCGGGCCCTCGGCGTCGACGAGAACTGGTCGGTCGCCATCGTCGGCATCGGGAACCTCGGCCGCGCCCTCACGAACTCCGCGGCCTTCGCCTCGCGCGGGTGCGCCGTGACCTCCCTCTTCGACGTCGACCCGGGCGTGGTGGGCGAGGAGATCCGCGGCATGAAGGTGCGCCACATGGACGAGATCGCCACTCTCGGCGCCGCCGAGCGGCCCGACATCGGTGTGATCACGACGCCGGGCTGGGCGGCCCAGGGGGTGGCGGACCTGCTCGTGCGGGCGGGCGTGACCTCGCTGCTCAATTTCGCTCCCCGCGTGCTCAACGTCCCGCCCACGGTGCACCTGCGCTACGTCGACCTCTCCATTGAGCTCCAGGTCCTGAGCTTTTACCGGGCCCGCCAGGAGGAGAACGGGCCCGGCGGGTCCAACGGGGTTGAGCGGGGCCCGCTCATGCGCGCCGTGGGCCTCTCGGCGCACCCCGACCTGGACTGAGGACCAACGGGCTGTTCCCCGCCGGGCGGCTGACTGGCAGGCTGTGGGGTGGGACCGGCACAATCGTGAGCCGACCCAGGAGGGAACCGAGTGTCCGTCGTCGTCGTAGGGCTCCAGCACACGCAGGCCCCGCTGCCCCTGCTCGAGGCGGCTGCCGTCAGCGAGGCCGACCTGCACAAGATGCTCGGCGAGCTGCGCCGCTGCCGCAACGTCCAGGAGACCGTGGTGCTCTCGACCTGCCTGCGCACCGAGGTCTACGCCGTGGTGGACCGCTTCCACGACGCGGTGGCCGAGATCTACGACGTCCTCTCCGAGCACTCCGGCGTCCCGGTGGAGGAGCTGTCGGCCCACGCCAGCATCCGCTTCGACGACGACGTCACCTCCCACCTGTTCTCGGTGACGTCGGGCCTCGAGTCCGTGGTGACCGGGGAGACCGAGGTCGTGGGCCAGGTCCGGCACGCCTTCGAACGGGCGCAGGAGGAGAGCACGAGCGGCCCTGTGCTCTCGGCGCTCTTCCGGCACGCGCTGCAGACGGGCAAGCGGGTCCGCACCGAGACGGGGATCAGCAAGGGCACGACGTCGTTCGCCTACGCCGCC
>CAYWDQ010000071.1:0-15257 GCA_964457065.1 uncultured Acidimicrobiaceae bacterium | reverse complement strand
CCGCCGGTGAGCGCCAGCGCCGCCTCGATCGACTCGGTCAGGCGCTGGCGGATGTTGTCACGCCGGACGAGGCGGTCGACGACCACCTCGATGGTGTGCATCTCGTAGCGCGCCAGGCTGACCTCGGCCCGCTCGGCCAGCTCGAGGGGCACGCCGTCGACCCGCACCCGGGCGAAGCCCTGCTTGGCGAAGTCGTCGAGCAGCGTGCTGTACTCGCCCTTGCGGCCCCGGATGACCGGGGCCAGGACCTGGAAGCGGGTGCCCTCGGGCAGTTCGAGCACCCGGTCGACGATCTGCTGGGGGGTCTGGCGCGCCACGGGCCGGCCGCAGATCGGGCAGTGCGGGTGGCCGATGCGGGCGTAGAGCAGCCGGAGGTAGTCGTAGACCTCCGTGATCGTCCCCACTGTCGAACGCGGGTTGCGCGAGGCCGACTTCTGGTCGATGGAGATGGCCGGTGAGAGCCCCTCGATGAAGTCGACGTCCGGCTTGTCCATCTGGCCCAGGAACTGCCGGGCGTAGGCCGAGAGCGACTCGACGTAGCGGCGCTGGCCCTCGGCGTAGATGGTGTCGAAGGCGAGGGAGGACTTCCCCGACCCCGAGAGCCCGGTGAAGACGATCAGCCTGTCCCGGGGCAGGTCGAGGGAGACATCTCGTAAATTGTGCTCGCGAGCCCCGCGAACTACGAGACGGTCGGCCATCCGCTGAGGATACCGGTGCGGTGTATCAGGCCCGACCTGGCCCAGGTCAGGCCGCCGCGGCGGTCCCGCAGGAATCGAGGCGGCGGCCTCCCCCGCTCAACCCCCCGCCATCCCGACGACGGGCGCGTTGAGATGGAGGGAGCCGGCCGAGCCCTGGAAGGGGGCGTCGCCGTAATTGAAGATCCCGCCGTCGGACGCCACGAGCCAGTACCCCTTGCCACTCGGGCTGGCCGCCATGCCGACCACCGGCTTGTTGAGGACCAACGAGCCCGTCGAGCCGTAGAAGTTGGCGTCGCCGTAATTGAAGATGCCCCCGTCGGAGGCGACGAGCCAGTAGCCGAGCCCCGACGGGCTGGCCGCCATGCCGACCACCGGCCTGTTGAGGACCAACGAGCCCGTCGAGCCGTAGAAGTGGGCGTCGCCGTAATTGAAGATCCCGCCGTCGGAGGCCACCAGCCAGTAACCGCCCCCGTCGGGGGTCGATGCCATGCCCACGATGGGCTTGTTGAGGGGCTGGCCGCCGCGGGAGCCGAAGAATCCCGCGTCCCCGTAGCTGAAGATTCCCCCATCTGAGGCCACCAGCCAGTAGCCGCCCCCGTCGGGGGTCGATGCCATGCCCACGATGGGCTTGTTGAGGGGCTGGCCGCCGCGCGAGCCGTAGAAGTTGGCGTCGCCGTAGTTGAAGATCCCACCGTCGGACGCCACGAGCCAGTAGCCCTGCCCGTCGAGGGAGGCCGCCATGCCCACCATTGGCTGGTTGAGGCGCAAGCTGCCCGTCGAGCCGAAGAAGAGGTTGTTGGGGTAGGTGAAGATGCCGCCGTCGGAGGCATCGATCCAGTAGCCCTGGGCGCCGGTGTACGTATCGAGGAAGCCCTGGCCGAGATTGTTCGTATCGGTGTACGAGCCTCCGACCACGCAGGCGACCGGCGAGTAGCACGCCACCGTCCGGGCGTAGGTGTTGCCCGCCGGATTGAAGCCGTTCGGCACCGGTGCCGCCAGTCCGCTCCAGGTCCCCGCCGACAACGTGTCGACCAGGGGCGTCTCGCCGACGGTCGACGAATACTCGCCGACCGTCACGCAGGAGGCACTGGTCGCGCACGAAACCTCGTAGAGGACCGATTCCTGGCTGGCGGAGGCCGGCACGTTCGCCGGCTGGGGGGCCTCGGTCCCGGTCCAGGTGCCACCCGACAGCGTGTCGATGAGGCCCAGGCCTCTCGGGGTTGGCGTTGTGTACTGGCCCACCGCCGTGCACGAGGTCGGCGAACCGCACGAGATTGCGACGAGATTGCTGGCCGCGCCGCTCGCGGCGTTCATCGGCAGCGCGCCCGCCTGGCCGGTCCACGTAGTCCCGTTCCAGGTGTCGATGAGTGGCAGTTCGCTGTCGCTCGCCGTCACGTACACGCCGACGCCGATGCAGATGGTCTGCGAGGGGCATGCGACCTGGATCGCACTCGCGAACTGGTGTCCGTCGCCGTCGGTGCCCGGATTCGGCCCCTCGGGTGCGCGGTAGGTGGTCCAGCTCCCGTTCGCCAGGACGACCAGCAGGCCGTTGCTACTGCTGTCCGTGTCCTCGTAGTTCCCCGCGGCGGCGCACGACGTGGCGGTCGCGCAGGAGATCCCGGTCAGCGTGGCATCGGTCCCATTCGCCCCGGTGGGTAGCGTCGTCACCGGCGAGGTGCTCCACGTGGTGCCCGACAACGTGTCGATCATGGCCACGGTGGCGTTACTGGTGTTGACGTAGGACCCGACGGCGACGCACGAGGTGGCCGAGACGCACGTCACGGAGTAGAGCTCACCGCGCGGGTGCGTCGGCGTGGCGTCGGTGGCGGTGTCCGAGGGCAGCGGCGGCTCTTGCGACGTCCACATCCCACCCGACAGGGTGTCGACCACGGGCTCCTGAAACCCGTCCGTGTCGTTGTAGGAGCCCACGGCCACGCAGAAGGAGGACGTCGGGCAAGAGACCGGTCGACAGGGCGCGAGGAAGCCGCACTCGGGCGAGCCGAACCAGAATCCCTGCTCCGTCCCGTGGCCGGAGTTCGACGAGGGCTGTGGCGCTTCGGTGTCGGTCCACGACGTCTGGTTCTGCTGCTCGATCAGCCCCCAGTCGTGGCCGGCCGTGTCCTCGTACCAACCCACGGTCACGCACGCGTTGGCCGCGCCGCAGCTCGAGCCGGACGTGTAGACGTTGGGTTGGGGGCTGGTGCTGCCGGCGTCGGTCGGCAGCGGGGCTTCTGTCGTCGTCCACCCCTGGGCCGGCGGCGCCGCGGCGGCGGGTGCGCTCGGTGTGAGCAGGAAGCCGAGGCCGGCGAGCAGCACCACCACCCCCGAGAGCGGGGCCATGAGGACCCGGATCGTGCCCTTGGGGCGTGGGGTGGCCTGACCCAAATGACGAGCACGCATCGCGTCCTCCTCCGACTCGCAGTGCCGCTTCCGGTCGCTGTACTACCGCTGCCCGCGGATGGTAACGGATGTGTGGCCGCGGTGCTCGGGAAACCGCGACCGGACGCCGATCGTCACGGTCCGGTCGCCCGGCGACCGCGTTCACCCGAAGGTCACGTCCTCCTCGCCCCAGTAGGCCTCCACCGCGGAGATCAGGCCCTCCTCGGTGATGGTGAACACCTCGACGCCACGGATGTGCATCGTGGTGGCGCCCTCGAGCCCGAGCGTGATGTGGAAGCGGATGGCAGCCTTGTCCGCCACCGGGTGGCACTCTTCGACTTCGAAGGTCATCCTCTCGCAGGCGTCGAACGACTGTCCGATGAACGCCCTGATCTCGTCGCGGCCGTTGTGGACGCCGGACGGGTAGGGGTCGATCTGCACGGCGTCGATCGTGAAGAGGGCGGCGTACTTGTCGGCGTCCCGGGAGCTGGCGGCCTCGGCATACCGGGCCATGGCCTCGCGGAGCTGTGTCGTCGTGGGCATGGGCCCGCACGCTAGCCCGCTGACGGTCGGCGACCCCCGTACGGGGTCCGTCCCTACACTGCTGTGTCGTGCCCGCCGACAGAGCCACTCCCCTCCTCTTCATGATCGGCAACGCCCACATCGATCCCGTGTGGATCTGGGACTGGGACGAGGGCATGCACGAGGTGCTCCAGACCTTCCGGGCCGCCGCCGAGCGTCTCGACGAGGACCCTGACCTGCGCTTCACGGCCAGCTCGGCGAGCTACTACCGCTGGGTCATGGAGACCTCCCCCGAGTTGTTCGCGCGCATCAGCCGGCACGTCCGCGCCGGTCGCTGGGTGGTCACGGGCGGGCAGTGGGTCGAGCCCGACTGCAACCTGCCGGCCGGGGAGTCCGTGTGCCGGCAGTTCCTCTACGGCCAGCGGTTCCTGGCGGAGCACCTCGGCGTCACCGCCACCGTCGGATACAACGTCGACTCTTTCGGCCACTCGGGCACGCTCCCCCAGCTCCTGGCTGCCTCCGGCATCGGCGCCTACGTGTTCATGCGACCCGGTCCGGACGAGAAGGAGATCACCTCGCCCGCGTTCCGCTGGCGCGGCACCGACGGCACCGAGCTGCCGGCGTACCGGATCCCCTACGACTACTCCACCCGAGGCGGGTCCGAGGACGAGCTCATCCGGCGACGGTCCGAGGATCTCTTGACGCAGGGTGCCGCGCTCGGCGTCCCCCTCATGGCCTTCTTCGGGGTGGGCGACCATGGCGGCGGGCCGACCCGGCTGGCCATGCGGACCGTCCACGCCCTGTCGGCCGAGCGCAGCGGCGCCGTCGACTTCGGCGACCCCGTCACCTACTTCGACGCGCTCGGGAGAGCGGCGGAGGGCACGCTCCCCGTGGTGGACGGGGAGCTCCAGTGGCACGCCGTCGGGTGCTACTCGGCCCGGGCCGATCTCAAGCTCGCGAACGGTCGGGCGGAGGACGCACTGGTTGCGGCCGAGGTCTTCAACGAGATGTGCCGCCTCCTCACCGGGGACGCACCCGATGCGCGTCGCGAGCTGTCCGAAGCCTGGCAGGGGGTTCTCTTCGCCCAATTCCACGATGCGCTCGGCGGCACCTGCACCGACCGCGCCACCGCGGCCGTGCACGCATTGCTGGTCTCGGGTGCCTCCCGGGCGGACCGGGTGGCGGTGGGGGCGCTGCACCGGGTGGCGGAGCACGTCGACACCTGGGTCGACGGCGCCGAGAGGGCCGAGGGCATCGAGAGCGCCATCGGCGGGCTCCCAGTGCCCCTGATCGCGTTCAACCCGCACTCGTGGCCCGTGACCGGCGCCGTGTCGATCCCCCACCCCATTGCCGTGGCGACGGACGCGGAGGGACGGCGCGTCCACGTCCAGCAGATCCCCTCGGGAGAGGTGACCTACAGCCCGACCCGGAGCCTCCTCCAGGTCACGGTCCCCGCCCTGGGCTATCGCCGCTACTGGCTCCATGTCGCCGACGGCGACACCGGCACGTCCGAGACCGGTATCGAGCCGGCCCGCGCCGGTGAGGTCGGGGTGCTCGACAACGGCCTCCTGGAGGTGCGGGTCGACACGACCACCGGCGAGCTGGCGAGCGCCTTGACGTCCGGCGGGGCAGCTCCGGCGGGGACAGAGCTCCTCGGCGGCGGGGTCCGGCCGATCGTCGTGACCGACGACAGCGACACCTGGTCGCACGGCGTCGCCCGCTACGCGGGCGACGTGGATCCCGGTCAGCTGGTCTCGGTCCGGGTCGTCGAAGGAGGCCCGGTACGCGCCACCGTGCGCAGCATCTGGTCCTTCGGCAGCGACAGGACCACGGTGACCCAGGACGTCTCCCTCTACGCAGGGAGGTGCCTCGCCGAGGTGCGGCTCGACGTCGACTGGCACGAGGTCCACCGGGTCCTGAAGCTCGTCGTCCCCGTGGCGCTCGGAGAGCCCACCAGCACGGCCGGCGCCGCCTACGGATCAGCGGAGCGCCCCTGCTCCGGCCACGAGGAGCCCATGGTCCACTGGGTCGACCTCTCCGATCCCGGGGCGGGCTGGGGCCTCGCCTGCACCGCCGAGGGTAGCGGCGGCTACGACGCACTGGGACCCACGCTCCGCCTCACCGTCGTGCGCAGCCCCCGGGCGGCCGACCACGGACTGGGCTGGGGCACCGACGACCCCGCCGGGTATCCGATCACGGATCAGGGGCGCCACGAGGTTCGTTACCGGCTCATCCCCCACCTCGGCACGGCACAGGCGGCGCAGGTGCCCCGGCTGGCCGCGGAGCACCGGGTGGAGCTCCCGATCGTGCTCGACACCTGGCACGGGGGGCGGCTCGGGCCCGAGGGGTCGGCGGCACGGCTCCAGGCCGACGGGGTGATCATGCCCGTCCTCAAGCGGGCCGAGGACGGGGGCGGCACGGTCGCCCGCCTGTGGGAGGTCGCCGGCGAGCGGGGCCGCGTCCGCCTGTCGCTGGGGGCCGGGGACGCCGGACACGCCCCGGTGTGGGAGGGCGAGCTCCGTCCCCACGAGCTCCGGACGATCTTCGTCCCTGACGGGGATCCCGCCCGTTCGCGGACCGTCGACATTCCCGAGCTCCGGGTGTCGCAACCCGCCCCGCCGGACTTCTCGGTGCTCCTGGCGCGCCATCCGGAGCTCTCCACCGTCCAACCCCAAGTGGAGTGCGCGCTCACCCTCCTGATGCGCACCGTCGAGGGCGGCGGGACGATCTACGTCGGGGGCAACGGGGGCAGTGCGGCCGACGCGGAGCACATAGTGGGCGAGCTCATGAAGGGGATGGAGCACCGTCGCCCCCTCGGCGACCACGAGCGCTCCTCGTTGCGGGACCACGCACCCGACTCCATGGTCGGCGAGGCCGACTACCTCGCCGACCGCCTCGAGGGCGCGCTGCGCGCCGTCTGCCTCACCAGTCAGTCCGGTCTCCTTTCGGCCATCGCCAACGACACCGCCGGCGACATGGGCATGGCCCAGCAGCTCCACGGCTACGGCCGCCCCGGCGACCTCTTTTGGGCGCTCTCCACCTCCGGGACGTCGCGCAACGTGGTGCTGGCCGCACTGACGGCGCGGGCATCAGGCATGCGGGTCCTGGCTCTGACCGGTGCCGCGGGAGAACGGCTCGGCGGCCTGGCCGACGTGTGGGTCCCGGTGCCCGCCACCGACGTCGCGGACGTGCAGGAGCTGCACCAGCCGCTCTACCACGCCCTTTGCTCGGCCCTCGAGGAGCGCTACTGGCCGAGGGCGGGCTGACGCCCAGGCCAGGGACGTTCGGCCCTATGCCGGAGGTCGGCGCGCTGTAACGATTTCCTCATCGTGGTACCGGACCAGGCGTTACAGCAGGCCGACGTCGTGGACGCGCCCATCCTCGCGGTGCCCCGCATGGACGCCTCGTCCGTCGAGCTGCAGGGTGTGTCCAAGGAGTTCGGGGACGTCACCGCCCTGCGCGATGTCACCCTCGACGCCCGGCCGGGCGAGTTCCTCGTCCTGCTGGGCCCCTCGGGGTGCGGCAAGTCGACCGTGCTGCGCCTCATCGCCGGGCTCGAGGCGCCCTCGGCCGGCACCATCCGGATAGGCGGCGAGGCCATGAACCGCGTCGTCACCAAGGACCGCGACGTCGCCATGGTCTTCCAGAGCTACGCCCTCTACCCCCACATGAGCGTCCGCAAGAACATCGAGTTCCCGCTCCGCTCGCGCGGCGTGCCCCGCGACGACATCAAGGACATCGTCCCCAGGGTGGCCGAGAGCCTCCGGCTCACGGCGTTCCTCGGCCGCAGGCCGGCTGAGCTCTCCGGAGGCCAGCGCCAGCGCGTCGCCCTGGCCCGGGCACTCGTCCGCCGCCCCAAGGTGTTCCTGATGGACGAACCCCTGTCCAATCTCGACGCGCAATTGCGCGTCGAGATGCGCGCCGAGCTCGTCGACCTGCACCGGCAACTCGGCATCACGATCCTCTACGTGACCCACGACCAGATCGAGGCCATGACCATGGGCCAGCGGATCGCCGTCCTCAAGGACGGCGTCCTGCAGCAGCTCGACACACCGGAGACGGTGCGCGACGCGCCGGCCAACGCCTTCGTGGCCAGCTTCGTCGGGAGCCCCCCGATGAACATCCTCGCCGGGGCCTTGCACGAATCCGACGGAGAGCTCTCCGTCGCAACCGTGGCCGGGCGCATGAGGCTGCCCGCGCTCGAGTCGGCCCTCGTCCGGCAACTGTCCCTCGAGTCCGTCCTCGTCGGCGTGCGGCCGGAGGACCTGTGCATCGAGCGCGACGGTGACCTGGCAGCCACGGTGAGCCTGATCGAGTCGATGGGTCGCCTCCAGCACGTCACCTGCAGGCTGGCGGACGGCCACCTGATCAGCGTCCAGGGCGCCGAACACGTGGCGATCGACGTGGGCGACCGGGTCGCGCTGTCGGTCTGCGGGCCACTGCATCTCTTCGACCCGGTATCCGAGCGGCGCCTCTCCTGACCCGCCTATCCCGGTTTCATTAGGGACCTAATCCCCTGTCGGCCCCGCCGACGCGTCTGGACAATGAGTTCGTGACGACCCCTTCCCGACGCCAACGCACAACACCATCGTTCGTCACGATCCTGGCGGTCATCGGCATCGGACTGGGTTCACTGATCGTCGGGAGCGCCGACGCCGGAGCCAGTCCGTCGGTGACACTGACCGTCGCCTACTGGAGCGGCTTCAACCCGGCCGGGACCAACATCATGCCCGCTTGGATCAGCGCGTCGGCGAAGGAGCTGCAAAAGAAGTACCCGAACGTCAATGTCGTCGGCGACGAGATCACGACCAGCTCCGAGTCCGAGTACTACTCGAAGCTCGACCTGACCGAGCGCAGCGCGCGGACGGCTCCCGACGTCGTCTTCGAGGACTCGTTCCTCATCGGGTCCGATGCCAGTGCGGGTTTCCTCCGCCCTCTGCCGCAGCTGCAGACCTGGTCGGGCTGGAAGTCCTACTACCCCGCCATGCAGAGCAGCGTCTCGTACAACGGCAAGGTGTACGGGGCGATGAACAGCACCGACGTGCAGCTCGTGTACTACAGCCACAAGCTGTTCAAGCGGGCCGGGCTGCCCGCCACGTGGCAACCGCACAGCTGGGCCGACGTGCTCTCGGCGGCACGGGCCATTGCCCGGCACGACTCCGGTGTCGTCCCGCTCTGGATCTACACGGGTCAGGCGGTCGGCGAGGCCTCCTCGTTCCGCGGCTTCGAGGTCTTCCTCAACGGGACCAAGGACCGTCTGTACGACTACTCGACGCACAAGTGGGAGATCTCGGGGCCCGGATTCGACGCCACCTGGAAGCTGCTGGCGCAGATGCAGCCCGTCGAAGAACCGGAGTCCATGTGGTCGAATCCGCTGGCCGATGCCACGGTCGACCTCCAGCTGATCCCTGACCAGCAGGTCGGCATCGTCTTCGACGGCAGCTGGGTCCCCACCGCATTCGTGCCCGGCGGGCTCGCTCCGTGGGCGGGGTTCTTCAGTGCCTATGGAGAGGCCTCCATCCCGACGCAGACCGGCGGCGCGCCCGGGTACACGAACCAATCGGGAGGGTGGGCGCTCTCGGTCCCGAGCCTGGCGGCGCACCCCAGCCTGTCGCAGGCATTCGTCGAAGCTGCCTCGTCGGCGCCCATCCTGGCCTCGTTCGACCCCGCCTCCGGCAACCTGCCACCCCGGGTCGACGTCATCCCGCAGCCGGCCTGGCAGGCCTCGGTCAAGGTGAACCCGGTCTCCCGATTCGCCTCGGCCCAGCTCCCCTACACGACGTTCCGTCCCAACCTCCCCGACTACGTGCTGGTCTCCAACGTGATTCAGCAACTCACCGGTGAGATCTCGACTCGCTCCATCACGCCGAGCCAGGCTGCTGCCTCCTACGCGAGCCAGGTGACGCAGATCGTCGGGTCCGGGAACGTCGTGCACATGAAGCAATGAGCACGGTCGCCGAGCCCGAGGCCGCAGGGCCCGCGCCCGGCGTTCCCGCGGCAGGCGCTCGGGCGCACGTTCGGGACCATGCCGGCAACGTCACGGTCGAGACCCGCACCCGGAGAAGGCTGACCGGGCTGACCATGGTCGCCCCCATGCTCGTCGTCGTGCTGGTGTTCATGGGTTGGCCGGCCGTCTGGACCTTCGTCCTGTCCTTCACCAACATGACCGTCACCGGACCGACGGCGACCCACTACCAGTTCGTCGGACTGGCCAACTATCGGGAGTTGTTCTCCTACGGCAGCGGTCTGCTCGACTCCGTCGGCAAGAGCCTGTACTACCTCATCGTGTCGGGGTACATCGGGCAGGCCGCCCTGGGGTTCCTCCTCGCCTACTTCCTGTCCCGCTCCGCCTACACGGTGCGCGCCGCCGTAGGCGCCGTCGTCATCGTCGCCTGGCTGATCCCAGAGATCGTGACCTCGTACATGTGGTACGTCCTCCTGAGCGACGGCGGCGTGATGCAGCAGGGATACCACCTCTTCGGCCTGAACTACCAGACGTGGCTGATCAGCAACCCCATGCTCGCCGTGAGCCTCGCCAACGCCTGGCGGGGTGCCGCCTTCTCGTTCCTGCTCTTCTCGGCCGCACTCGACGGCATCCCGAACGACCTGATCGATGCGTCCCAGGTGGACGGCGCCAGCAGCTGGCGGCGCCTCACCCGCCTGACCATTCCCCTCGTGTCGTCCGCCATCGTCGTCGACCTGGTGATCATCACGCTCGGCACGCTGAACGACTTCTCGCTGATCTACGCCATGACCGGTGGAGGGCCGGGGAACGCGTCCAACGTCCTGTCGGTCTTCATGTACCGCCAGGCATTCTCCAACTACCAGCTCGCCTACGGCACCGCCATCGCCGTGGTGCTCCTCCTGATGGGAGCGGTGCTGGCCGCGCTCTACATCCGTCTCCTGCGGCGCCAGGGCTCGCTGGCGGACATGCGGTAGGCGGCCATGGCTCCCCGCTCGGACCGCCTCGGCAGGCTCGGCCCGTCCATCTCGATGTCGGCCGTCGGTCTCATCTTCCTCGTGCCGTTCGTGTGGCTGGTGGCGACGGCGTTCAAGACGCACGGGAGCCTCACCATCGGCGGCGGAGGCCCGCTCACGCTCAAGAACTTCCAGACCGTGTTGCACGGCAGCTTCCTCTCGGCCCTGGGGAACTCCATGTACCTCGCTGTCGGGACGACCGTGCTCACCACCGTCATCGGCATCGTCGCCGCGTATCCGCTGTCGCGCTACAAGTCACGCGCCCAGATCTGGTTCGTGTACGCGCTGGCGTTCATGGCGTCGCTGCCCATCATCGCCCTCATGATCCCGGCCTACGACTTCTACGTGTCGGCCAACCTCATCAACTCCAAGTTCTGGGCCGTGTGGTTCCTGACGGCGACGTCGCTGCCGTTCGCCACTTGGGTCGGGTGCTCGTTCATTGACGCCGTGCCCAAGGAACTCGAAGAGGCGGCGTGGATCGACGGCAATTCGCGCTTCGGCTCGCTGCGACGGGTCGTCATGCCCCTGATCATCCCGGGCCTGTGCGTCATCGCCGTCTACACCTTCGTGAACGCATGGGGGAACTTCTTCGTGCCGCTGATCCTGCTGTCGGGCAGCAACGAGCCGGCATCGGTCACCATCTACGGCTACTTCAGCCAGTACGGCGTCAACTACGGGCAGGTGGCCGCATTCGCCCTGCTGTACTCGCTCCCGCCCGTCCTGCTCTACCTCGGGGTGACGCGCTGGGTGGGAAGCGGCTTCGCCCTCGGCGGGGCCATCAAGGGCTGACGCTCAGCCGGGGATGGAGGCGCGCAGGCCGGCGATCTCGTCCCGCAGCAGCGCCGCCTCCTCGTAGCGGAGCTCGGCCGCCGCCGCCTTCATCTCGGCCTCGAGCTGCCCGATCAGCTCCATGGCCTCCGCCGGTGTCGAGGCATCCCCGTCGGCCAGCAGTTCGGGCCGGCGGTTGCCCCGCACCGCGGCGTTCTTGCGCACCTCGGCCCTGCTGCGGCCGGCCCTCGTCACCCCGCCGCCGGACCCGCGCAGCCGCTCGAGGATATCGGTGACGGACTTGCGGATCGTCTGGGGGTCGATGCCGTGCTCCAGGTTGTACGCCGTCTGCACCTCGCGCCGCCGCTGGGTCACCGAGACGGCCTCCCGCATGGAGTCCGTCACGGTGTCCGCGTAGAGCACCACCATCCCGTCCACGTTGCGCGCCGCCCGGCCCATGGTCTGGATCAGCGAGGACGCCGAGCGCAGGAAGCCCTCCTTGTCGGCGTCGAGGATGGCGACGAGCGCCACCTCGGGCAGGTCGAGCCCCTCCCGCAGCAGGTTGATGCCCACGAGCACGTCGATGGACCCCAGCCGCAGCTCACGCAGGATCTCGATGCGGGTGATGGTGTCGATGTCGGAGTGGAGGTACTGCACCCGCACGCCGGCGTCGGCCAGGTAGTCGGTCAGGTCCTCGGCCATCTTCTTGGTCAGCGTGGTCACCAGGACCCGCCCGCCGGCGCCGACCGTCCGCCGGATGCGGGCGATCAGGTCGTCCACCTGCCCCTTGGTCGGCATGATCGTCACCTCGGGATCGACCAGCCCGGTGGGTCGGATCACCTGCTCGACCACCTGGGCCGAGTGCTCGAGCTCGAAGGGGCCGGGCGTGGCCGACACGAACACACACTGGGGCACGCGCTCGACGAACTCCTCGAAGCGCAGCGGCCGGTTGTCCTTGGCCGAGGGGAGGCGGAAACCGTGCTCCACGAGCACGTCCTTGCGGGAGCGGTCGCCGGCGTACTGCCCGTGCAGCTGGGGCACGGCCACGTGGCTCTCGTCGATGACGCACAGGTAGTCCTTGGGGAAGAAGTCCAGGAGGGTGTAGGGCGTCTCCCCCGGCGCCCGGCCGTCGAGGTGGCGGCTGTAGTTCTCCACCCCCGAGCAGACGCCCGTCTCGGCCAGCATCTCGAGGTCGTGCTCGGTGCGGACCCGCAGGCGCTGCGCCTCGAGCAGCTTCCCCTCGCGCTCGAATTCACCCAGCCGCTCCCGCAGCTCCACCTCGATGGTGCCGACGGCCCGCTGGATGATCTCGTCGCCGGTGACGTAGTGGGTGGCCGCGTAGACCGCCACGTCCTCCATCTCCTCCCCCATCTCGCCGGTGAGGACGTCGAAGGGCACGATCCGCTCCACGGTGTCCCCGAACATCTCCACCCGCAGCGCCTGCTCCTCGTAGGCGGGATGGATCTCGACGGTGTCGCCGCGGGCCCGGAAGGTGCCCCGGACGAGGTTCACGTCGTTGCGGGCGTACTGGAGGTCGACCAGGCGGCGCAGGACGTCGCGCTGGTCGAGCTGCTCCCCCACCGCCAGGCCGAGGATCCGGTCACGGTACTCGTCGGGCGAGCCCAGGCCGTAGATGCAGGAGACCGAGGCCACCACGATGACGTCGCGCCGCATGAGGAGCGAGGACGTGGTGGCGTGGCGCAGGCGGTCGATCTCGTCGTTGATGGACGAGTCCTTCTCTATGTAGGTGTCGGTCGTCGGGAGGTACGCCTCGGGCTGGTAGTAGTCGTAGTAGGAGACGAAGAATTCGACCCGGTTCTTCGGGAAGAGCTCCCGGAGCTCCGAGGACAGCTGGGCCGCCAACGACTTGTTGGGCTCGATGATCAGCGTCGGCCGTTGGACCTGCTCGACCATCCAGGCGATCGTCGCCGTCTTCCCGGAGCCGGTGATCCCCTGCAGGGTCTGGTACCGGTCGCCCCGCCGCACGCCTTGGGCGAGGTCGGTGATGGCCGCCGGCTGGTCACCCGACGGCTTGAACGGGGAGACGACCTCGAATTCGGGCATGACCCCCGGAGGCTACCCGGGGGCTGTCACAGGTCAGGCGTGCGCGCGCTGCTCGGCCGCGGCGGCCACCAGCCAGTCCCACAGCCTGGCCACCTCCGCCACCAGGGCGGCCCGGTCACCCGAGTTGTCCAGCACGTAGTCGGCCTCCTCTATCCGCTCCTCCCGCGAGATCTGGGCCCGGATGCGCGCCTCGGCGTCCGCCCGGTCGAACCCTCGCTGCGACACCAGGCGCTCCAGCGCGATGTCGGTCGGGCAGTCCACGACCACCACCTTGTGCAGTCGCACGGTCTCCCGGTGGGCCGGCGTCAGGAGCGGGATGGCGAGGATCACGATCTCGTCGGTCTCGGCCAGGGCGTCGCGGGCCTCGATCATGGCTTTGCCGATGGCGGGGTGCGTGATGGCGTTGAGCGCCAGCCGGGACTCGTCGTCGACGAACGCGACCGCCGCCAGGGCCGGGCGGTCGATCGTGCCGTCCGGCGCCACGATCCCCGGCCCGAAGCGGTCGATGAGCGGCTGGTAGGCGGGCCCACCGGGTGCGACAACCCCTCGGGCGACCTGGTCGGCGTCGATCAGCACCGCTCCCCGTTCGACCAGGAGGTCGGCCACCGCCGACTTGCCCGAGCCGATGCCGCCCGTCAGGCCGACGGCCAGCATCAGGTGGCGGCCTCCCGACGCGGCGACCGGGCGATGGCGAACAGCACCAGCGTCGTGTCGTCGGGGTCGTCGGTGACGAACCAGTCGTCGGCCGTGATGCCCGTCACCCCGCCGGTGTCCTCCCGGGCCACCAGTTTGTAGGCCAGCGGCAGCAGCCTGGTGTAGGCCCAGACGTACCACTCGTGCGGCACGCGGTGGCGAAGATCGAACGCGTCGAGCTTCAGGAGCTTGGCCGCCCTCGTCCGACGGGCGCGGAAGTCGGACTTCACGTGCGGCGCCCCGTCGACGCCGCCCAGCCACACGTCGCCGAAGTGGCGCTCGAGGATCGCCCGCAGTGCCTCGCGGTCGAAGAGGTGGAGGTGGAACGGGTTCTCGAAGTCGGTCGGCTGGTTGGGGGTGAGGACGCACGCCAGGCCGTCGTCCTTGAGCACGCGCGCCAGCTCGGCGACGTGGGGCTCGGGGTCGGTGAAGTGCTCGATCAGGTGGGACGAGCAGGCGCCGTCGAAGCTGGCGGGACCGAGCGCCAACTCGAGCGCGTTCATCTGGGCCACCCGCAGGCCGTCGGGCCCGTAGCGGGCGGCCGCGGTTGCCACGGCATCGGAGGAATAGTCGATCCCCACGACCTCGCGGCCGGCGCTCAGGAACCTGGCCGACTCGAAACCCTGACCACACCCGACGTCGAGGATGCGCCCATCCCCGATACGGTCCAGGACGGCGCGATACCCGGCTTCATGCAGCGCAAGCAGGGAATCGGGGGTCACGCCCTGTTGCGGTCGCTCGCCCGTCAGCCGGCTCTTGGTGCTGATGGCCACGGGCGCTCCAATCGAGTGACACGCCGAGGTGGCGCTGCCTGCTTACACTACCCGGCGACCTTTCAGCCCCACTTCATGACCACGTCAACCACCGACACCGCCCCCCGGGGGCGGCACGCCGCCACCCGGCGCAGGGCGGTCGGGAGAGGTGGCCGGTGGTGGTGGCTCGGCGGGGCCGTGGTGCTGGCCGGCCTGGCCTACGCCCCGCTGCTGGCGGTGCGGCCGGGCGTGGTCACCCCGGACACCAAGACCTACCTCTACCTCGACCCGACGCGTTTCCTCAGCCAGGTGGCGTTCATGTGGAACCCGACGGTCGGCCTCGGGGGTGTGACCCACGAGTACATCGGCTATCTGCTCCCGATGGGCCCGTTCTTCGCGGTCT
>CAYWDQ010000070.1:0-15352 GCA_964457065.1 uncultured Acidimicrobiaceae bacterium | reverse complement strand
CTGGGACCCGATCTGGGCCTATGCGTCGGCGCCCGGTCCGGGCACGGAGGGACCCGTCCGGGACGGCCTCACCCTCGACGCCATCCGATGGCAATACACCCACGGAGTCCCCGATACCAGTCTGGTGAGCCCCGACTGCTGGCACCACGATTTCGCCCTGCTCCAGCGTCCCGGCTTGGACGACGTGCAACTCGCTCTAGCTCGGGACTATCCATCCAATGTCGAGCTCTACCCTGATGTCCACGAGTACTTTCGCTCGACTCAAGTGCCAATGCTGGTCGTGTGGGGAGCCAACGACGAGATCTTCGGCCCCGCCGGAGCAATGGCGTTCAACCAAGATCTCCCCCGCGCGCAGGTGCACCTGCTCGATGCCGGTCACTTTGCCCTGGAGAGCAATCTCGACATCGTGAGCGACCACATCCGAGGTTTTCTTGCCCAGGTTCCGTGCTGAATCACTCATGATCGAAACCACCAAAGGAGCCCGGAGTGGCTGACAATGACTTGAAGATCGTCGAGAATGCATTCGAAGAGTGGATGGAAGGGACTGGCTATGTGAGCCGCCTCTTTGCACCCGAGATGACGTGGGAGATCGTCGGGCGCTCCGCGGCGTCGGCGAGATACCAAAGCGCCGACGAATTCATCGCCAAGGTCCTGGAGCCGTTCGGTCGACGCTTCAGTGCGTCGGAGCCGTTTCGGCCCGTCAAGATCCGCGGGATCTACGCCGACGGACCGACGGTGATCGTCCTGTGGGACGGTGCAGGTACGACCATCACCGGCACGACCTACGAGAACACCTACGCCTGGATTCTTAGTCTGGATCAGGGGCTGATCGTCGACGGGATCGCCTTCTACGACAGCATTGCCTTCGACGAACTCTGGGAAATAGAACCACAAGCTGAGTGAGGCTGAGAGGTGCGGGCGGTCCTGATGAAAGCGGTTGGCGGCCCTAATGTCCTCGAGGTCGTGAAATTGCCCGAGCCCGAGGTTGCGTCCGAGCACGACGTGCTGGTGCGCGTCCGAGCCGCGGGCATCAACCCGGTCGACTACAAGCTGCGAGCCAATGGCACGATCGGCGGCACGCTTCCCGCAATCCTCGGTTGGGACGGAGCCGGGATCGTGGAGAGCGTCGGATCATCGGTGAGCCAGGTGCAACCCGGCGACGAGGTCTACTTCTGCGACGGCGGATTCGGACCGACTCCGGGCACCTACCAGGAAGCCAAGATCGTGGACGAGCGCTACCTCGCTCACAAGCCCCGCCACCTCTCCTTTGCCGAGGCCGCCGCGGCGCCCCTGGTCACCATCACCGCCTGGGAGGCCCAACGCGAGCGAGCCCGGGTCACCGCGGACCAGTTCGTGCTGGTCCTGGCGGGAGCCGGTGGCGTGGGGCACATATCCCTCCAGATAGCCCGGTTGGCCGGCGCCCGGGTCGCCACGACGGTCACGGCCGGTCAAAAGACCGAGCTGGCGTCGTCGCTCGGCGCGGAGCTGTGCATCGACTACCGAAGGGAGGA
Source organism: uncultured Acidimicrobiaceae bacterium (assembly GCA_964457065.1). Lineage (GTDB taxonomy): Bacteria > Actinomycetota > Acidimicrobiia > Acidimicrobiales > RAAP-2 > Bog-473. Next base: position 13,841 of record CAYWDQ010000070.1, on the reverse strand, counting down.
CGTCGGCGAGTGCCTGCGTTCGTGGACGGGTATCGACGGGGCCGACGTCGTCCATGACACAGTCGGTGGCAAGACGTTCACTTCGTGCTTCTCACTGGTGCGGCCCTACGGCGACCTTGTCTCGAACGTCGAGAGTCCCTGGGAAGAGGAAGCCATCACGGCGATGCGCGACAGGAACCTGCGGGTCTCGTTCACGTGGATGCCGGCGCCCTCAGTGTTCGGATGGCCCGAACAGCGAGAGCGCCAGACGGCAATCCTCGAACAGGCGGCACCGTTCTTCGATTCTTCCGATCTGCGCGTCGTGGTCGGCGCGACGTTCCCGCTCGAGCACGCGGCCGATGCGCATCGAGCGCTCGAGGCCGGAGACGTGGTCGGCAAAGCCGTTTTGACAATGGATTAGTGCTGACCCAGAACGGAGCGACCATCGGAACGGCGCGGTGGGACTCGGGAAGTTCGGCGGAGGCGCGCCAGTGGTCGAGGGTTGAAAAACCGCTTCTGACCTGCTACGACGGAGCGGAAGACGGGATTCGAACCCGCGACCCTCACCTTGGCAAGGTGGTGATTTCCGTCTCTGCGGTTAGCGCCACTCCCTGTCGTGCGGCTCCTTCCATCCAGTTTCCACTCCGTCCATCCGGTCTGTCGCTGTAGTAGAGGGGTCTACTACCCGAGAGCCTTTGGATTCGCGGACAAAGACCGGTCATTCACCCAGGCGACGGCGAAAGCTCGCAGCTCATTCTCGGGAGTCTCGTGACGCCCGTACAGGGGCCCGCAGGGCACTGTTGCCAATTCGAGCGAGAGCTCGACGGAGTCGTAGCAGCGAACGTCATCGCTGAACGCCTTGCCGAGGTATACGAATTCGTTCATGCTCCCAAGAAGACTTCGACTGTTCGTCTTCGCCAGCCGGCAGTCGGACATCTCGGCGACCTCTGACTCGATGAACGATCGGTCAAGGCCTAGCGCCGCAAACACTGCAGATACGTGACCGGGAAACCGGTCGGTCACACTCGTCGCCGGGGCGAGTGGCACAATTATCGGCATCAGCGTCCGTTCGTTAACAAACAGCGCCGCCTGAGGTTTCCAAAACACCGCCGTCGCGTACCAATTGCCCAAAGCAGTGGTTGAAGGTCCAGTGTCTCCAACCGCTCGCTTTACCCTCTCTAGGAACTTCTTCGTTCCGTGAACGACGAACACGGCTCTAACGGATCAGCTGGCGTGCCGAATCACCGCGTGACCATCACGCACAAGTTTGGCGATACTGCGATTCTCAGAGAGATTTTCACCGACACCTACCACGAGTTCTCCGCCTACGGCGACCGCGAGCTTCTCGAGTGTCTCGAGTGTCGGACGGGTTCCCCCTCCCTCCATTCGAGCGATCGCTGACTGCGTGGTGCCCATCCGATGCGCCAGGTCGGCCTGAGTCAGGCCTGCCTCGATTCGCAGTCGGTACACGAGAGTTCGAAATGCACTGATTCGAGCCTCATCCTCATAAGCGGCACCACCGTCTTCGCCAAGAGGCCGCTCGGCCTTGACATCGTCCCAATTCATCCGTTTGGCCATAATTCGTTACTCCTCGTCGGTCGTGTGCCCCTCGGAGGCACACCGATCCATCGCCTGCTTCGCTCGTCGAATCTCCTTGCGCTCCTGCCGTTGGGTCTTGGTGAATACCGTGAGGAGGATGATCCTCCGCCCCGGTGCAATCCAGTACGTGATCCGTGTCGGCCGGCCTGACAAATAGAACCGAAGTTCTCGAAGCTTGCCGTCCAGCTGTCGAGTGTGGGGCTCATCGAGCGTGGCACCGAGCTCGGCGAGTCGGTCGATATGGAAGCGCACGCGATCTGCCTCGTCGGAGCGCAGACCCAAGAACCACTCACCAACTTCTGGTTCAAGTTCAACCTGACCCCACATAGCGTCTACGCTATATTAGCCCCTGCCGCTCGCGGTTGCGCACTCTCGGACAGATGAAGGGGCAGCTCGCATTCGGAACGCGAGACGAAGTGAGAAGCGGGCGGCGGTCAGCTCCCACGGTGGGTTGAAAAATGGCCCCTGACCTGCTACGATGGAGCGGAAGACGGGATTCGAACCCGCGACCCTCACCTTGGCAAGGTGATGCGCTACCGCTGCGCCACTTCCGCGTGGACCAACCATTCTATCGCGCCCGACACACAGGGTCCGGAGGCGGATGGGCCTCCGACCTGGACCTTCACGAGTGATGCCGCAGGAGGTCACACCCCGGCCCGGCCTCGGTAGATTGCCCGTCGTGCGCCAGGACGAGAACACTGCTGTCCAGAGCCGCTCCTTCGGCGCGGTGGCCGACGAGTACAACCGGCTCCGGCCCGGGCCGTCGGACGAGGCACTCGACTGGCTGATCCCCGAGGGCGCCTCTGACGTGCTCGAGATCGGGGCAGGCACCGGGATCCTCACCCGGCTGCTCGCTGAGCGCATCGCCCGCGTCACGGCAGTCGAGCCGGACGACCGGATGCGCGGCGTGCTCGCCAGGCACGCCCGCGGAGTGGAGGTCCTCCCCGGACGCGCCGAGGAGATCCCCGTCAGTCCGTCGTCCTACGACATGGTCATCGCCGCATCGGCCTGGCACTGGGTCGACGAGGAGCGGGCCGTCCCCGAGGTGGCACGGGTCCTGCGACCGGGCGGGCGTCTCTCTCTCGTGTGGAGCGGGCCCGACCGCTCCATCGACTGGATGCGCTCGCTGTGGGCCGGCGGCATCGTCTTCACCCCCGAGGACATGGCCCGGCAGGACGCCCGCCGGCGGCGACGCCACGTGGTGAACGTCGACATCGGCGGCGACAGCCCGTTCCTCGAGCCGGAGACCGCGCTCTTCCGCTGGAGCCGACCCATGACGAAAGGGGACATCGTCGCGCTCGCCACCACTTACAGCGCCGTGATCATCATGGACGAGGACACCCGACGGCAGCACCTCCAAGCCATGGCGAGCTACCTCGACACCCACGAGCCGTTCGCGGGAATGGACGTCGTCGACGTCCCGATGCGCTCCTACTGCTGGCGGGCCACGAAACGCTGACCTGGGCCGATCCCCCTGTGGACAACCTGAGAGGTTGTGACAAAGGTCCCTAATCATTTGCGAGGCCCCAGCGTAGGGTGACCGCATGTTCCTCCCTCTGTTGCTCGGTGCGCTGATCAACCTCAACGGGTCCGGTCGCTACATCCATTGGGGCTTCATTCAGATCTCCGTCGCGAACTTCGTCGTCATCATCCTGATGATCGTCGTCTTCGTACTGGCGATCCTCCTGCCGTTCCCGAGGCGGAAGCGAGACGGCCAATGAGCATCGACACAGGAGTTCCGGCCCACGCACCGGCCCACGCGTCCGCTCCGGAGGAGTCCCGCCAGTGGACCGCCAGGATGCGGCACGCCGCCGAGTCCGCCTTCCCGCCCGACCAGCTCCTCCCCGACCGCCAGCCCGCCTACATGGCCTCCTGGATCTACGTCTTCGGCGTCCTGACCGTCGTCAGCCTGGCCTGGGTCATCATCACGGGCTGCATCCTCGCCATCATGGGCCCGAGCTGGTGGCACGTGTCCTCCACGGGACATTTCGTCAACTCGCTGCACCTGTGGAGTGTCGAGGCCTTCTTCTTCTTCATGGTGATCCACCTGTGGGGCAAGTTCTTCATGGCGGCCTGGCGCGGCAATCGCCGGCTCACGTGGGCCACCGGCGTCATCTCGTTCCTCGTCTCCGTGGGCGCGGCGTTCACGGGTTACCTGTCGCAGCAGAACTTCGACTCCCAGTGGATCTCCACTCAGGCCAAGGACGGCATCAACTCGACCGGCGCCGGCTCGGTCTTCAACGTGCTGAATTTCGGCCAGATGCTGATGTGGCACATCGTCCTGCTGCCGATCGGCATCGCCATCATCGCCGGGCTGCACGTCCTCCTGGTGCGCCGGCATGGCATCGTGCCTCCGTTCGCCGTGGGTGACGACGATGCAGCGGCCGTGACACCGGCGACCACCACCGCCCCCGCCGGGGAGCCGGCATGAGTGACGACACCAAGAAGGCTCGTCGCTTCAAGCCCGACCGCGACGTCAAGGAGTGGAAGGGCGCCTACGTCCCCTACGACATCCTGAAGGAGGCCTTCGTCGCCTTCCTGGCCGTGGCGGTGCTGATCGTCCTCCTGGCCGTCGTCTTCTCCTCCCCCGACGAGCCGGCCATCACGCTCAAGACCTGGTCGGCGGTCGACCCGGTCGACTTCGCGCAGACCGCCATCACCGAGTTGGACGGGACGAGCGGAACGGCCTCCTACGGGCCGCCGTACAACTCCACGCCGGACTCGTCGCAGCACATCGGCTTCTTCGAGCCCGAGCAGTGGTTCGGCGTCCACCAACCCATCGACACCGCGCAGGACTTCGTCATCGGCCCGTTGCGCACACTGCCCAACACGCCCGTGACGCAGGCGGCGGTCTCCCTGTACCAGAACGCGTCGGGGGCCCAGCAGAACGCCTGGACCACCGCGTACGAGAAGGCGGTGGCCAACGCCACCGACGTCAATGGCCGACTCCACGTGCCCGCCGGACGGTACGGTCCCGTCGGCATCATGGTCGGCTCGCTCACCGACATGGCGCAGACCGGCGGTCTCGACGGCACGCTGCTGAGCGAAGGGCAGTTCTACAACACGAATTACACCAAGCCGTTGCTCTTCCTGGCCGACGGCACCTACCTGGCCGACAAGGCCGACGCCCAGCACCTCTCGGGCGACCAGTGGGGGATGATGAACGAGACCGGGAACTACCCGGGCCAGGCCTGGCTGTGGCTGTACACCATGTGGTACCAGGTGTACCCGATGAACCAGTCGACGAACGGGGACCTCGAGGTGTGGGTGATCATGATGGTGCTCTCCATCGGGTTGATCTTCCTGCCGTTCATCCCGATCCTGCGCTCCATCCCCCGCTGGACCAGGGTGTACAAGCTGATCTGGCGGCGTCATTACCGGGAGCTGGCAGGCACCTGAACGCCGGCTGCCTGTGAACCGTCATCGGATCGTCAGGCAACTCCTCGCAGGCGCCCACGTGGTTGTGCGCCCGCCCACAGATCCGGGGCGCAACGTGTGCGGCATCGGCCCGAGCGGGTCGGCGCTTCACACGAGATGAAAGGGCACCCACCCATGCAGATCCGCCTCCGCAATGTGCTGGCCATCAGCGCACTGACCACCGGACTCGTGACCGGCGGAGCGCTGGTCGCCAATGCGGCCACGACCTCCACCACGACGGGCAACTCCGGGACGAGCTCGACCTCCAACTCGTCGACGAGCACCCCCTCGTCCAGCACGAGCGCCGGGAACTCCGGGTCGTCCAGCGCGAGCTCGGGCTCCTCGGGCACGTCCTCGGGCTCGGGCTCGAGCTCGGGGTCGGGCACCGGCTCCACCCACAACTGCCCCAACATGGGCAGCGGCTCGGGCGCCCACACCGGAACACCTCCCACTGGTTCCGGAACCCCGCCCTCCAGCTCGGGCTCGGGGTCGACCTCCGGCTCGTAACAGCCTCACCTCCGCATCACCACCCCCATGAGGGAGGGCGGTGCGGGCCGGATCGCCAAGCGGCCCGCACCGCCCACCTCTCGGCGGGCGGCACTGCCGGGCTTCAGGCCGTGGCGCCCTGTGCGTCGAGCGCGCGCACCACGAGCTCGCCCAGCGCGTCGTCGATGTGCAGCGCGACCTCGTCGAGCTCCGGGAGCAGCTTGCGGCACGCCAGCAAGCCGAAGTACACCCGACCGAGGTACGAGAACGCGGTGATGTTGATCCCGATGCCGGGCGCCATCGGTCCGACGGGGTACATGTCGACCACCCTGCTCCCCGCGCAGAAGAGTGAGACGTCCGGCACGCGCACGCTCGAGACGGTCACGTTGAACGGCGGCCGCATCTTGTCGAACAGGCGGGTCCCGGCCACGGCACGCGCCAACCGGGTCGTCAGCGCCGGCAGGGTGATCTGGGCCAGGTCGCCCAGGAAGCGACCCCGGTGCAGCTTCTCCTGCTCCTTGGCGAGGCGGGAGGACTCCGAGATCGCGTCGAGACGGTGCACCGGGTCGTCCACGTCGCTCGCCAGCGAGACCAGCATGCCCGAGACTTGGTTGCCGAGCTCCTCCCCCTGCCCCTCGGCGCGCGTGGACACCGGGACCATCGCCACCATCGACTGCTCGTGCTCCTCGCCGCGTGCCTCGAGGAGTCGCTGCAACCCCCCCGAGACGATGGCCAGGATGACGTCGTTCACGGTGGCCTCGAAGACCCGGCCGACCAGCTTCACGTCGTCGAGCGGCACCGAGAGCGAGGCAAAGCGCCTCCGGTTGGACACCGCTCCGTTGAACGACGTCCGCGGCGCGGCGAAGAACCCGGGCGGCGGTTGCTCCCCCCGGCCCACCAGCTCGCGGTTGTGCATCCCGAGATCGGCCACCGCCTCCACTCCGGCCTGCAGGGTGCTCAGCGCGTCGCCCGGCTGCTTCACGAGCGAAGACGCCGCGTGCCGCAGCATCTGCGCGTGGGAGGGCAGCGACGCCGGGCTCCACTCCGGCGGCAACGCCACGACCCGCGACCTCGGGTTGAGGTCCATGAAGGCAGCCAGCACCGAGGCGCCACTGACCCCGTCGAGGATGGCGTGATGCACCTTGGCGACCAGCGCCGTGCGGTCCCCCTCGAGCCCCTCGACCACGTGCATCTCCCACAGTGGGCGGTCGGGGTCGAGCTGGCGGCTCATGACCCCCGCCACGAACGCGTCGAGCTCCGCCCTCCCGCCGGGCGAGGGCAGGCTGGCGCGGCTGAGGTGGTCGTCGAGCTCGAACTCGGGATCGTCGACCCACACCGGGTGATGGAGGCCGAAGGGCACTCTGAGCGCCCGCTGCCGGAACGGGGGCACCAGGTGGAGACGCTGCTGAATGACCCGGCGGATCTGCGCGTAGCGCGTCGAGGGCGAGAAGAGGGTGCGTGTGCCCTCGGGCGGGTCGAGCACGAGGGCGACGCCCACGTGCATGGGCGTCGTGGGTGTCTCGAGGGAGAGGAAGGCGGCGTCGATGCCGGCGAGTGACTGCATCGCCACCTTCTTACCCTCTCCGTGCGGCCCCGTCATCTGCCCGTGTGCCCGAAGCCGCCGTGACCCCGCTCCGAGTCGCCGAGGCCGTCCTCGGGCACCAGCTCGAAGGCGGCCTGCTCCACCCTGACCAGGACCAGCTGGGCGATGCGGTCGCCCCGGCTCACGGCGTAGTCCGTCTCGGGGTCGTGGTTCACCAACACGACGTGCAGCTCCCCCCGGTACCCCGAGTCGACCAGACCTGGTGCATTGAGACAGGTGACCCCGTGGCGCATCGCCAGCCCGCTCCGGGGGAGCACCAGGCCGGCGTAGCCCTCCGGGATGGCGACGGCCAACCCCGTCGGGACCACGGCCCGCCCGCCACCGCAGGCCAGCACGGCGTCGGTCCGGGCGACCAGATCCGCCCCGGCATCGCCGACACGCGCATAGCCGGGCACCGGCAACGCGGCGTCGAGCTGGTGGAGGGGGACGCGCAGCATCGCCGGACATTACAAGGGACCGGTGCCCGGCGGCCTGCCCCGGAGGCGGCCGGTAGCATGCCCGCAGCATGCTGGCCTGGATCGATCTCGAGATGACGGGGCTCGATCCTGCCCGTCACACCATCGTCGAGATCGCCTGCCTGATCACCGACGACGACCTGACCGTCATCGAGGAGGGCCCGGACCTGGTCGTGCACGCCTCGCCGGACGACGTGGCCGGCATGGACGACTACGTGCGCACCATGCACACCCGCTCTGGCCTGCTGGCCGAGATGGAGAGCTCCACGCTCAGCCTGGCCGATGCCGGGGCGCTGACACTGGCGTTCCTGAAGCGGCACATCCGCGAGCCCCGCACGGTCCCGCTGGCTGGGAACTCGATCGGGACGGACCGGCGCTTCCTGGCCGTGCAGTTGCCCGAGATCGAGGACTACCTCCACTACCGCTCGGTCGACGTGTCGACGCTCAAGGAGCTCTGCCGGCGCTGGCGCCCCGAGGTCTACAAGGCGGCTCCCGAGAAGAAGGGCGGACACCGGGCGCTCCAGGACATCCGAGAGAGCGTGGCGGAGCTCTCGTACTACAGGGCCTCGATCTTCGACGAGGGCGGGGCGGGCAGGGAGGAGAACCCGTGAGCGCAACCGGCACCGACGCACCGTTGATGACCATGGAGGAGGCCAACGCCACGCTCACTGCGCCTGGCCAGCTCTTCGAGATGGAGGAGCTCGACATCCGCGGCGTGGTGACCCGCACCTGGAAGAACGCGCCCTCCTCGTTGCGAGGCGTCATCGACCTGTCACTGGCCCACGGCGACGCCACCTTCCTCGTCTACGAGGACGAGCGGACCACCTTCGCCGAGCACTACCGCATTGCCTGCACGCTCTCGCACCGGCTCCGGTCGACGTTCGGCATCACCCAGGGTGACCGTGTCGCCATCATCATGCGCAACCTGCCCGAGTGGATCATGGCCTTCTGGGCCGCCACGCTGGCGGGCGCCATCGTGGTGCCGCTCAACGCGTGGTGGAGCGGCGAGGAGCTGCGCTACGGGCTGGAGGACTCCGGCTCCAAGGTCGCGTTCGTCGACACCGAGCGGGCCGATCGCATCCGCCCCTTCCTCGGCGGGCTGTCCGAGCTCGGGGCCGTCATCGTCGCCGACGAGCACCGGGCCGAGCCCAGCACCCCATTGGCCGTGTACGAGCCGCCGGGAGGTGCGGCTCCGGTGGCCGAATGGCCGTTCGCCCTCGCCCTGGGGACCGTGGACGAGGCCGCCTCGCCGCCCGACGTCACCATCGGCCCGGAGGACGACGCCACCATCTTCTACACGTCGGGCACCACCGGGCGGCCCAAGGGTGCGGTCGGGACCCATCGCAACATGGTGACCAACCTGATGAGCCTCTTCTTCATCAACTCCCGCGGCACCATGCGCTTCGGCAGCGCGGCACTGGAGTCGACGAGCGAGAAGACGCAGCCTGCCTTCCTGCTCTCGGTGCCGCTCTTCCATGCCACCGGGTGCCACTCCGTCATGGTCTCCAACATCGCGGCCGGCGGGAAGATGGTGATGATGCACCACTTCGATCCCGAGCGCGCGCTCCAGCTGATAGAGCGAGAGAGGATCGGCACCTTCGGAGGCGTGCCGGCGATGGTCATGCAGGTGCTCGACTCCCCCGACTTCGCCAAATTCGACACCTCGTCCATCCGCGGGGTGTCCTACGGCGGCGCCCCCGCCCCGCCCGACCTGGTGCGCCGCATCCGCGCGGCCTGGCCCGTCGGCCAGCCCTCCAACGGGTACGGGCTCACCGAGACCTCGTCGGTGACCTCGATGAACTCCGGCGGCGACTACATCGCCCGTCCCGAGAGCGTCGGGCCGCCGGTGCCCGTCTGCGACGTGGCCGTGGTGCCCGAGGACTTCGCCGGCGACGAGCCAGACGGCACGGTCCCCCGTGGGCCCGACGTCCGCGGCGAGCTGTGGATCAAGGGCCCCAACGTCGTGCGCGGCTACTGGAACAGGCCCGAGGAGACCGCCAAGACGTTCTCCAAGGGCTGGCTGCACACGGGCGACGTCGCCCGGCTCGACGAGGACAACTTCATCTACATCGTCGACCGGGCCAAGGACATGATCATCCGGGGCGGTGAGAACGTGTACTCGGTGCAGGTCGAGGCCGCGCTCTTCGAGCACCCCGCCGTCGCCGACTGCGCTGTCATCGGGGTGCCCGATCCCACCCTCGGAGAGGAGGTCGGTGCGGTGGTCGTCCTCCGCCCCGGTGCCAAGGTGACGGCCGACGAGCTGGGACTGCATGTCAAGCAACGCCTGGCCGGGTTCATGGTCCCGACCCACATCTGGTTCCGCTCCGAGCCCCTGCCGCGCAACCCGCAGGGGAAGGTGCTCAAGCGCCAGCTGCGCGACGAGCTCGTACCGCCGACGGCCTGAGCGGCACTGCCCTCACCCCGCGCCGGGATCCCGGCCGGTGAGGCCCAGCAGGCGGCTGAGGAGAGGGGCGTCGTCGGGCACCGGGACGGCCGCCGGGAAGACACCGATCGTCCGCCACTCCTCGGCGTGCGGGCGGACCTCGTCCCAGATTCCCTGCACGAGCTCGTCCGGCAGATCCGGCTCGATGCCGATCGCCCGGGCGATGTCGTGCGCCCGCAAGCCGCGGAACGAGTTGATCTGCCAGAAGTACTCGCGCACGGGGTAGTCCCCGAATGAGAGATGCGCGACGGCGTCGAAGTCGGTCACCGCGGAGGCCGCCGCGCAGGCAGCGGCGACGATGGCCTCGAACCGCTCGGCCGGGCGCTCCCCGAGGAGATCGCCGTCGAATTTGGTCGCACCGGCTTCGTCCATGGTGCGCCCGGCCAGCACGTCGGGCACCCAGGCATCGTCATAGGCGTGGTAGTTGACGACGCTGCGCAGGCTGGGCCGGTCGTCGGCCCCCCGCCGAGCGAAGTTCGGGGGCATGGTCATGTCCCACTGTTCCGGCCCGATGCGTGCCACCACGGTGGCCAGGGCCCGGTCGGCCAGGACGAACACCTCAGCTTCGTTCACGGTCGTCTCCTCCTGAGGGGAGGCGCACGGTGGCCTCCCGCGCCCCACTCTTGCCAGTCGCTGTGACAGGGCCGTGCCGGAAAGTCGCAGCGCGGACGCGGACGCGGACGTGCCGGCCCGCAGGCCGGCACGTTCCGAGAGACCGCCCGGCGAGCGGGCGCCCCGGTGGTTCTCAGCGGTTGGGCTGAGGCGTCACCCGCAGGTAGGGCTTGAGGGCCTTCCACCCCTTGGGGAAGCGGCTCTTGGCGTCCTCGTCGCTGACCGCGGGGACGATGATGACGTCCTCGCCGTCGGTCCAGTTGACCGGCGTGGCGACCGAGTAGTCGGCGGTGAGCTGCAGCGAGTCGAGGACCCGGAGGATCTCGTCGACGTTGCGGCCCGTCGAGGCGGGGTAGGTCAGAGTCAGCTTGACCTTCTTGTCCGGTCCGATGATGAACACCGAGCGCACGGTGAGCGTGTCGTTGGCGTTCGGGTGGATCATGTCGTAGAGGTCCGCCACCTTGCGGTCCTCGTCACCGATCAGCGGGAACGCCAGCGCCGAGCCCTGGGTCTCCTGAATGTCGCCCGCCCAGCCCTTGTGAGACTCGACCGAGTCGACGGAGAGTCCGATCAGCTTGGCGTTGCGCTTGTCGAACTCCGGCTTGGCCTTGGAGAAGGCCCCGAGCTCGGTCGTGCAGACCGGGGTGAAGTCCTTGGGGTGGGAGAAGAGAACCCCCCAGCTGTCGCCCAGCCAGTCGTGGAAATTGATGGTGCCTTCGGTGGTGTCAGCGGTGAAGTCGGGAGCGGTGTCCCCGAGACGTACTGCCATGTGCTCCTCCTGAAGTCTTGAGGTTCCGTATCTGAGCGATGAGACCTTACCGGCTGCTCGGGCAATTGTCGACACGAATGGTCATATTTGTCGCATTCAGGACCGGAACGTGAGAAAGGCATCTCCACCAGGGGATCGTTCGGGGACCCATGAGCGGGGGGGTCGCCGGTGCGTGCGAGAATGCGTCCGTGGGCACCCTGCAGACCGCACCCGATGACGCCGCGGGACCCTATGTGCCCTACCGGGCCAAGACCCTCGTCGTCGAGCACGACGGCCCGGTCACCGTGATCACCATCGACCGGCCGGAGCGGCGCAACGCCGTCGACAGCGTGTGCGCCGATCAACTCCGCGAGGCGTTCCTGGCCTTCGACCGCGACGATGCCCACTCGATCGCCGTGCTGACCGGCGCCCAGGGGACCTTCTGCGCCGGCGCCGACCTCAAGGCGGTCGCCGAGGGCGACCGCCGGCCGATCCCCGACGATGGCCCGGGCCCGATGGGGCCGACTCGCCTGACCCTCTCCAAGCCGGTGATCGCCGCCGTCGAGGGCTACGCGGTGGCGGGCGGACTGGAGCTGGCCCTGTGGTGCGACCTGCGGGTGGCGGCCGACGACGCCGTCTTCGGCGTCTTCTGCCGGCGTTTCGGGGTCCCGCTCTGCGACCTCGGCACCGTCCGCTTGCCCCGCATCGTCGGCCACGGCCGTGCCATGGACCTGATCCTCACCGGCCGGGCCGTGTCGGCTCCCGAAGCGCTGACCTTCGGCCTGGCCAACCGGGTCGTCGCGGCGGGCGAGGCGCTGACGGCCGCCGTGGGTCTGGCCCACCAGCTGGCCGCCCTGCCCCAGGTGTGCCTGCGTTCGGACCGCATGAGCGCACTCGAGCAGTGGGGCCTCACCGAGGCGGAGGCCGCCATCGGGGAGGCCCGCCGCGGCCGCGTGGTGGTCAACAGTGGTGAGACGCTCCAGGGCGCAGCGCGATTTGCAGGGGGTGCGGGCCGCGGTGGCTCTGCACTCGACTGATCCCGCCGCGGCCGGCGGGCCGCCGTCGCCGGAACGCCCGACCGTCGCCGCCTTCGACTTCGACGGCACGCTGACCGACTCGGGCAGCGTGTTCCCGTTCCTGGTGAGCCTGCGCGGTTACTGGCCCGTGCTGCGCGCCGTGGCCAGGCTCTCCCCCGAGCTCGTCCGCGCCGCGGTCACCGGGGGGCATGCGGCCGACAACGCCAAGGAGAGGCTGTTCATGCGCCTGCTCGGCGGCCTCCCGATCGACGAGGTCGACCGGCGCTCCGCGGTGTTCGCCCGCCGGCATCTCCAACGCCACCTGCGCGACGACACCCGGCGCCGGCTCGAGTGGCACCGCCGGCAGGGTCATCACATCGTCGTGGTCTCGGCGTCACCCGAGTGCTACGTGCTGCCCGCCGCGGAAGAGCTCGGGGTCCACGGGGTCGTGGCCACCCGGCTGGCCATCGGGGGCGGCGGGCTCCTGACCGGAGGCTACGAGGGCAAGAACTGCCGCGGGGCGGAGAAGTACGCCCGCCTCGTCGTCTACCTCCGCTCGCAGGGCCTGCTGTCGAACGGCGGCGGCGAGCAGCCGATCCTGTGGGCCTACGGCAACAGCCGCGGCGACCTCCGGCTGCTCAACGCGGCCGACCACGGCGTCGACGCCGGCCGGCTCGGCCCGCTCGGCCGGCTGCGCCGCTTCCCCCGGCTCTCCGCGGTCGCGGCGTCAGCCCGGGGTCGCGGCGACGCCGACGGCATGGCCTGAGTAGCCCGGCACGGCGGTGGTGACGTCGCCGAAGTAGGGCGCGTCCCCGTAGGCGAAGGCCTGGCCGCTGCCGTCGACGGCGATGAACCCCTGCCCGCTGAAGTCCGGGATCAGCCCGGTCATCGGGCTCTTCATGGTGGCCAACGCGGGTGACCCCACTGCTATCCCGACCTGCGGAGCGTCCCCGAAGGGGTACACGAAGCCGTTCGCACCAAGCACCCAGTACCCGCCGCCGTCGGGCGTCGGGGCCACGCCGACGAGCGCAGTCGAGGGAGGCGCGCCGCCGAGCGATCCGAAGAAGCCGGCGTCGCCGAAGGCGAACACGCCGCCGTCCGAGGCGATGAGCCAGTAGCCGAGCCCGTCGTGGGTCGGCACCATCCCGATGACCGGCTTGTTGAGGCGCAAGCTGCCCGTGCTGCCGTAGAAGCCGGCGTCGCCGTAGGCGAAGATCCCGCCGTCGGACGCGACGAGCCAGTAGCCGCCGCCGTCGGGTGTCACCGCCATGCCTACCATCGGCTTGTTCAGGCGGATGCTCCCGGTGCTTCCGTGGAACTGGGCGTCGCCGAAGCTGAACACCCCGCCGTCCGTGGCCACCTCCCAGTAGCCGCCGGCGTCGTGCGTGGAAGCGATGCCCACGACGGGCGCGTTGAGGCGCATGCCCCCGGTGCTGCCGTGGAACTGTGCGTTGCCGAAGCTGAACACGCCGCCGTCGGCGGC
>CAYWDQ010000069.1:0-15564 GCA_964457065.1 uncultured Acidimicrobiaceae bacterium | reverse complement strand
GGGCTACGCTGGCGCCGATCGCCGATGCCAGGAGGTGCGATGTCCCCGGACACCGAGGAGGAAGTAGTCGAAGAGGGTGAGCCGGTCGAGCCCGTCGGGCACGTGCGCGTCGTGTACCTCGGGCCGGTGGCCCCCCACTGGGACGTCCAGTCGGACTACGGGCCGCCCGAGGTGATCGAGCAGTTCCGCGAGCGGGTGCTGGCCCGCCTCGTGCTGCTCCCCCCGCACGATCCCCAGTTCCGGCGCAACAGCGAGCGGGTGGTGCGTGACGCCGAGCGGGAGCAGCTGGCCCTCGAGTGGGTCCTCGACTACGGGGAGCCTGCCGGGGCCTGAGCGGCCCACCCCCGGGGCACCGCCGCGTTGGGCGGGCGTTGTCCCGCACCCATCCTGCATCCCGCGAGCCACTCGGCCGACACCGCCGTGGTGAAAGCTCTGCGCTCGGAGCGGTCCGTCGGGCTGCTTTCGAGTGACTGAGCGGCGGGCCCCGGTGGTCCGCCGAGGGGGAGGAGCATCATGGGGGAAAAGACCGACACACTCGACGACGAACCCGTTGTCGGGGAGATCCGGGGGCACGTCGGTGAGCTCACCGAGGACGAGACGGCACTGGTGCGCACGCTGACGCCGGCGGACCTGGCGGACACCGCCAAGGTCGAGCACGTGTTCGATCTCGTGGACCTCCTGACCACCATCCGCTCCGACGAGGGCCTGGCGGACTACGTCTACGCCATCGCACCGGAGTGGGACGGCAGCATCGAGATGCTGCTCCTCGGTGGCCGCGTCACGACCGCGTTCGCCCGCTACGAGCTCGAGCACCGCGTGCCCGAGCGGGTGGGCTGAACCCCGCTCAATCCAAGAGGCCGATGCGGGCGAGCCAGAGCCCGGGCGCGTCGACCTCGGCCGGCGTCGGCAGACAGAGCTCGTCGCTCCACAGCCGGGCCAGCGCGTCCTCGCCGACCCGTTCCACCACGCCCGTGACGAAGGCACGCCCACGGTCCACCTCGTCCTGGCCCACGTTGAGCCCGAACAGGCCGGCGAAGGCCTGCTCGCCCTTGCCCTCCTCGATCCGGTAGCGGTACCAGGCCTCGCGCAGCGCGGCGGGCGAGGAGGTCAGCGTCTCGGCGATGCCCGCCGTGATGTGGTCCACGTAGGCGCCGATGGCGGTCGTCTGGGCGGTGAGGGCGCTCGAGATGTTCCGCTGCTCGGGGCTGATGAGGTCCGACAGCAGCGCCTCGGGGTCCCCGAGGGCGTCCTCGAGGGCCGCCGGGTCGCCCAGGCCGTCACCCAGGCGTTCGACGATGGACCGCTGCGCCGCCGCGGCGTGGGCCGAGGCGTCGCCCAGCAGCGTCATGAGAGAGGACCGGACACCGGGACGCGTCAGCACGGCGTGCATGGTCAGCTCCCGCAGACAGACCCAGAGCTGGACCTCCTGGAGTGGCAGGCTCCAGTCCTCGGCGAAGCGGGCCACGTTGCCCGGCACGAGCAGCAGGGTCGGCGCTTCGGGCCAGGGCAGCGGGAGCGCGTACTGCCCGAAGGCCCGGCGGGCGAGGTGCCCCGCGGCCGAGCCGAACTGCATGCCGAGGAACACCGGACCGAGCGTGAGCGCGAACTGCCCGAGCAGGCCACCGAGGCCGCCGGCGTCGTCGGGATCGAGCTCGCTCAGGTCCATGGACGCCGGCACGGCTGCCGCGCCCTGCTGCTGCGCGTCGATCATCGACTTGAGCACCGGCCGGTAGGCCTCGAGCACCCGGAAGGACCACTGCCCGGGTCCGACGGCCTCGAAGGAGACGCTTCCGTTCCCCGGCGACGAGATCCCCGTGGCGTCGGCCACATGGAGCTCGGCCACCCGGGCCAGCTCCTCGAACGCGATGCGCACCAGCGGATCGGGGTTCTCGTCCTGGCCACCGTCGGTGGCGACCCCGAAGGCCAGCGTGCGGGCGGCATCGAACCAGCTGTCGCCCGCGCCCGGTCCGGACCCGATGACCTTCAGGAGGTCCCCGAGGAGGCCCCCCATCGGATTGTCGGGGTCGTTGGAACCGAACATGCTCACGTCTGCATGCTATGAGGACCCGCTGAGGGTCACGTCCACGAGCTTCGTGCCGGAGCTCTGCTGGACCGAGAGAGCGATGGCGGCACCCGGGGCCAGGACGTAGAGCCGGGCGCGCAGTTCGGCCATGGTCCGCACGGGCAGGGCGTTGACGGCCACGATCACCTGGCCCGCCTGGAGGCGCCCGGCGGCCGGCCCGTTGGCCTGCACGGACGCCACCTCGGCCCCGCCGCCGTCGGGGGCATCGGTGCCCGAGACCCCGAGCCACCCGTGCACCACCCGGTTCCTCGAGCGGAGGTCGTCGGCGACCCCGACCACGAGGTCGGCGGGAAGGAAGGCGACCGGAGAGGACGTCCCGGGGTCGGGGTCGTAGAGGATCCCGACGACCCCTCCGCTCGAGTTCAACAGCGGGTCCCCGGCGGCGACGGGCGCCGTCGCGGGGGAGGAGGTGATGGCCGGCATGCCGTCGGCGGGACCGCCGGCGATCGCCGTCCCGACCCCGGTCACCGCGCCGGGCGTGCAGTGCAGCGCGAGCGATGCGGCTCCCGCGGGCACGAAGCTCAGCAACAGGTCGGGCGATCCCCCGCCGAGGCCGGTGTCGTTGGCGAACGGTGCCACCGGCACGTCCACGGGCACGTTCACCAACGCGATGTCCGACGTCGTGTCCTCCGCCACGAGGGAGGCGGGCACGACCTTGCCGCCGGCCCCGACCATCACGATGCGCCGCGCGCCCCCGAGGAGGTCGGCGGTCGTGACGAGCATGCCCCCCTCGGCCACGGCGACCCCGATGAGCTTCACCGTCCCGTGCGCCGTGGTCGCCCGTAGCTCGACCATGGAGCGCCCGGCCGCCTGGGCCACCGCGGGCACCGCGTTCTGTGGTCCGGCCAGGGTCGTCACCGACGTGCTGGCGAGGGTGTCACCGGTGGCGCTCGAGAGCGGCTTCTGCGAGGCCGGCGAGAGCAGCACCACGACCCAGATGACGGCCGCCGCCACCGCGGCGACGCCGATCAGGACCATGGCCGCACTCCGCCAGGCACGGCGCGGCGGGGCGTTGAGCAGCACGGGCGTCTCGGCGTCCGGGCCCGCGCCGGCGCCCACCCCTGGGGCCGAGCCGGCGCCCTGTGCGCTGACCTCGCTCGGGTGGCGCCACAGCCGGTCGTCGGGGTCGATCCAGCCGCGCAGCGGTGATTCCGGCTCGTCCGGGCCTGCACCGCCGCCCTCCTCGGGGCCCGGTTCGCCGTCGTCGGGCTGCTCGGGCGTGTCACTCACCTGGTCGACGATACCGAGAAAGGCCCGCAGAATGCCGTCGCGCGACGGGGCGGCCGTACCATGAGGCCCCTATGTCACGCGACCTGGCCATCGACCTCGGCACGGCGAACACGCTCGTCTATGCCAAGGGCAAGGGCCTCGTCCTGAACGAGCCGACCGTGGTGGCGCTCGATTCGCGCAGCCGCGAGGTGCTGGCGATCGGGACCGACGCCTGGCAGATGATCGGCCGGACGCCGGGCTACATCGTGGCCGAGCGCCCGCTGCGGGGTGGCGCCATCACCGATTTCGAGGTCACCGAGCGCATGCTGAGCGTGCTGCTGCGCCGGGTGGGTGTCGGACGGCTGAACCGGCCCAAGGTCCTGATCTGCGTCCCCTCGGCCATCACCGCGGTCGAGCGCCGCGCTGTGAAGGAGGCGGCGCGGCGGGCCGGCGCCTCGGCCAGCTTCCTGATCGAGCAACCCATGGCGGCCGCCATCGGGGCGGGGCTCCCGATCCACGAGCCCGTGGGCAACATGGTGGTCGACGTCGGGGGTGGCACGGCGGAGATGGCGGTGATCTCGCTCGGGGGCGTCGTTGCCGTCCAGGCGATGCGCTGCGGCGGCTTCGACTTCGACGCGTCGATTCAGGCCTACGTGCGGCACGAGTACGGCGTGGCCATCGGCGAGCGCACGGCAGAGGCGGTCAAGCTTGCCATCGGCTCGGCGTCGCCCTACGGGGCGGAGCAGCAGGCGGAGATCCGTGGCCGCGAGGTGGCGACCGGGATGCCCAAGACGGTGCTGCTCTCCCCGCTCGAAGTCCGGGGCGCGCTCGAGGACAACGTCAGATCGATCGTCCAGACGGCGGCCGACTGCCTCTCGGAGGCCCCACCGGAGCTGGCCCAGGACATCATGTTCCAGGGCGTCCACTTGACCGGCGGGGGCGCGCTGCTGCGCGGGATGACCCAGCGGCTCGCCGACGCCACGGCCGTCCCGGTGCACCTGGTGGACACGCCACTCGAGTGCGTGGTCCAGGGTGCCGGCGTCTGCCTCGAGTCCTTCGACCGGCTGAAGCGGCTGTTCACCGAGGAGGACTGACTCTCCGAGGAGGACTGGCTCTCCGAGGACCAGCTGCCCGTCCTCGACCGTCGGGGTCGTCGATCCGGCCGCCCGGGCTCAGACCCCGAGCAGCTCCTCGGCGGCCTGGCGCACCTGCCAGTCGCGGTCTCCGGCGGCCGCCCGCAGGGCGGGTTCCACCCTCGGGTCGTCGAAGCCGGCGAGCGCCACCGTCGCCCGACGCCGGACCGTCGCCTTGTCACCCAGCGCCGCGAGCACGGCGGGCAGCCCGTCGAGGTCACCGATGGCGCCGAGCGCGGCGACGGCCGCCTCGCGGCAGCGGGTGTCCGCGTGCTCCGTCGCGGTCGCCGCCAGAGCGGTCACGGCGGGCCGGTGGCGCCGTTCGCCCAGGAACCAGGCTGCGTCGACGACGACCAGGGGATCGGGATCGCCGAGCGCGCCGGTCACGGCGGCGGGGAGCACCGAGCGCGAGCCCCGGCCGCGCACGCCCGGGGCCGCCTCGACGGCGCGACGTCGCAGCGGCGCGGCACCGGCGGTCAACGCCGCCACCACGTCGTCGGCCGTGAGCTGACCCAGGCGGTCGAGCGCGCCCAGGGCGGCGGCCTGCACGCCCGGATCGGGATCGCCGAGCCCGCGTCGGGCCAGGGCCGGATCTCCGCGGTGGCCGGCCAGGACGAGGCGCCGCCTACGCAGCTCGGCGCGGCGGTCGCGGCCGGCATTCGTGGCAACATCGTCGCTCACCTCCCGAGTATGTCCGACCCTGACGCGACCGCCGACGGGGGCGCTGCGGCGACCCCCTCCCCCAACGACGCCGGCCCGACCCTGGCCGGTGCGTGGGCGCCCCCGCCCCCGCCCGCCGGCCGCGGGCGCCGCCGCATCTGGCCCGCGATCTTCGGGGTCGCAGTCGCCGCCGCCCTGGTCGCCGCCCTGGTCGCCGCCCATGTCTCGATCAACTACTACGTGCTCACGCCGGGGGATGCCACGCCCGTCGCACAGTTCATTGAGGTGCCGGCGGCGGACAATCACCCCCTGACGGGCAAGATCCTGCTGACCGACGTCTACCTGACACAGCTGAACGCACTCAATTACCTCCAGTACCGGTTCTTCGACTCCGACAGCGAGGTGGTCTCAGGGCAGCAGCTGCTCGGCCCGACGCCCGACGAGAGCCAGTACCTCGCCCAGGGATACCTCGAGATGGCCCAGGCGCAGTCGTTCGCCACCGCAGCGGCGTTGAGGCGCCTCGGCTATACGGTGACCTCCACCAATGCGGGCGCGCTCATCTTCGGGATAGAACCCGGCTCCCCGGCCGCCAAGACGCTCAAGGTGGCCCAGGTGATCACCTCGGTGAACGGAACCGCCACACCGACCGACTGCGCCCTGGTCGACGCCCTGCACGGGTTGCAGCCCGGGACGACCATCCCGCTCGCCGTCGAGGAGTCCTCCATCAACGACGTCGGCGACTTCGTGCCGGGGCCCACGGTGACCAAGTCGATCACCCTCGCGCCACCACCCAAGGGACTGGTGGACACCGGCTGCGGGCGGCCGACGAAGCCCACGGCGCTCCTCGGCATCGACCCCCAGACGCAGCAGGATTGGGACTTCCCCGTCAAGGTGACCGTCCATACCCAGGACATCGGCGGTCCGTCCGCCGGCCTGGCCATGACGCTCGGGATCATCGACAAGTTGAGCAGCGGGCGTCTGACGGGCAACCGGATCGTGGCCGCCACCGGCACGATCGACCAGTACGGCAACGTCGGTGACGTGGGCGGCGTGGCCGAGAAGACGATCGCGGTCGAGCGGGCCGGGGCGACCGTCTTCTTCGTGCCCTCGGTGGAGCTCAAGACCGCGGAGTCCAAGGCGACCCCACAGCTGCACGTCTACGCCGTGAGCAGCCTGAACCAGGTGCTGCGCATCCTCGAGCGCCTCGGGGGCCACGTGCCCACGAAGCCTGTGCCGGCCCAGGCGGCGCCGTAGGCTCTGGCCATGCCTGAAGGCCGCGCCCCCATCTCATCGTCCCGCATCGCGACCGGGGACATCGCCCGCCACTCGTTCGCCATCGTGCGGCGCGGCTTCGACACGGACGAGGTGCGGTCCTACCTGCAGTCGGTGTCGCGGAGCATCGAGGCCCTCGAGGAGCGCGAGCAGGAGCTGCGCGCCGCCGTGGCCGAGGCCGAAGAGCGCGCCGCCCATCCCGTCGTCGACGAGGCCACCCTCACGGCGTCGCTGGGGCAGCACAGCGCGCAGATCCTGCGCCACGCCCACGAGGAGGCGGCCCGGATCGTCGCCCAGGCACAGGAGGGTGCGGCCACCTTGCTGCGCGAGACCCAGAGCCAGGTCGACGAGTTGCAGGCGCGCACCGAGGCCTCGTCCGCCGAGCGCGTGGTCGAGGTCGAGCTGTTGGTGGCGAACGCCGAGCAGGAGGCCCGCGTGGAGAGCGAGCGCCTCCTCGCCGAGGCGGTGGCCGACGGGGAGGCGGTCATCGCCCGCGCCAAGGACGAGGGGCGGGCCCTCCTCGAGCAGGTGCAAGAGGCCCGGCGCCGCGTGCTGGCCGACCTGGCGTCGCGGCGTCGTGCGCTGGGGATCCAGATTGAGCAGCTGCGTGCGGCCCGCGACGAAATGGCCGCGTCCGTGGTCGGCGTGCGCGACAAGGTGGACGGGATCCTGACGCACCTGGAGCGCACCGACGACGAGGCGCGGGCCGCCGCGATGGCCGTCGGCGACCAGTTCCGGCTGCACGGCTCCGACGAGGGCCCCCACGACCAGGACTCGGTGGACGAGGCGAGGGGGGAGACGCCGGCGCCGGCGCTGGGCGACGTGGGAACCGCCGGGGGGCCGGGAGAGGACGACGCGGGCGCGTCGGCGGCCACCCCCTCGGTCGACGAGCTGTTCGCCCGCATCCGCGCCGGGACTGATGCGGCCGGAGGGCCCGCCGAGCCTGCGGCACCCCCGACGGCCCCGCCCGAGGCCACGGCGGGCGAGGCCGGCGCACGCCCCGGTGCGTCAGAGGCCGAGGCCGCGGAGGCTCAGGCCGAGGCTGCACCGGGCCCCGACGACGAGCTCGTCGCGCGACGCGACGAGGCCCTGGCGCCCGTCACGGCGCGGCTGGGCCGCACCGTCAAGCGGGCCCTGGGCGACGACCAGAACCGTTTGCTGGACCGCCTGCGCAGCGCGCCGTCGCTGACGGCCGACGAGCTCCTGGGCCCCGAGGACGAGCACATGGCCGCGTTCGCCGCCGCGGCGCGCGGCCACCTGGCCGAGGCGTTCACCGCCGGGGCGGCGTTCGGCGGGGCCGGGGCGGCGACCGTCGCCGATGACGACGCGGTCGAGCAGTCGGTGGAGGGGCTGGCGCACGTGATCGTCGCCATGTTGCGCCGCCAGATGGCCGATGGGGACGACGAGCTCAGCGACCGGGTGGGTGCCGCGTTCCGAGAGTGGCGCGGCGAACGGGTGGAGCGGCTGACGGGTGACTACGCGACGCAGGCGTTCTCGGCCGGCGTGACCGCCGCCGCAGGGGACGACAAGGTGCGCTGGGTGGTGACGTCGGCGAGTGGCTGTTCGGACTGCGAGGACAATGCGCTCGCCGGTGCGACGAGCGCGCGCGAGACGTTCCCGACCGGCCACGCATACCCACCCGCGCACTCGGGCTGCCGGTGTCTCGTGGCACCCGCGGACGACTGACCTGGGGCGCTGGCTGTTCCGAGACGTGTCGGGCCTGGCCATTGGGGCCATGGTGGTGGACGTTAGGCTCCCCTCGTGCGCATCCCCAGCGACCTGACTGCTGACTCCTCGCCGCGCCGGCGCCACCGGGCCCGTTGGTGGCTCATCGGCCTCGCGATCGTCCTCGTCGTTCTCCTGGTCTCCCTGAGGTCTCTGGCGGGCATCTACACCGACAGCCTCTGGTTCTCCTCGGTCGGCTATCACAACGTCTTCTCGACGCTGCTGGCGATCAAACTCGGGCTCTTCGGCGTGTTCGGCGCCATCTTCTTCGCGGTGCTCTGGGTCAACCTCGTCGTGTGCGACCGCATCGCCGGGCACGACATCGTGCTCGCCCAGGAGGACGAGCTCGTGCGCCGCTACCAGCAGTTCGTGCGGCCCTACGCCGGCCGGATCTACGTGGTCCTGGCCTTCGTCATCGCGCTGATCGGCGCCTCGGGGACCATCGGGCAGTGGAACAACTGGATCCTCTTCCGCCACGGCGGCAGCTTCGGGATCACCGACCCGCAGTTCGGCAAGGACATCGGCTTCTACGTCTTCAAGCTGCCGTTCCTGACTTTCATCGTCGACTGGACCCTGGCCATCCTGATCGTGACGCTGGCCGTCACACTCGTGTTTCACTACTTCAACGGAGGGATCCAGCCCCAACGGGGCCTGCCGCGCGTGCGGCCGCCCGTCAAGGCGCACATCTCGGTGCTGTTGGCACTGATCGCGCTCGACAAGGCGGCGGGTTACATCTTCCAGCGCTGGTCGCTCGTCAACGCGCAGGACGGGTACGTCAACGGCGCCGGGTACACCGACGTGCACGCCCGCCTGCCGGCCGAGCTGCTGCTCGCCGTCGTGTCGGTGTTCGCCGCACTCATCCTGCTCTACAACATCCGCCAACAAGGCTGGACGCTCCCGGTCCTGGCGATCGGGATCTGGGCCTTCGTGGCGCTCGTCGTCGGCATCATCTACCCGGCACTGCTGCAGACGCTCAAGGTGACGCCGGCGCAGAGCTCGCTCGAGGCGCCCTACATCCAGCGCAACATCACAGCCACGCGGGACGCGTACGGGTTGACCAACGTGAAGGTGCACAGCTTCCCCGCCTCCACGAGCATCACCGCCGCCCAGACGGTGGCCGCCAGCCCCACCATCGCCAACATCCGGCAGTGGGACCCCGACCCCACCATTTCGCTGCAGACGTTCCAGCGCCAGCAGGCCATCAAGTCCTACTACCAGTTCCCTGCGCTCGGGGTGGACCGTTACACGGTTGGCGGGGCGCGCACGCCGGTGCTCATCGGCGTGCGCGAGATCTCGGCGGCGAACGTTCCGTCCCCGTCCTGGGTGAACATCCACCTGCAGTACACCCATGGCAACGGCGCCGCGGTGGCCCTGGCCAATCAGACCAACTCCAGCAACCCCGTCTACACGGTGCAGGGTGTCCCGCCGACCTCCTCGCAGGGACTGCCCGCCATCACTCAGCCGTCGGTCTACTTCGCGTTGGGCGAGTCGGGCTACGTGGTCGCCAACACCAAGCAAGAAGAGGTGGACTACCAGCTGAACGGGACCAGCGTCGAGAGCCATTACTCGGGGAGCGGTGGCGTCCAGCTGTCCTCGATCTTCACGCGGGCGGCCTTCGCCCTACGGCTGGGGGACTTCAACCTGCTCATCTCGAGCCAGATCACCAACAAGTCGCGCATCATGTTCGTCCGCGACCCGGTGGCGATGGCCCAGAAGGCGGCGCCGTTCCTCAGCTTCGACCACGACCCCTATGCGGTGATCAACGGCGGGCACATCGACTGGGTGGTCGACGGCTACACCACGACGGCCAACTATGCGTACTCGCAGAACGCGAACACCCAGCAGGTGGCGATCGGCAGCACCCTCCCGGGCAGCTACAACTACGTGCGCAACTCGGTCAAGGTCGTCATCGACGCCTACTCGGGGAAGATGACCTTCTACGACGCCGACCCGAAGGACCCGATCATCCAGGCGTACTCGGCGGCCTTCCCGCACATGTTCCAGCCGCTGTCGAAGATGAGCCCGCAGCTGCAGGCCCACCTGCGCTACCCCGAAGACATCTTCTCCATTCAGTCGGCCATCTACGGTCGGTACCACCTCGTCAATCCACAGAACTTCTACGCTGCCAGCAACGCCTGGCAGCTCTCGCCGACAGCGGGAGCCGGCCCGCAATCCCAGGCGCTTCTGGCCGAGAACACCTACAACAACCAGGGCCAGCTGGTGTCCACCACGCCGGCCCGCATGGCCCCCCAGTACCAGGTGTACTCGCTGCCCAACACGGCCCAGCAGGTCTTCACCGTGTCCGACGGCTTCGTCCCGGCGTCGCAGTCGACCCTCTCGGGGTCCAACCAGAACTTCAACCTGACCGCCTGGATGGTCGGGCTCTCCGACCCGGGGCAATACGGCCAGCTGGACCTCTACGAGACGCCCCAGGGGACGGCGGGCCCGGCCAACGCGGACGCCGAGATCTCGGCCAATTCGACGGTGTCGAAGGACATCTCGCTGCTGGACACCAAGGGCTCCGAGGTGCTCCTGGGGGAGACCCTCATGGTCCCCATCTCGAATTCCATGGTGTACCTGCGCCCGCTGTACGTGGCGGCGACGACGAACCCGCAGCCGCAGCTCGAATACGTGGTTGCCGTCCTGGGCAAGAACGTGGAGATCGACACGTCGTTGTCGGCCGTCTTGAGCGACCTGCTCCAGACGACGGTCTCACTGCCGGGGACCGGTGTCTCCTCGAGCGGCACGGTGCCGACCGCGGTGTCGGGCTTCCTGTCCGCCGCCCAGACGGACTACTCCAACGCGCTCGCCGCCTTGAAGGCGGGGAACCTGGCCGGATTCCAGACCGACGTCCAGGCCATGCAGCAGGCGATCACCCAGGCCCAGCAGGTGATCGGGACACCGAAGACGACCCCGACGACGACCACAACGACGCTCCCCAAGGTCGGCAAGGCGTCCACGAAGAAGTCGACGAGCACCACGTCGTCGACGCTGACGACGACGCCGTCCGCGTCCTCCACGTCTTCGAGCACGACCACGGTGCCGACGAGCACCGAGCCCAAGGGGGGCGCCACCACCACCTCGACGACCGTCGCCTCGGCCGCCGCCCGGGGCTGAGGCGCCGGGGGCGACGCCCGGCGGCACGCCCGACGCCACCTCACGGTTGCAGGTTCAGCCCAGCGGTCCCATGATGTCGGGAGCGAGGAAAGGAAGTCTTGCGATGGGACTGCTCGACAAGGTGAAGGCGACGGCGGCCACGGCCACGGTGGCGGCCAAGGACGCGGCCGCCAAGGGCCAGGCGAAGCTCGACGAGGCGCAGGCCAAGAAGGCGGCTGACGGCATGCTGCGGGACCTCGGTGCCGCCGTGTACGCCACCAAGACGGGCCGCGCCACCCCCACGACGGAGGCCGACATCGAGAAGCTGGTGACGTCGCTACAGACGCACGAGTCCGAGCACGGCCAGATCACGCTGGCCCCCGAGTCGGCTGCAGCCGCCCCGACGGCTTCCGCGGCCGGTGACGCCCCGCCGCCGCCGCCCAAGGCTGCAGACCCCGCCTCACCGCCGCCCCCACCTCCGACAGCGCAGACACTGTAAGGACGGCGACCCGGCCGGCGGTCGTGCCGGCAGTTCGGATGGGCCGGTCGGAGAGCCGGTGGGCTCCGCTCGGTCGCCGTGGTCGGTGCCGCGTGGGGCGTGTAGGATGACCACTTCGCCGCGGGGTGGAGCAGTCTGGTAGCTCGTCGGGCTCATAACCCGAAGGTCGGAGGTTCAAATCCTCCCCCCGCCACTAGTTGGGAGTGCAGTTCAGGGCCGGTCTTCGGGACCGGCCCTTCTGCTGTTCCAAGCCCAGTCCTTACTGGGATCATCCCTACCGGCGAGCACCAAGAGCGGATCGATCCGTATCCCGATGACGCCGTTCAGGGCCCGAACTGGCTTGGAGAATCAGCCCCAAGTGTCTGCGGTCTTTGGATCGCCGTCCGGGGATTCGCGAATTGCAATGGGGCGTATCCAGCTGCTGGCGCAACGCACTCCGGGATCGAGTGCAATCGTCATGCGGAACCCGTTGCGCGTCGCCGCGGCTGATCACCCTCCCATGGCCTTCCGAAGAGGAGCGTCTCGATGGCATTCGCGTGAACTTCCACAGGGCCAGGTTCGCTGGGATCGAAACCGGCGAGGCGGCGGCACTCGGGGGCAAGGGTGAAGATTGTCGCCCCGGCCCCAATGATGATGTAGTAGATGTGCGCAGGCGGGATCGCGACCATCTCGCCGCGCTCAACGAGGCCGGCGAACAGCGCCTCAGTGAACTGGTACACCGGTCGGATGTGACGCTCCACCAACCAATCGATCCGGGAGCCGTCGACCTTGCATTCCTGGGTGATGATGCGGTGCAGCTGGGGATGAGCAGCGGAGAAGTGGACGAACTCGCGCACGATGAGCTTCGCCAACGTGAGGTCGTCGACGCCGCGTAGCCCTTCGATCCGAGCGCCGAGCGCCGCGTTGAGTTCGGCGAAGAGCAGGTCCGCCGCGCTGCGCCACAGCTCGTCCTTGGACTTGAAGTGGTAGTTGAGCAGCGGTTGCCCAACCCCTGCACGTGCTGCGATCTCCCGCGTCGTCGCACCCTCGAACGAGAGCTCGGAGAAGAGCTCGAGTGCGGCGACGAGGATGCGTTCCCTGGTGGCGTCAGCCGACGGTCGGGTGGTGCGGGTCGCAGCGGGGGGCTGAGTCATGCAACGGATCGTAATCATGCGTTCGGGAAGTTGACTGATCAGACGATCAGAGGGTTGACAGTGATTTGATCATATGATCAAATACGCGGCCGGGGGGCAGGGCTCGAGGTCGGTCGGCGGTCGCAGTGGATGCCGGCGGGACGGAGCCAACCCCCCGCGAGGACCCGGGGTCGGGACCTCAACGAGCCGTCGATCATGAGCAAGGGAGTGACCGTGAACATCCGTTCTTTCGTTACGGCGACCTCGGTCGCGATCGCCCTCTTCCTCGCGTCGGCCTGGTCGGCGGTCGCCAGTCCAGCCGAAGGGGCGACACCCGCTCCCGCTGGGCCCCCGATCGTGTTGGCCATGATCACCCAGGAGGCCGGTCCGGCTGCCATCCCGGACTCCCACCTGGCGGCGCAGGCGGCGGTCAACTATGTGAACGCCAAGCTCGGCGGCGCCGCCGGCCGCCCGCTGAAGCTGGTGACCTGTGTCACCGACGGCTCGCCCGAGGAGTCCTCGGCCTGTGCCAATCAGCTGTTGGCCGACCACCCGCTCGCCTTCGTCGGCGAGTCCGAGCTCGGCACGGCCGGCAGCGTGCCGATCATCGCCGGCGCGGGCATCCCGATCGTCGGGCCCGCTGCGGTGACGCCCGAGCTGGTGACGTCCCCGGACGCCTTCTCCATGGGAATCAACCTCGTCTCAGAGAGCGCCGACTGGACGAAGTACATGACGACCAAGGGCAAGGCCAAGACCGTCAACCTGATCAACCTGGACATCGCGGCCGCGCCGATCTTCAAGGAGATCGTCGCCTCGGTGGCCGCGGCCAACGGGGCGAAGCTGGGGGTGACGACGTCGCTACCCGAGACGGCCACCGACGCCACGGCGCAGATGGCCGCTGCCTCCGCTGGCCACCCCGGCGCGATCCTGGCCATCACGACCCAGCAGCTGTGCGTGCCGGTGATGCTGGCGCACGCCAGTGTCGCACCCGACATTCCCCTCTACGTACCGGGCATCTGCGGCGCCCCGAACCTGCTGCGGGCAGCCGGGTCGGCGGCCAACGGTGTCTACATCGGGTTCGGCTACGACGGCCCGAATGACACGTCGATCCCCGCGGTCACCTCCTATCGCAAGGCGCTGGCGCAGTACGGGTCCAAGAAGATCCAGCTCAGCGAGTTCGCGAGCAATGCCTTCGCTGCCGTGATGAACCTACGCGTCATCATCGACCAGATCGGTCCCTCGGTCACTCCGGCCGCTGTCACCAGCGCGCTCAAAGCCACGGTCAACCAGCCCAACTTCATGGGCGAGCCCTACACATGCAACCACCGGGTGCCCCTGGCCGTCTCGGCCTGTGCCTCCTCGATCCGCATGCTCAAGGTGGAGAACGACAAGCTGGTCGACGTGGGTGGTGCCTGGTACGACGGCACCAACGAGATCAAACTCGGCTGACCCCGGATGCAACAGGTCCTGCTGTTCTCTCTCATCGGGTTGGGGGCCGGGAGCGTCTACGCGCTGCTGGCTCTGGGGCTCGCCGTCGAACAACAGGGCTCGGGCGTGGTGAACTTCGCCCACGGCGCCGTAGCGATGTACTGCGCCTATTGCTACTCAGAGCTCCGGTCCAACGGGCACCTGGTCCTTCCCGTGGTGGGCATTCCCCACGAGATCCCCATCTCGAGCTCCCCCCTCGGGACCTGGCCGGCGGTGGTGTTGACCGTCGCTTATGGGGCCGGGCTCGGAGCCCTTCTGCAGTGGCTGATCTTCTCCCGCCTGCGCACGGCGCCGACGCTGGCCAAGGTCGTCGCCTCCATCGGCCTGATGTTGACCTTGCAGGCGATCGCCGTCCTCAACTTCGGCACCGCCACGCTCACGACGCCTGACATCCTGCCTGCCAGCCCGGTGACGATCTTCGGGGCCACCATTGGCCAGGATCGGCTCTGGTTGGCCGGGATCACGGTTGCGATCGCATTGGGCATCGCGGCCGTCTACCGGTTCACCCGCTTCGGCGTCGCGACGCGTGCCGCCGCCCAGAACCGCCGGGCCGCCACCCTGCTCGGGTGGCAACCGGCGCGCTTCGAGGTGGCTGCCTGGGCCATCGCCTCCGCGGTCGCCGCGCTGGTCGGCGTCCTCGCCGCCCCCCTCACCACGCTCACGCCGTCCACGTTGACGCTCGCCGTGGTGCCGGCGCTGGCTGCCGCGCTCATGGCCCGCTTCACCTCGGTCCCCGTCGCGGTGGCCACGGGCCTGCTGATCGGCATCGGTCAGTCACTGTGCGTCTGGGCGGCGGCCACCTGGGCCTGGTTCCCCCAACAGGGCATGTCGGACGCCCTGCCCTTCATCGTCATCGCTGCCGCCATGTTGCTCCGCGGCAAGGGAGTCGTGACGCGAGGTGAGCTGCAGGACGCGCGCCTGCCCCGTGCCACGCAGCCGAGGCGACCGCTTCTCTCTGTCGTGCTCCTTGTGCCGGTCTTTGCCGCCCTGTTGGTGCTCACGCACGCGGGATGGCGCGACGCGGTGATCGAGAGCTTGGTGACAGCGGCCCTGTGCCTCTCGCTGACCCTCCTCACGGGGTTCGTCGGGCAGGTGTCCCTCGTGCAGGCGGCGTTCGCCGGAGTCGGCGGCTTCGTGCTGGCCAAGACTCTGGCGCATCACGGCCTGCCCTTCCCGGTCGCTCTGCTCGTGGCCGGCCTGGCCGCGCTGGCGCTCGGCCTGGTCATCGGGATACCGGCGCTGCGGATCCGCGGCATCAACCTGGCCATCATCACCCTGGGCGCTGCG
>CAYWDQ010000068.1:0-15719 GCA_964457065.1 uncultured Acidimicrobiaceae bacterium | reverse complement strand
CTCGACGAGCCGATGGTCCTCCGGCCACCATGGGCCTCCAGGGACACCGAGACGGGAGGCGACGATGGGCCTGCTTGAGGGTCGCACAGCGGTGGTGACCGGCGGCGGCTCGGGCATCGGGCGGGCAACCTGCCGCCGGATGACCGAGGAGGGTGCGCGCGTCGCAGTGTTCGACGTCGACGCCGCCTCGGCCGAGCAGGTGGCGAAGGAGATCGGCGGTGTCGCCTTCGGCGTCGACGTGGGCGACCCCGACGCGATGCAGGCCGCCGTGGACGCGGCGGCGGTCCAGCTCGGCGGCCTCTCCATCATCTACAACAACGCGGGGACCTCGGCCTTCAACCGGATGCACGAGCTGGACCTGTCCGAATGGGACCGCGTCCTGCGGGTCAACCTGACCGGTGTGTGGGCGGGCATCCGCGCCGCCGTGCCCCACATCCGCGCCGCGGGCGGCGGCTCCATCGTCAGCACGGCGTCCATCAGCGGGACGCGGCCCGCGGCGGGGGAAGGCCCCTACTCCGCCAGCAAGGCGGCCGTGGCGGCGCTCACTGCGTCCGCGGCGCTCGAGTACGGGCCGACGATCCGGGTGAACGCCGTCTCGCCCGGGATGATCCGGACGACTATGACGGCACCGTGGTTCCAGTACATGCCCGACCAGGAGGAGCGCTTCGTCACGGGAACTCCCGTCGGTCGGGTCGGCGAGCCCGAGGACGTGGCCGACGTCGTGGTCTTCCTGTGTTCCGACCTGGCCCGGTTCGTCACGGGCCAGAACATCGTGGTGGACGGAGGACTGACCCTGCACGGCTCCGGCGTGGACACCATCTTCGATCGGGTGTTCCCGGACGGCTGAGGGCCCGGACGGCTGAGGGCCCGGACGCCCGAGGGGCGGCCCCGGCCCGACAGCCGGGGACTCGCGGGCGCGGTCGGTCCCGCCTATGCGTTCGGGTCGAACAGCGCCCGGTAGAGCATCGTGGTCAGCGTGTCGAGGGCCGTGTCGTCGACGGGCTTGCCGACGAACTCGCGCAGGTAGTGGAAGCGGTCGAGCATCGCCAGGGCGGCGAGCCCCGCCGCCGCGGGGTCGATCTCGTGGCCCGAGGAGTCCGGCCCGATGCGCACGGTGAGCGCATAGGAGATCCTCGAGAACGTGTGACGGATGGTCCTGCCGAGCTCCCTGTCGACCGTGACCAGCTCGGCCCAGACGCGGAAGAGCGGCGCGTAGCGGGTCCAGAGGTCCGAGTAGGCCTTCACCCAGCCGCGCACGTCCTCCCACTGCGGTGTGCCCCCGGGGGAGGGCAGCGTGCTGAACGACTCGTAGATCTTCTGCGAGTCGGCGGCGGCTTCGGTGACCAGCGCCCGCAACAGGTCTTCCTTGTTCGAGAAGTACAGGTAGAAGGTGCCGTGGGACGTCTTGGCGATCTCCACGATGTCGTTGACCCGGGTGGCGTGGTAGCCCCGCCGGTCGAAGGCGGTCATGGCCGCATCGAGGAGCCGGCGCATGGTCCGGCGGCCCTGGCTGCGCAGGACGCGCTTGCTCGCCGGCGCGCCGACGGTGTCGCCGTCCGCGAGGCCCGGGCCCGCGGGCCCGTTCGTCTCGGACACCCCATCGAGGGGGGTCGGCAGCGCCGTCCCGGTGGCGCCGAGGTGCGAGGGCCTGTTTGGGGCCACCACCTTCCGGCCCGACGAGGTGCGGGCCGGCTTCTTGGCGCCGGGTGCCGGGTCGCGTCGGACTCTCGGCGTTCCCATGCGGGGTGAATGGTAGTGCCGGGCATGGCCGAAATGGCTAACCTGACACGGTGGTCAGGTTTGGTTGGGGCGAAAAATGAGGCGGGACCAGGACATTCGCGTTCTGGTGCCTGCCGCGACGCAGGTTCTGTGACGCCCGCCACGTCCGCGTCGGCGGGCCCGGTCGTGACCTCGCTGGCCGACGCCGTGGCGCGGAACGTGCAACCGGGGGACACCGTCCAGGTGATGATGGGCCACAGCCGTTGGACGGCGGCGGCGCGGGAGCTGGCCCGTCAGTTCTGGGGGACCGATCCGGGTTTCACCCTCGTCATGACCAGCCTGGGCGCGCTGGGCGCGGTCTTCTTCCAGGGCGGGCTCGTGCGCAAGGTCGTGACCGCCTACTCCGGCAACAGCTTCCCCACCTACACGCCGAACCCCGTCTTCGCGAAGGCCTACGAGTCGGGAGCGGTCGAGGTGGAGCACTGGTCCATCCTCACCCTGTCCCAGCGCCTGGAGGCCGCCGCCCGCGGGCTGCCCGCCGCGGTGACCGGCTCGCTGATCGGGTCCTCGATGGCCGAGAACGACGCGTTCACCGTCGTGGAGTCGCCCTTCGGGCCGTTGGGCCTGTTGCAGCCGCTGGTGCCCGACGTGGCGCTGGTGCACGCCGCCGCCGCCGACCCTTCGGGCAACCTCGCCTTCTCCGAGCCGCTCCTCGACGGCGTCTGGGGGGCGTGGGCGGCGCGGCGCGGTGTCGTCGCCACCGTCGAGCGCGTCGTCGACGACCTCGAGGGCCTGGGGCACCGCGTCCGGGTCCCGGGCCACAGGGTCCTGGCCGTGGTGGAGGCGCCCTACGGGGCGCACCCGGGCGGGTGCTACGCCCCGGGCCTGCCCGTGCGGAGCTACGGCGAGGACATCGCGCACTGGAGCGCGGTCGCCGCCGCGGCCGCGCACGGCGAGCTCGACGACTACGTCGAGGAGTGGGTGCTCGGCCCGGCGACGCACGAGGACTACCTGTCGCGGGTCGGCACCGAGCACCTGCTCTGGCTCGAGGGGCGTTCGGACCCCATGTCGTGGAAAGCCGACGCCGACGCCAACCCGGTCGTCGAGGATCACGTCTTCACCCCGTGGGAGCGGGCG
Source organism: uncultured Acidimicrobiaceae bacterium (assembly GCA_964457065.1). Lineage (GTDB taxonomy): Bacteria > Actinomycetota > Acidimicrobiia > Acidimicrobiales > RAAP-2 > Bog-473. Next base: position 12,863 of record CAYWDQ010000068.1, on the reverse strand, counting down.
GCGTCCCTGGGGGCCAGAGAGGTCGAGCGGGTCGTCGGCGCGGTGGACGCGGACGCCGTGCTGGCCGGGGCGGGCGTGGCGAACCTGGCCGCGTGGGTCGCCGTGGCGCGGGCGAGAGCGGGCGGCAGCCGGGTGACGCTGACCGCCGAGCTCGGCCTGTGGGGTTACGAGCCGACGCCGGCCGACCCGTACATCTTCAACCAGCGGGTCTTCCCCGCCACGCCGTACCTGTCCGACGCGTCCGCCGTCCTCGGCATGGTGATCGGCGGTCCTGGCACGAAGACGGTGGGGTGCCTCGGTGCGGCGGAGGTCGACAGCGCCGGCTGCCTGAACTCGACCCAGCTGGCGGGCGGGAGGTTCCTGGTCGGCTCCGGTGGTGCCAACGACGTGGCGAGCCGAGCGACCGCCTGCGTCGTGGTCACCTTGGCCCGTCCCGAGCGTCTCCCGCGCCACGCCGGCTACGTCACCTCGCCGGGAGAGCGGGTGGCGAGTGTCGTCACGGACAAGGGCGTCCTGCGCCGCCAGGACGCGGTGTTGCGCGTCGCCGCCGTGCCGTCGGGGGACGGAACGGTCGAGGAGCGGGTGCGTGCGTTCGCTTCGTCGTGCGGATACGAGCCGGACGTGGCGCGCGAGGTGGAGGAGCTCCCGGCTGTGAGCTTCGATGAGGTGCGGGCACTCCGAGAATTCGACCGCGGTCGGCTTTTCTTGGCATGAGTCAGCAAGGCGATGGGACGCGACAGGCGACCGGATCTGGCGCACCAAGGCGCAGCACGACAGGGGCAGCCAGGCAGCAAATGAACGCGTGAGGGGTGAACAGTGGGCGAAAGGCCGCAAAGCTACAGTGACCGGCAGCGGTCGTGGATGAGCCGGCGAGGGCCGGATCGGGGGTCGATGATGAACGGTTGGAACGATGGGGAGGCCATGAGAACCAGACGCGGGGGAGCAATTGCACGCGCGACAACCAGCGCGTGCGCCTTACTGATCATTGCGGCGGGCACGGTTCTGGCCGTTCCCGCCACCAGCGCGACTGCTGCGGTGCGCCCGCTGGCCACCACCGGCTCGTGTGCCGGCGCGAACCAGTCGCCCGGCATCACCGCGACGACCATCAACACGGGCGCGATGTCGACCTTGACGGGTCCGATCGCCTCGAACTTCGAGTCCCTGGTGCCCGGAATCCAGGCGTACTACGACTACGTGAATGCCCACGGCGGCGTTGACGGGCGAAAGATCGAGTTGACCTACAACACCGACGACACCGGCAACCCCAGCCAGGACACCGCCTTGGAGCACACGCTGGTCGACCAGGACCACGTCTTCGCGGTGGCGGGCGTGGCGACCGCCTTCTTCACTCCGGGCTATTTCGTGCAGACGTGCACTCCCACGTTCGGGTACAACGTGACGGGAAACTGGAACGGCCCGCCCAACCTGTTCGCCGCCGGCGGGTCGATCCAGGACTACGCAGCGGGTGATCCGGCATGGATCTACCTGGCGAAGACGGTCGAGAAGTCTCCGTCGGTGGGCGTGCTGGCCTACAACATCGCCTCCTCGAACGGGTCCTGCAATCAGGCCGTGGCCGCTTTCAAGCAGGCAGGCGTCCACGTCAGCTATGTGGACACGAGCATCGGCTACGGCAGCAGCGTCGTCCCCGACGCGGAACGAATGAAGGCGGCCGGGACCAACTTCATCCTCAGTTGCATGGACGTGACCGGCAACATCAGCCTGGCCAGGGGCGTGCAGCAGTACGGGATCCAGGCCAAGCAGCTGTGGCTGAACGGGAACGACCAGAGCACCTTGGACCAGTACCAAAGCCTCATGCAGGGCGTGTACTTCAACATCCAGCACGTGCCGTTCGACGCTCCGCAGAATGACTACCCCGGCCTGGCGCAGTACATCAGTGCCATGAAGAAGTACGAGCCGAAGTGGGTCTATGACGAGGTCGCCCTCCAGGGCTGGCAGTCGGCCACACTGCTGGTGGCCGGTCTCAAGGCGGCGGGTCCCAACCCGACGCAGCTCGGCGTCGTCAACGCCATCAACAAGATCAAGGCCGACACCGCCAACGGGCTGACCACCCCCACCAACTGGACCCCGGGCGGCGGCGGCCACACCTACCCCATCACGAACAACACCTGCAGCGCCTTCATTCAGGTGCAGGGAAACAAGTACGTCACGGTGCTCGCCAAGAAGCCCCAAGTCTTCTTGTGTTTCAGGTTGTCGGGCTCGATCCTGAACGGCTCGGGCAGCAACCCAGGCTCGAGCTACACACACGCCGTCCCGATTGCGCCGCCGCCCGGTACTCCGGTCGGCTGAGCGGCACAGCATGAAAGAAGCGAGAACGAAACCGGAATAGGGGGCGTCGGGAATGGAGCAGTTCCTGGGTTTTGCCATTCCCGGCATTCCCTATGGATGCACGTACGCACTGGTCGCGGTGGCCCTGGTGCTCACCTACCGGGCGACCGGAGTCTTCAACTTTGCGTTCGCCGCGCAGGCCTATGTGGCCTCTCTGCTCTTCACGGCGCTGATCCAGAGCGCCCACTTCTCGGAGTGGCTGGCCTTCGTCGTTGCGGTGGTCGTGGTTTCGCCGCTACTCGGGCTGGCGTTCGACCGCCTGCTGTTCAGCCGGATCCCGAATTCCAACAACATGGCCAAGCTGGTCACCTCCATCAGCCTCCTCGTCGGCATTCCGGCCCTGATGCAGGTGTTCATCCCGCAGAACTACTACGCGCCACCGAGCATCGTCTTCAACCCCAACACCGTGTACTTCACGCTGGCGGGGGCACCGTTCAACGGGCTGGACATGAGCGCCATCGTGTTCACCGCGCTGGTGTTGCTGGCCATGGGCGTGATGATGCGGTTGACCCCTCTTGGCCTACAGATGCGGGGCGCGGTGGAGAGCCGGCGGCTGGTGCAGCTCGACGGGGTCAACGCCGGCGGCGTGGTCGCGGTGGCATGGGTGATCTCGAGTTTCGTGGCCGGCCTTGCGGGCGTCTTGCTCGCGCCCAACTTCGGACAGGTGCAAGCCCAGCCGTTCCTCACGCTCATGGTGGCCGCGATCGCCGCCGCCGCGTGCGCCGCCTTCCGCTCCATGGCCATCGCAGCCATCGCGGCGGTGCTCATCGGCGTCGCGACGTTCACACTGCAGGGCTACCTCCCCACCCAAAGCTTCCTGTTCACGTCGATCCTGCCCAGCTTGCCGTTCCTCGTGCTGGTCGGGGCACTGCTGTTCCACCCCGGGATGCGGAGGCTCGAACAAGCCACTGACCCGCTGGCCTCCGTGGACCCGCCGCTGCCGCCGCTGGCGGCAGCCGTTCGCACACCGGCCATGGGTCGGGTCATCGGCGTCCTGTGGTACCTCGTGCTCGGGCTCTTCATCGTCTCCATGCTCACCTGGATGCCCCGGGACTGGGAGAGCGTGCTCAACCAGGGTCTCGCGTTCTCCACGCTCTTCCTCTCCATCACCCTGATCACCGGCATGGGGGGACAGTTGTCGCTGGCCCAGGCCGGCCTGGCGGGTGTGGGAGCGTTCACGGCGGCGCAGCTCGCGAACCACCTCGGCCTCCCGATGATGGCCGGGATGTTGGTCGGTGCGGCATTCGCGGCCACGGTGGCGGTGGTTCTGGCGGTGCTCTCCCTCCGACTCCGCGGCCTCGGACTGGCGCTCATGACACTGGGTGCCGCATTGGTCTTCGACAACGTCATCCAGAGCTCCCAGACGCTCGGTGGGGGGTCGGGCGGCCTCGGGCCCATGAACAACGTCGACTGGGGGAGCCCCTTCGGTTTGCTCAACCCCAACGGCCACGCCCTGTTCCTGGCGACCTTCTCCGTCCTGGTCGTGGTCACGGTGGCCATCTTGATGGTCCGTCGTGGCACGGTGGGCCGTCTGCTCGGCGCCATGCGTGGCAGTGAGACAGCTGCCGCCGGCATCGGCATCAACCTCACGTGGGAGCGCATCCTGATCTTCGCCCTATCGGGCGCGGTCGCGGGGATCGGGGGGACCTTGCTGGTCATTCAGCAGGGTGTCGCCAATCCCCAGCAGTTCAACTACGTGTTCAGCCTGGCCTTCGTCGTGATCGTGGTGACCACCGGTGTCACCACGGTGGAGGGGGCGATACAGGGGGCATTCGGGTACGTCATCATCCAGAAGCTGCTCGGATACGCGCCGCCGCAGTTCGCCAACCTGACGTTCGTCTTGTTCGCCTTTGGGGCGTTGACCTACGCCAAGCACCCCGAGGGCATTCTGGAATACCAGAAGCGACGCTCCATGCAGCGCTTCGAGCCGTTGTTCGAGCGCTGGTTCCATGGAGCGCACAACGGTCCCAACCCGCAGGGCGAGCCGTTGATGGCGGGGGGACTGGGCGAGGAGGCCGTCCGTGGCTGAGGAGCGACCCCTCCTGTCGCTGCGCGGGGTTTCCAAGGCCTTCGGAGGTATCAACGCGGTGCAGGACATCACGTTCGACGTGCAGGCGGGAGAGAGCGTCGGGCTGGTGGGGCCCAACGGCGCTGGCAAGACGACGCTCTTCAACTGTGTGTGTGGGCAGCTGAAGAACGACCGAGGCAGCATCGAGTACGAGGGTCGTTCCCTCAGGGGCCTTCCGACGTACAGGCGGGCGCGGATGGGCATCGCTCGCACGTACCAGCGGGTCGAGGTCTTCGCCGACATGACGGTTCGGGACCATCTGATGGTCGCCGAACGGGCCCGGAGCCGCACGGGCCGGCTCTGGAAGGATCTTTGCAACATGAGTCGTCCCACCGATGAAGAGTGCGACAAGGTCGAGAACACCTTGGAGCTCGTGGGTCTCACCGAGCTGGCTGACACGCCGGTCTCCGCCCTGGGTCTCGGCCACTGCCGCCTCGTCGAGCTGGCACGTGCGCTGGCGGGCGAGCCGAGGCTCTTGCTGGCCGACGAACCATCGTCGGGTCTCGACGAGCACGAGACGGCCGACCTTGCTGCCGTGCTCCGCATCATTCAGCACGATCGCGGGACAGCCGTTCTGTTGGTGGAGCACGATCTCGGCATCGTGGCGGACGTGGTCGACAGGGCGGTCGTGATGGACCTCGGCAGCACGATCGCGGAGGGGACCTTCGCCGAGGTGATGGAGAACCCGGCAGTCCGCCACGCCTACCTAGGGAAGACGGCATGACCGGCACCGGCCACTCCTCCGCGCTCTCCGCGCCCGCTTCGGGGGTGCTCTCCGCTGAGCGCGAAGGCGACATCCTCGAGGTCAAGAACGTCTCGGCAGCCTATGGTCCGTACCGAGCGCTCTTTGATGTGTCGTTCAGCGTGCCGGCCGGTGCGGTGGTGGCGCTGATCGGATCGAACGGCGCGGGGAAGTCGACCGTGGCACGGACCATCACGGGACTGGTGACGGCGACGGAGGGATCCGTCAGCCTGGCCGGGACCGACGTCACGAGGCTGCCCGCCTGGAGGATCGCCCGGCTGGGCATGGCCCACGTCGTGGAGGGCAGGGGCGTGTTCTCGAGCCTCAGCGTCGAGGAGAACCTCGTGCTCGTCTTTCGGCAGCGGGCAGGTCGGCGCAGCGTGGCGGCGAATCTGCAACTCGCCTACGAGGAATTTCCCATTCTCGGAGAGCGCCGCCGACAAGCCGCCGGGACGCTGTCGGGTGGCCAGCAGCGCCTGCTTTCGCTGGCCAAGGTACTGGTGGTCCCCCCCAGGCTCCTGGTCGCCGATGAACTCTCTCTCGGGCTCGCACCGGTCGTCGTCGACGCCGTGTACCAGGGCCTGGAAGCGATCAACCGCAACGGCACGGCCATGTTGGTAGTGGAGCAGCAGGTGGACCGGGTGCTGAAGCTGGCCAGCAAGGCGCTCGTGCTCGACAGGGGCCGTGTCGCCTACGACGGGACTCCCGCAGGGGCTGCGACGGTCATCGATCAGTTGCTGTCGCGACGCGACGAAGCGGGGGCGCGGGCGGCGACACTGGTCGAGGCGACGGACGACGCCGTGAGTGCGCCCCAGGCTGCCGACATGGTGGCAGACGACGTCGGTGGTGACATGTCCGGTCCGCAAGGTTCTCCGTCGTCCGAGGGCACCCCGCAATCCGGGAGCTGACCGAGATCCTTCGGCGGGGGACACCGGGGCAGCCTCCGCCGAGATTCCCACTGATTTGCAGAGTTCGTCACGGAGAGGAGCGTTCATGAGCGAAGCGAGAGAGCCCGTGATCGTCGACGTCGTGCGCACGGCGTTCGGCAAGCGCGGTGGGGCGCTCGCCCACTGGCATCCGGCGGACCTGCTGGCCTTCGCGCTGACGTCGCTCGTCGAGCGGACCGGTGTCGACCCCGGGCGCATCGACGACGTCATCGGTGGCTGCGTCAGCCAGGTGGGCGAGCAGAGCACCAACGTCGCCCGCAACGGGTGGGTCTCGGCCGGGTTCCCCCAGTCGGTGCCCGCCACCACCGTCGACCGCCAGTGCGGGTCGTCCCAGCAGGCCGTCCACTTCGGTGCCGCGGGCGTGGCGGCGGGCCACTACGACCTGGTGATCGCGTGCGGCGTCGAGGTCATGAGCCGGGTCCCGCTGGCGTCCAACGCGCGGGGCGGGACGGGGCCGTTCCCGCCCTCGTTCATGGAGGCGGTGGACGGGCGCCTCTGGACGCAGTTCCGGGTGAGCCAGGTCCTGGCGGACCGGTACGGGATCACGAGGGAGGAGATGGACGCCTACGCCCTCGAGTCGCACCGCCGGGCGGCCGAGAGCTGGGACAACGGGCACTTCGGGCGCGAGGCCCTCGAGGTGCCGATCAAGGCCGAGGACGGGAGCCTGACCGGGGACTTCCTGCGCGGCGACGAGGGCATCCGGCGCAGCTCCACGATCGAGGCGCTCGCCGCCCTGCCGCCGGCCCAGCACTGGGAGCCCGACACGGCTCCGGACATCACTGCGGGCAATTCCTCGCAGACGACCGACGGCGCGGCGGCCATGCTCATCGCGGAGCGCTCGGTGGCCGAGGCGCTCGGCCTGCCGATCCGCGCCCGCTTCGCCCACTTCGCCGTGGCGGCGGAGGACGCCGCCATCGTGCTCTCCGCGCCCGTGCCGGTGACCCACAAGCTCCTCGAGCGCTCCGCGATGTTGGTCGACGAGTTCGACGCCGTGGAGTGCAACGAGGCGTTCGCCGCCATCGCCCTCATGTGGCAGAAGGAGTTCTCCTACGACATGGGCCGCTTCAACCCCCGGGGCGGTGCGATCGCCATCGGCCACCCGCTGGGTGCGAGCGGCGTGCGCCTGATGGGCACGCTGCTGAACCACCTCGAGGCGACCGGTGGCCGCTACGGGTTCCAGACGATGTGCGAGGGCGGCGGCCAGGCCAACGGCACCGTCATCGAGCGGCTGGGCTGACCCCCGTCCCGGCCTCCTCCGCCGCCTGGGCGGCGACCAGCGGCTGGATCTTGCGGGTGACCACCAGCCACTCGGCCAGGAAGGTCACGCCGGGAATGAGGCCGGCGGCGAACATGAAGATGATCCACGGGATGTGCAGGCGCGCCTTGAGGGCGAGGAACCCGGCGGTGATCAGGTAGACGATGTAGAGGTAACCGTGGCCCACGCCGAAGACGGCGAGCTCGAGCTTGAAGCTCCCCGCGCCGCCGAGATGCAGGAAGAAGAACAGGAAGAGCGGGATGATCAGCACGCCGACGATGTTGGCCATGAGCTGGTAGCGGAAGAGCGCTCCCGTCAGGCCGCGCTCGGTGAGACGCTTCATTGGGCCCGCCGGACCACGACCGGCTCCTTCTTGCGCCAGGTCTTGGGTCCCGCGGTGGCGAGCTCGGCCAGTCGCGCGTTGTAGGCGGCCAGCTCGGGGTCGTCCACGTCCGTGTCGGCGGCCGGGGCCGGTGCCTCCGCGCCGATGGTCGTCGGAACCGGCGAGGCGGCCACGCCCGGTGTGCCGTCCGCCGCGGCCGCCTCCGCCTGCTGGCGCCGCATGCCCCTCAGGCCGACGTTGTCGTAGTCGGTGTGGATCAGCAACCACCAGAAGTAGAGACCGAGGAGGCCGAAGACCGGCCACATGACCGAGTAGACGTAGCTGAGCTGGTTGCCGTCCTGGGCCCGGCCGATCTGCCACCACGCCGCGAGCGCGCAGCCCGGCACGAGCACGAGCACGGCGACGTGCAGCGACACGGCCCGCCCGGAAAGCCACCGCTCACGCACGGCGGCCATGCTACCGGCCCCCGATCGGTGGGGGATTTCACCGCTAGCCTGGGACGATGCTGTCTGGAGTGACGCGGCCGGACCCCCCGCTGACCGGCGACGAGCGCCCCATGCTGACGGTCTGGCTCGATTTCGAGCGGGCCACCCTGCTGTGGAAGTGCGAGGGGCTCGACGGCGCCGCCCTGGCGCGCCGGACCGTGCCGCCGTCCGCGCTCAGCCTTCTGGGCCTGGTGCGGCACATGGCGGCCGTGGAGTGGTGGTGGTTCGACCACATCTTCACCGGGAGCTCGTCGCCCGAGCTGATCTCGACCGCCGACGACATCGACGCCGACTTCAACGACGTCGACCCGGACCGGGCGCAGGCCGAGCTCGACCTCTTCGGGCGCCAGTGCGAGGTGTCGCGTGCGATCGCCGCGGCCGCGGCGAGCCTCGACGTCGCATCGGTCTCGACCGAGAAGCCGACCGTCTCGCTGCGCTGGATCATGATCCACATGATCGAGGAGTACGCACGCCACAACGGCCACGCCGACCTGCTGCGCGAGCAGATCGACGGGACTGTGGGGGAGTGAGCACCGACGCCGCTGCGCTCCCGGGAGCCGCGCAGCCGGGTGCCGGGGACGGCCCGCAGTGAAGTTCTCCATCCGCCAGATCCTCGCCTCGGTGGGGGGCGCGGTGATCGCCGCCGTCATCGCGTCGGCCTTCGGGGTCAAGGGCACCATCGTCGGCGTGGCGATCGGGTCGGCAGCCGCCACCATCGGCACCGCGCTCGTCGCGCAGTCGATCGAGCGTGGCCACCAGGCCGTCAAGCAGGTGGTCGTCCGCGCCCCCGACTCCTCCACCTCCTCCCTCCTGCGCAAGCTGGGGGCGACCGGTTCGAGCAGCGGCGCGGCATCGTCGGTCGACGCCTCCTCCACCCCGACCGAGACCGTGGCGGCGGGCGCGGCGGCGGAGACGGTGGCGGCGGCGGAGACGGTGGAGACGGCCCCGGTCTCCGCCACGCCGTCACACGAGACGGCGCGCCTCGAGATCTCCGCGGTGGCCGACGCGCCGGCGACGGAGCGCCTGCGGGCCACGACCACGCCGATGCAGCCGGCGCTGCCCGCGGCCCGGGCGGGTGCGCGGCGGTTCTCCTGGCAGGCCATCGCCGGCACCGCAGCCATCGTCTTCGTGCTCGCCCTGTTGCTGATCACGGCCGTCGAGCTCATCTCGGGCAAGCCTCTGGCGGCGATCTTCGGCCATGCGGGCGGCGGGACCACGGTGGGGAACGTCGTCACCCCACCGCCGGCGGCCACCACGAGCACCACGACCACCACGACCACCACGACGACGACGCCGTCGACGACGACGTCCACGAGCACGACCACCTCCTCGTCGAGCAGCACGACCACCACGGCGCCGACGGGCAGCTCGACCACCTCGACCACGCCGGGTGCCTCGACCACGACCACCACCGGGGTGGGCGCGTCGACGACGACGTCGACGTCTCCGACCGCGTCGGGGGCGGCTACCAGCCCTTGAACTCGGCGGGACGGCGCTCGACGAAGCTGGCGATGCCCTCCTCGGAGTCCTGCGTGTTGCTGATGAGCTCCTGCCCCATGGCCTCGTCGTAGAGCGAGGTGGCGCGGTCGACGTCGAGCGCGCGGTTGGTCAGCCACTTGGAGATCCAGATGGCCTTCGTCGGCCCCTGGGCCAGGCGGCCCGCCAGCTCCTCGAGCGTCGCCTGCAACTCGGCCCGAGGCACCAGGCGGTTGACCAGCCCGATCCGGTAGGCCTCGGCGGCCGGGACGTCGTCACCGAAGAAGAAGAGCTCCTTCGCCTTCTGGATCCCGACCAGCCGGGTGAGGATCCAGGCTCCGGCGGCGTCGGGGGCGATGCCGCGCCGTATGAAGACCTCGATGAACTTGGCCTCTTCGGCCATCACCACGAGGTCGCACGCCAGGGCGAGGTGCATCCCGCCCCCCGCCGCGGTCCCGTTGACTCCCGCGACGACCGGTTTCTCGCAGTCGAGGATGGAGGTGACCAGGCGCTGCCAGCCGTCCCGGATCATGCGGGAGCCGTCGCCCACCACGCTGTCCGGGACCCCATCGGGCTTGGGCCGCGGCGGCAGGCGGCCGCCGCGCAGGTCGGCTCCGGTGCAGAAGGCCTTGTCGCCGGCCGCCGTGATGACCACCACCCGCACGAACAGGTCGGAGGAGGCGTCGAGCACCCAGTCGGCGATCCGGTCCCGCATGAACTGGGTCAGCGCGTTCCCCGCGTCGGGCCGGTTGAGGGTGATCCAGCAGATCCCGTCCTCGATCCGCCGGGTGAGGTCGTCGCCCACCAGGTCCTCGGTCGTGTCGCTCATTGGTCTCCTCGCGTGTGCGCAGTGGTCCTGCCGGCGCTCAGGCCAGCACGAGGAGGGCGTCGGCCGCAACTGCGCCCCGCAGGCCGGCGTGCGACTGGTGCCCCCGACCCCGGCCACCCCGGTCGGCCGGGTCGGCAGGCGCCCCGTAGCCTGGGGCGATGCCCGCGCCCTACGACCTGACGCGCGACGAGCTGGCGCGGCTCCTCGAGGGCGAGCCGGCCTACCGGGGCCGTCAGGTCTGGGAGGGCCTCCATGCCCGGGCCCAGCGGCCCGAGGAGATGACCGAGCTCCCGGCGGCGTTGCGCGCCTCGCTCGAGGCGGCGCTCCCGCCGGCGCTGCGCGAGGTGTCGCGCCGCACGGCTGACGGCGGGCAGACGACGAAGTGGCTGTGGGCGCTCCACGACGACGCCCGCGTCGAGACGGTGCTCATGCGCTACAGCGACCGGGTCACGGTGTGCGTGTCCACCCAGGCGGGGTGCGCCATGGCCTGCCAGTTCTGCGCCACCGGGCAGGCCGGCTTCCTGCGCCACCTCAGCGAGGGCGAGATCGTGGAGCAGGTGGCGGCCGCCATGCGCGAGGCGCGGCCACGCCGGCTCTCCAACGTCGTCTTCATGGGGATGGGGGAGCCCCTGGCCAACTACGACCGCGTCTGGGCCGCCGTCGTGCGGCTCAACGGCGACATGGGCCTCTCCGCCCGCCACCTGACGCTCTCCACGGTCGGCATGGTGCCCGGCATCCGCCGGCTCGCGGCCGAGACGCTGCCGGTCAACCTGGCCGTCTCGCTGCACGCGGCGAACGACACGCTGCGCGACGAGCTGGTCCCCGTCAACCGCCGCTACCCGCTCGCCGTGCTGGCGGACGCCTGCGCCGCCTACGTGGAGGCGAGCGGCCGCCGCCTCTCCATCGAGTGGGCGCTCATCGACGGTGTCAACGACCGCGGCAGCGATGCGTCCGAGCTCGCCGCCTTCGCCCGGCCGCTCGGGGCCCACGTGAACCTGATCCCGCTCAATCCGACCCCGGGGTACCCGGTCGTGGGCTCTCCCCCCGAGCGGGTCCGGCGCTTCCGGGACGAGCTGCGCGCGCTCGGCGTGAACGCCACCATCCGTGCCACACGGGGGGCGGACATCGATGCCGCCTGTGGGCAGCTGGCCGCCTCGGGGGCGGGCTCGCCGCCGCCGGCGGGCGCGGTCCGATTGCTCCCGGGCGCCCGCGCTCGCTAGAACATCGGCATGGCAAGGGCGAAACGGTCGGGCGTCGTGCGCCCGTCGTGGCTGTGGTTCCTCCTGCTCGACGGCGGCATCGTCGTCCTGACCAGGCTGGCCCTGAGCAAGACGGCCTACGACAAGGCGAGTGAGCTGAGCAACGACGCCCTGCCCCCGCGCGAGGTGCTGCAGGTGATGCTGGTCGGCACCGCGGTGATCCACGCCGGTGAGGCGCTGGCGGCGGGCCGCATGGCCCGGCGGCGCGGCCTGCCGGCACGGGGCTGGCGCCTGCAGACGCTCGTCGTCGGCTTCCCCTCCCTCCTCGCCATGCGCCGGAGCACGCCGGCCGGCTGATCGGGGAGGCGCGGCGCCCGGCCACGGGGCCGGACCCCGCCGGGCTCAGCGGTTCTTCCAGTTCGGCGCCCGCTTCTCGGCGAAGGCCCGGGGGCCCTCGGTGGCGTCCTCGCTGCTGAAGACCTCGCCCGAGATCTCCGACTCGATCCGGTAGGCCTCCTTCATGTCGGTGGCCAGCCCGCGCAGCGCGGACTCCTTGGTCTTGCGGACGGCGAAGGGGCCGTTGGCCGTGATGCGCCGCGCGTAGTCATGGGCCCGCTCCATGAGGTCCGCCGGACGGCACACCTCGTTGACCAGCCCCATTTCGTAGGCGCGCTGGGCCGGCACCTGGTCGGCGCAGAGCAGCAGCTCCATGGCGGCGGGCCAGGGGACCTGACGGGGCAGGCGCACCGTGGTCCCGCCCCCGGCGAACAGCCCGCGCTTGGGCTCCATGACCCCGAAGGTGGCGGTGCCGCTGGCGACGCGCAGGTCGGTGCCGCCGAGCATCTCCATGCCGCCGGCCACGCAGGTACCGTTCACCGCCGCGATGATCGGCTTGTAGAGCTTGGTGCCGCGCAGCACCGCCCTGACGCCGTCGTCGAGCCGGTAGCCGCCGAGCTCCTCGGGCTGCACCCCCTCCTTCATCTTCTTCTGCATCTCGGTGATCTGGGGGATGTACGTCTTGAGGTCCGCACCGACGCAGAAGTCCCTGCCGACCCCCGTGACGATGGCGACGTAGGCGTCGTCGTCCTCCCCGAAGCGGTCCCAGGCCGAGCGCAGCCGGAAGAAGTGCTCCATGTCCAGCGAGTTGCGCGCCTCGGGGCGGTTGATGGTGAT
>CAYWDQ010000067.1:0-15779 GCA_964457065.1 uncultured Acidimicrobiaceae bacterium | reverse complement strand
ACCTCGGAGCCCCAGCGCTCCGACGGGCGGCCGGTCACGACGACGTCGGCCACCGCGGGGTGCCCGGCGATGGCCCGCTCCACCTCCTCCACGAAGATCTTCTCGCCGCCGGAGTTCACCGTGACCGAGTCGCGCCCCAGCAGCTGGATCTCGCCGTTGGCCAGGTGCCGCGCCCGGTCCCCGGGGATGGAGTAGCGGACGTCGTCGATCACGGGGAAGGTGCGCGCCGTCTTGTCGGGGTCGCCGAGATACCCCAGCGGCACGCTCCCCGTCTGGGCCAGCCACCCGTTGCCCTCGTGCCCCGGCGCCAGCACGTGCGACAGCGTCTCGTCGACGACGACGGTGCCCGGCCCGGGCAGGAACGTCCCGACCTCGACGTCGTCGACCGAGGTGACGTGCATCTGCGCCCCCGTCTCCGACGAGCCGGCCGAGTCTGAGATGACGAGGTTGGGCAGGCGCTCGAGCGCCATGGCCCGCACGGCCGGGGTCAGCGGCGCCCCGCCGTTGCCCACGGCGAAGAACGAGGACAGGTCGTAGCTCTTCTTGTCGAGCTGGACCAGCAGCGGCCGCAGCACGGCGTCACCCACGACGCTCATCGTGTTGGCGCCCTCCCGCTCGACGGTGGACCACACGTCGTCGGGGTCGACGCGCCGAGTGTCGTCGGGGAACACGATCGTGGCGCCTTGGGCCATCAGCATGAAGGCCGCCCACTGGGCGGCGCCGTGCATGAGGGGCGGCAGCAGCATCAGCTTGAGCGGGACGCTCTCGGCCAGCCGCTCGGTGATGCCCTCGTAGCTGGTCACGATCTCCCACGTGCCCACCTTCCGCCCGCCCATGGCCGCCATGAAGATGTCGTGCTGGCGCCACAGCACGCCCTTGGGCATGCCCGTGGTGCCCCCCGTGTAGAGGATGTACAGGTCGTCGGGGGACGGCTCGACCGGCGCGCCGTCGGGCGAGGATGCGGCCAGCGCCTCCTCGTACCACTCCGCCCCGGGGAGGAGGGGGTGGCCCGATTCGTCGGCCACCTGGAGCAGCACGTCGGGGGGCGAGTCCAGCGTGGGCAGCACGTCGGCCAGCGTGGGGGCGAGCGAGGAGTGCAGGATCAGCGCCCGAGGGCGGGCGTCGTCGAGCAGGTAGCGCAGCTCCTCCCCGACGTAGCGGTAGTTGACGTTGAACGGGGCGACCCTCGCCCGGTACGAGCCCAGCATCGCCTCGAGGTACTCGTTGCCGTTGTACAGGGCCAGGGCCACGTGGTCCTGGCCCGACTCCCAGCCCCGGAGCTCGGCGCGCTCGCGGTGGGTGCGCAGGCCCCGCCCGTGCAGGTAGGCGGCCAGGCGGCGCGAGCGCTCGTCCACGTCGCCGTAGGTCAGGCGTCGGTCGCGCCACACGATGCACTCCCGGTCGGCCAGCGACTCGACGAGCGTGTCGAAGGCCTTGGCCAGGTTGAATTGTTCGGGCACGGTCCCGCACTGTACCGGCGCAACCGCGCCCCGGTTGGGGGCCCCGGGTCGCGATCGGCAAAGATCAGGCCATGGACGTCCGTAACCCCGCCACCGGAGAGGTGATCACCACGATCGACGGGCTGACCGCGGAGGAGACCGACGAGGCCATCGCGAGGGCCGCCGCCGCCTTCGGGCACTGGCGCGCCCTGGCTCCGGGCGACCGGGCCCGGCTGCTCCGGCGTTTCGCGGCCGAGGTGGACGCCAACCGTGACGAGCTGGCGGCGCTCGAGGTGGTCAATGCGGGTCACGTGATCGGAAACGCGCGCTGGGAGGCCGGCAACGTGCGGGACGTTATCGAGTACTACGCCGCTGCTCCCGAGCGCCAGAGCGGCCGGCAGATCCCGGTGCCGGGCGGCCTCGACGTCACCTTCTACGAGCCGCTGGGGGTCGTCGGGGTCATCGTGCCCTGGAACTTCCCGATGGCGATCGCCGGATGGGGGTTCGCGCCGGCGCTGGCCGCGGGCAACACGGTCGTGGTCAAGCCGGCCGAGTTGACCCCGCTGAGCGCGCTCCGCATCGGCGAGCTCGCGCTCCAGTCCGGCCTGCCCGAGGGGGTCCTCCAGATCCTGCCGGGCAAGGGCAGCGTGGTCGGTGCGCGCTTCGTCGACCACCCCGCCGTGCGCAAGGTGTGCTTCACCGGCTCGACGGAGGTCGGGCGGGCCGTCATGGCGGGCTGCGCGGAGGGGATCAAGCGGGTCACCCTCGAGCTGGGCGGCAAGAGCGCCAACATCGTCTTCGCGGACGCCGACCTCGAGTTGGCGGCTGCCCGGGCCCCCTACGGGGTGTTCGACAACGCCGGCCAGGACTGCTGCGCGAGGTCGCGCATCCTCGTCGAGCGCTCCGTCTACGAACGCTTCATGGCCCTCCTCGAACCGGCCGTGGAGGGCGTGGTCGTCGGCGACCCCATGCACGAGGCCACGGAGATGGGCCCGTTGATCTCGCCGGGGCACCGGGAGACGGTGGCGTCGTTCGTGCCCGAGGACGCCCCGGTCGCGGTGCGCGGCTCGTGCCCCGAAGGTCCGGGGAACTGGTTCGCCCCCACCGTGCTGGCACCGGTCGACCCGGGCGACCGGGCGGCGACCGAGGAGATCTTCGGCCCGGTGGTGGTGGTCATCCCCTTCGAGGACGAGGCGGACGCCGTGCGGCTGGCCAACGACACGCCCTACGGGCTCTCGGGGTCGCTGTGGACACGCGACGTCGGGCGAGCGCTGCGCGTGGCGCGGGCGGTCGAGACGGGGACGCTGTCGGTCAACTCGCACTCGTCGGTGCGCTACTGGACGCCGTTCGGGGGGGTCAAGCAGTCGGGGATCGGCCGCGAGCTCGGCCCCGACGCCCTCGACGCGTTCTGCGACGTCAAGAACGTCTTCATCAGCTCGGAATAGGAGAGCCATGACCGAGACAGTCCCCTACGCACGCCGACTGGTCGACCGCGTCGCAGTGGTCACCGGGGGTGCCAGCGGCATCGGCCGCGCCATGTGCGAGCGCTTCGCCGCCGAGGGCGCGTCGGTCGCCGTGGTGGATCTCGACGAGGACTCCGGCGGCGCGGTGGCGGAGGCGGTGGGCGGCATGTTCGTCCGGGCCGATGTGACGTCCTCCGACGAGGTGGAAGCCCTGTACACCGAGGTGGCCGGCCGCTACGGCGGGATCGACGTCTGCTGCAACAACGCCGGCATCAGCCCGCCCGACGACGACTCCATCCTCGAGACGGGGATGGACGCCTGGGAGCGGGTGCAACGGGTCAACCTCACGTCGGTGTATCTCTGCTGCAAGCACGCCCTGCCGCACCTGCTGGCGCGCGGCAGAGGGTCGATCATCAACACGGCGTCCTTCGTCGCCGTCATGGGCGCGGCGACGAGCCAGGTCAGCTACACGGCCTCCAAGGGTGGCGTGCTGGCCATGTCGCGTGAGCTGGGTGTGCAGTTCGCCCGCCAGGGCGTGCGGGTCAACGCGCTGTGCCCCGGCCCGGTCAACACGCCGCTGCTCCAGGAGCTCTTCGCCAAGGATCCCGAGCGGGCCGCCCGGCGCCTCGTGCACATCCCCATGGGTCGCTTCGGGGAGGCCTCGGAGATCGCGGCGGCGGCGGCGTTTCTGGCCTCCGACGACTCGTCGTTCATCACGGCGTCGACGTTCCTCGTCGACGGGGGGATCTCGGGGGCGTACGTCACGCCGTTGTGAGACATCGACTTCTGCTCGGTGGTCTCGCCGCCTGCCTGGCGGTCTCGGTGGCGTGCGTGCCCGTGGCCGCCTCCGCCCAGACCCCGCTCCTGCTCGCCGGCAACGGTCTCGGCGTCGCCCGGTTCGGCTCCTCGGCCGGCTCCGTGACGAAGGCCGTCTCGGCCAGGCTCGGGCCCCCGACCAGATACTCCTATGACGTCTGCGCCGGTGGCTACACCCAGGTGGCCTGGCACGACCTCATCGCCCAGTTCAAGCACGGCCGCTTCACCGCCTACCGCTACTGGGTCAGCGCCTCGGGCTCTCCGTCGCCGTCTGCGGCACCCGTCGTCCCGAGACTGCGGACGGCCAAGGGAATCACGCTGGGCAGCACCTTCGCGCAGCTGAGGCGAAGCTACCGGCTCACCCAGTCCGGCACCGACTTCTGGAGAGCTCCGAACGGCATCGTCTTCGCGCTCGGCGGCGCAACCTACCCGTCACCGCCGAGCTCGCCCGTCTACGAGATCAAGACCGACGGCGCCTGCCCTGCGGCGCTCTGACGGAGTCAGCCCCCGAGGCTCTCCCGCAGCGCATCGAGCTCGCGCCGGAGCTCGGCGACCTCGGACCTGAGGGAGGCCACCTCGTCGAGCTGCGGCACGTCCTCGGCGCCGACGAGAGGGCTGGCCCAGCGCTCCTCCTTCTGGCCCGGCCGGCGGCCCACGTTCGTGACCAGCGGCTCGTCGCGCGAGCCCAGCAACTCGAGCTCGTGTTCCACCTCGACCAGCCCCTCGAAGCGTGCCATGCGCTCGGTCCGTGTGCGCAGCTCGCCGACCGTCTGCGCGCCGCGCAGCATGAGCACGGCCAAAATGGCGATCTGCCGGTCGTCGAGCCCGAGCGCCTCGTCGAGCACCTGCCGGTAGCGGACGACGGAACGGCCGTGCGAGGGCAGGACGAAACGGACCAGTCGCAGGTCCTTGAGGTCATCGAGGGCCGACTGCACCGTCACCTCGTCGTAGCTGACGACGGGCTCGCGGTTCGACGTCTGGTTGCAGGCGGCGACGAGGGCGTTGATGGTCAGCGGGTACTGCTGCGGGGTCGCGAGCCCCTTCTCGACCAGCGATCCCAGGACCCGCGCGCACTGCGCGTTCAGCTGCATGGCACGGAGCATACGGGCAGGCAAATCAGGCGCTCAGGTCGGTCCCGTCACCTCCAACGGCGCGGCCAGGTAGGGGCCCGACGGTCCGAACCCCAGATGGGCCATGGCGACGGGACGGGGCGGCCCCGGGAGGGGGAGGGTGGAGCGCGACGGCGTATCGGCGTTCGAGAACACCGACTCCTCTCCGGGCCCCTGGCCCTGCGCGTTGGAGGCCAGGAGCGGCGAGGGTGACCCGTCGGCACACCGGCCCGTCGGGCCGGCGCAGCGGGCCACCCCGACGGAGTAGCCGGGCTGGTTGAACCAGCCTCCGGAGTAGTACGTGCCGCGTACCAGGGTCATCTGGGGCGCTTCGACGAAGTGGCCCTGCCATGGCTCGTCGGGCCGAAGATCACGGTCGGCTGTCCCAGCAGGTGCATGCCGTCGGCGCTCAACGGCTGGCTCCAGATCTGTGTGTCGACACTGTACGAACGCGCGTTCTGCTCCGATTTCCAGATCATGTAGGGCTGTCCGGACGCGTCGACGAAGACGCGCGGGTCGATCGACCCTCCGAGCGACTGTTGGCAGATGAACGGCACCGCCGCCGCGATGTAGGGCCCGGCCGCGGCGGTGCTGATGCACATCGTGCCGGGCGAGACGTCCCGCAATATGAGCATGTAGTGGTCCCCGAACTGGGCGACGTCGGTGGGGGCGCCCCAACGGCCGACGACGGTGCCCGAGCGCACCGGGACGTTCGTCGGGATGTGAAGAGGTAGTACCGCCCGCCCTGCTGGTACATGAACGGATCGGGTTGGTCGGCTCCCGAGTTGATCGTGAAGCCGGGCTCTGACGGGTCCGCCAGGGCGGGTGGCTCGTAATACGGGGTGCGGAAACCCAGCGCGGCATCGCCTGCCGCGGCGCCCAGCGCGCCGGTCGACAGATAGAGCACGGACGACACGCTGTCCTCGGACGCTGTGTGCGCGCCGGCGGTGCGGGAGTCGAGCCCGACGATGGCGGCCCCGGCGAGCACCAGTATCGCCACGGTCGCGCGATGGCTCACTTTGGGGAAGAGCTGGGGATGGCGGCGGCGCCGCTTGGGGATGACGTGCAGAAAGGTGGGGAGAACGTCTGGATTTCGCGAATGCGTATTGACCTCGGGTGAGGCGAAGCGCAACCTGTCTCCAGTTCGGAGACGAGAGCCCACCGAACCTCAAGCGAGCGCCGAAAGGTGCGAGTGAGGGAAGCCCGAAGGGAAGCCGCAAGGCGGAACGGGGGGAAGCCGAGAGAACGCTGCAAGGCGGGATCGAGGGAAGGGAGCGAACCTCGCAAGGGGGACGTGACCGGAGTGGGCAGGAAGATCCGATCTGAGGTGGTCCGTGGTGCGTCGCGGTGGCTTCCCTGGAGTCGCTGCGGCCGGCCCGGGCAGGGGTTGTCCGACACGACCTCGGCACGGCGCCAGCGGGTCATCGTTGACGTGGCCCCGAGGAGCACGGGAGGCTTCGGCCGAACGGTTACTCGGGGTCGCGTCGCGTCCGACCTTCCGTTCCCCATGTAGCGGTAACGGGGCGGGGAGGCAATCCCCGCGCCCCAAAATCGGATTCGTCAGCTCAGCGCAGCGATGGCCAGAGCCCGGCTGGGCGTTCGCCTGCCGCCACCTGGCGGTTCAGCTCCTCCTGCACCAGCGAGAGGTCATCGGGATGGGTCACCCCGATGCAGCGGCCCTGGGCCGGGAGGACCTTGAACGAGCTGCTCGCCAGTGACTGGGCGACCACCTCGGGCAGCAGCACCTCGGACTCCTCCGAGGCGCCGACGGCGACGTCCATGGCCGCATGGAGCAGCTTGTGGAAAGCCGGCGTGAAGCCCCACAGGTTCATTGACACCCGGGCGTCCGGTGCGAGTGTGGCGGGCTCGTGCCCATCGGCGGCGGTGAAGCCGCCGCCGGGCGTCGCCGTCACCTGGCGCCGCTCGTCGACACCCAGGAGCTCGCCGTCGGCTCCGACCCGACAGATGCCGCGGGTCACCGGCGAGAAGCCGATCACGGCATCGGCCAGGCGGTAGCCCACCAGGGCGTTGAGATCGCTGTGGGCTCTCAGGTGCTGGGCCAGCAGCGCGCACCCCTCGCGCCCGTAGATGTCGTCGGCGTTGCCGACCGCGTAGGGGGAGTCACCGACCTCGTCGGAGGCGCTGAGGACGGCGTCCACGGTGCCGCGCGGCGACGGTTGGGTGGCGAAGCGCACGTCGACGGCGTCCGGCCACGTGTGCTCCACGTGGTAGCGGATGGCGGGACCCGTGCTCGGGCCCAGCACCAACACGATGGTGTCGAACCCCGCCGCCAGCGCGTCGGAGGCCACCAGGTCGATGACGGCCTCGCCGTGCTGCCCGACTGGCGCCAGGGGTTTGCAGCCGCCGTAGCGCCTGGCGCGGCCGGCGGCCAGCACGACGAGCGGCAGGCTCATGCGTTCCAGCGAAAGATGGCGCTTGCCCACGTCATGCCGCCGCCGAACCCGGTCAGCAGCAGATTGTCGCCGTCGTGGACACGGCCACTCCCGATGGCGTCGTAGAGCGCGAGGGGAATGGACGCCGACGAGGTGTTGCCGTAGCGGTCGATGACCACCACCGTGCGGTCGTCGGGGATGCCGAGCCGCTGGGCGGCGGCCTGGATGATCCGCAGATTGGCCTGATGGGGCACCATCAGCGAGATGTCGTCGGGCCCGAGGCCGGCGTCCGCCATGGCGCGCTCGGCCGACTCGACCACGACCCGCACCGCCTTGCGGAACACCTCTTTGCCGTCCATGAACAGCGTGCCCCCGTGCTCGCACTTGAGCAGGTGCTTCAGAGAACCGTCGGCGTTCATGTTCCAGCTCAGCAGGCCCCCGGGGCCGTCCACCGGCTCGACGACGACCGCGCCGGCGCCGTCGCCGACGATGATGGCGATCTTGCGGTCGTCCATGTCCGTGATGCGCGAGAGCGTCTCGGACCCGATGAGCAGGACGGGTCCCGACCCGACGGCGATGAGGCCGGCGACGGTGACCAGGCCGTAGACGAAGCCCGAGCAGGCCGCGTTGATGTCGAAGGCGCCGCCCCGCATGCCGATCCCGTGCTGCACGCTCGGCGCCGTCCCGGGGACGATGCCATCCGGTGTCGTGGTCGCCAGCACGAGGTGGTCGATCTCTTCGGACGTCCTCCCCGCTGAGGCGAGCGCCGCCTGCGCCGCCTCTATGGCCAGACCGGAGGTCGTGCCTCCGATGTGGCGCTCCCGGATCCCCGTGCGCTCGACGATCCACTCGTCGCTCGTGTCGAGCCGGACCGCCATGTCGTCGTTGGTGACCACCTTGTCCGGTACTGCGATACCCCAACCGGTGATACGGATCCCTCTCACGCGGCAGACCCGGCACGGACGGCGTGGATGCCGACGAAGCCCGCATCCCCGTAAATGATGCCCCCCGTGTTCACGGCGATCCCGGTGCGCGCCCCGGCGACCTGGCGGGCGCCCGCACGGCCCCGGATCTGTGTCGCCAGCTCGACCACCTGGGCCAGGCCGGTGGCGCCCAGCGGGTGTCCGCGGCCGACCAGCCCGCCGCTGGGGTTCACCACGAGCCCGGGGGTGTCGATGCCGGTGGCGCCGGCCTCCGTGGCCGGGCCGGCCTCGCCGGGCGCGAAGAACCCGAGCGACTCCAGGGCGTAGAGCTCCTCGGCGGCGGTGGCGTCGTGCAGCTCCACGAGATCGAATTCGTCGGGGCCGAGTCCGAATGCCTCCCAGGCGGACTCGGCGGCCTGCGTCAGCCGGTCGTGGTAGTCGAGCAAGCCGTTTCCCGAGCGCGCCACCGAGCCGATGATACGAGGTGCGGTGGCGGGGATCCGCACGGAGGGGCCGCCTAGCACGAGGGCGGCGGCGCCGTCGGTGAACGAGCTGCACATCAGGCGGGTCAGCACACCGGCGACCTGCGGCGAGGCCAGCACCTCGTCCACCGTCACGCTGCGTTGGAATTGCGCCAGCGGGTTGCGTGAGGCGTGGTTGAACGCCTTGGCGGCCGCCGCCGCGATCTGGCGCACCGTCGCGCCGACCTCGGCCATCAGCCGCTGGGCCCACGAGTTGTTCAACCCCATGAGGATGCTTCCCGCCGGGTTGTCGTCCTCGTGGCGCCGGTCGTGCAGGTCGTAGCGGTACTCGGCGGGCAACCCGTCCTCTATCCCCGCGATCGTCTCGGAACGGTTCCCGGTCCACATCTTCTCGACACCGAGCGCCAGCACGGGGCGGTCCTGAACCGTCGCCGCCATGGTCGCCAGGTGCAGGGCCGAGCTCCCGCCCGCGCACGAGTTGTCGACGTTGATGATCGCCGCCTCGTTGAGTCCTGCCTTGCGCAGCCAGGTTTGCCCGCGCACGCAGCCCTGATCGCTGAGCCGCCCGGCCATCGCGTTGCCGACGATGACGAGGCCGAGCTCGTGGGGAGACACGCCGGCGTCGTCGAGCGCCTCGTGCACGACTTCGTACGCCATCGTGTCGAGCGCCAGGTCGCGCCGGCTCATGTCCGTCATGCCGGTGCCGAGAATGGCCACGTCCGCTGCGCTCACGCCGGCACCCCGGCGAGGACCCGCTGCTGGTCCCGCGCGAATGCGCCACGCAGGAGGGCGAAGTGTTCCACCGCGGGCGACCCGGCAACCATGACGACGATGTGGCGCGCCCCGGCGTCGGCATAGCGGCGCAGGGCGCTGGCACAGGTCTCCGGTGACCCTGCCACGAGGTGGCGCTGGAAGGCCTTGGCCGGCAGCCGGTACAACTGCGAGAGCCAGGCGGCGCCGGCGGCGGGCGCCTCGCCGTCGTCACCCACGCAGGCGAAGACTACGACGGCGGGTTCGACGGCCTCGGGATCGCGTCCGGCCTCGGCCACCTCACGCCGGAGTGCGGTCAGCGCGGTCGCGTACTCGTCCGGGGCGAGGAACAGCGGGACCCAGCCGTCGCCGGTGGCGGCCGCGCGCCGCCGTGCCGCCGCGCTCGATCCGCCGAACCACAGCGGAATGGCCGCCGCAGCCGGCTCCTGCACGTAGTCCGCCGTGCCGTCGCCGCTCACGGACCAGGCCTCCCGTATGCGGGTGACACCCTCGTCCATCAGCCGACCCCGGCGGTGGAAGTCGACGCCGGCCCGCTCGTACTCGCGCTGGTGGCTGCCGACGCCCAGGCCGAGCACGAAGCGACCGTCCGAGAGGAGCTGGAGGGCTGTGGCCTGCTTCGCCACCGCAGCCGGTTGCCGGAGCGGCAGTTGCAGGATGCAGGTGCCGAGCGTGACCCCGCTCGTCGCCACCGAGGCCACCGCCAGAGTGGTGAGCGCCTCGCCGATGGGGTGGGGCCAATAGAGGTGGTCCACCGCCCACAACGAGTCCGCTCCGCTCGCCTCCGCCCGCCGGCACAGCTCGGCGAGCTCGGAAGCCCCTCCGGTAGTACCGGAGGTACCACCAGCTTCGGACGAGAGTTCTCCCTGCGTGGTGGCAGGGAGGATGAACCCGAGTGAAGGACGAGGTGCTCCACTTCCTACCGGGGTCACACCGACATAATACGTCGGCCGCGCTGGCGTATCTATTCGGAAAACACCGGAGGGCGCACCGCGCCCGCGGCGCCGCCGGGTGCTCCGAGGACGGCCAGGGAGCAGCGCGACTCGCAGATCGCCCTTCCGTCGTCGTCGGTGAGGCTGATGCGCCAGACCTGGATGGTCCGGCCCACCCGCACCGGGGTGGCGTCCGCGGTCAAGTGGCCGTCCCGAAGGGAGCGGAGGTGACTGGCGTTCAGCTCGATCCCGACCACGCTGCGGTCGGGCCCTGCGGCCAGGGCCGCCCCAAAGCTGGCGGCCGATTCGGCCAGGAGTGCCGAGACGCCCCCGTGGAGGATCCCGTAGGGCTGATGCACCCTCCAGTCCACCGGGAGGCGCAGGACGACGCGGGTCGGGCCCGCCTCGACCACCTCGACGTCGAGCAGCTCGTGGATGCTCCGGTGGCCGTCGGGCAACGAGGCCGTGTCGCCACCGGGCTGGGACGGGGGTGTGGTCACCGCCGGATGTTAACGGTGCCCCGTTAGCCTGAGTGCGTGCCCGACGTTGTCGACTTGCGCAGCGACACCGTCACCCGGCCCACACCGGCGATGCGTCGGGCCATGGCCGACGCCGAGGTCGGCGACGACGACTACGGCGAGGATCCGACGGTGCGGGCACTCGAGGAGCTGTTCGCGGAGCGGGTGGGCAAACCGGCCGCGCTCTTCGTTGCCTCCGGCGTCATGGGCAACCAGATCGCCTTCCGGGTGCTCACCACGCCGGGTACCGCCGTGGTGGCCGGCCGACGCCAGCACGTGGTGGCCTACGAGTACGGCGCCGCGGCCATGAACGCGGGGATCCAGTTCGTCGCGGTCGACGACGGCGACGGCATGGTGCATGCCGACGACGTCCGGCTGGCGCGCCAGGGGTCGGAGCACCATCAGCCCGCCATCTCACTGGTCAGCATCGAGAACACGCACATGGCGGCGTCGGGCGCGCCGTGGTCGCTGGAAGGACTGCGTGCCCTCCTCGCTGCCGCAGGCCCTGTTCCCGTGCACATGGACGGTGCGCGGCTCTTCCACGCGGAGGCCGCCACAGGTGTGCCCGCCGCGGATTGGGCCTCTGGCGTCACGACGGTCATGTGCTGCCTGTCGAAGGGGCTGTGCGCACCGGTGGGCTCGTTGCTGGCGGGCGACGCCGACGTCATCGCCGAGGGGAGGCTGGCGCGCAAGCGTCTGGGTGGAGGCATGCGTCAGGCCGGCGTCCTCGCGGCGCCGGGCCTGGTGGCCATCAACGAGATGATCGAACGACTTCCCGAGGATCACGCGCGCGCAGCGCGCTTGGCGGACGCGGTGGCGCTCCGCTGGCCGGGGTGCGGCCTCGACCCCGTCGACGTCCGGACGAACATCGTCACCTTCACCCACCCGCAGCCCGACAAGCTGCTGGCGCACCTGGAGGGCCACGGGGTGCTGGCACATTCCATTGCGCCGGAGACGGTGCGCTTCGTGACACACCGTGATGTCGACGACGCCGGGGTCGACCGCGCCGTGGCGGCGTTGCGCGACGCGCCGGGACCTGATGCGCTGTGAAGGTCCGGATCGGGATCAGTGCTGGTGGCGAGAGCCTCGGGCCCCAGGCGATGGTCGCATTGGCCGAGGGGATCTCCGAGACCGGTTTCGACTCTCTCTGGCTGCCCGAGGTGCTCACGCGACCTGGACCCGACCCTCTGGTCGGGCTGGCCTGGGTCTCCGGTGCCCGCCCGGGGCTCAAGATCGGGACGACCATGCTGCTGCCCGGCCGCAACCTGGCATGGCTCGCCAAGGCCGTCGCGACCCTCGATGTCCTCTCCGGCGGGCGGTTCCTGCTCACCTTCGTCCCGGGCCTCGCCATCGGCGGGGAGCGCAGCGCGATCGGGATCCCGTCCGCCGAGCGCGGGGTGTTGATGGACGACGCGCTGCCGGTGTTGCGCCGCCTGTGGGCCGGCGAAACGGTCAGCCACGAGGGCCCTGCCGCTTCCCTCGCCGAAGTCTCGGTCTCACCCCGGCCCGTGCAGGATCCCTTCGACGTGTGGCTGGGTGGCAACGTCCCTGCCGCGCTGGAGCGCTGCGGGCGCCTGGCCGACGGGTGGATCCCGGCCTTCTGCACGCCCGCCGACGCCGCCGACGGCAAGGCCGTGATCGAGCGTGTGGCTGCCGAGCACGGGCGCGCCATCAGCCCCGAGCACTTCGGGGTCAGCCTGGCCTATGCCCCCGAGGGGACGGACGTGTCCGCCCTGGCGTCGTCACCCCTGGCCCGGCGTGCCCGGGGGCGGCCGCTCGAGCAGTTGATCCCCGTCGGGCTCTCCGGCCTGCGGCACATGCTCGAGCAGTTCCTCGAGGTCGGTTTCTCCAAGTTCATCGTGCGACCGACGGCGCCGCCGGCGGAGTGGCGGTCCGAGCTGGACCTCCTGGCCGACGCCGTCGGCGGCCTCCAGACGTGACGGCGACGGCTCGCAATGGCAGGGAGGCGACGCTCGCGTTCCTGGACGCGCACGAGGCGGGGCGGACGCCCCATCTCTTCGGAGACCTGCTGACCCATCTGCTGGGGACCGAGACGCTGGTGCGCGCCTGGGGTGGGTCGGAGCTGCTCGCCCTGGCGGCCCTGGGTCACGCCGCGTACGGGACAGACGGCTTCGAGGACAACTTCCTCTCGACAGCGGAGCGCCCCGCGCTGGCTGCGGTCATCGGGAACGAGGCCGAGGCGCTCGTCTACTTCTATGCATCGTGTGATCGGGACGCCTTCTACCCCCAGCTCGAGTCCGGGATCGGCCCGGGCGAGCTGTCCTTTCGCGACTGGTTCACCGGAGATTGCTTCACCCCCGCCCCCGGCCTGGCGACGCTCTTCGTGGACCTGACGTACGCCAACGAAGGTGAACTGGCGGCCAGCTCGCCCGGAGGGGCCGCCGGATGGACGTGGCTGGCGGACTTCCGCCGCCGGACGCGGCACCGGGCCACACCGGAATTCGCCGCCGGACTGGGTGCGTTGCTCGGGTCCGATCGCTGAAGGACGAGCGAGGATCCCGACTCCCATACGCTGCCCGTCATGGCCGAACGACCACTCACTCTCATGGCGGTGCACGCCCATCCCGACGACGAAGCGATCGGGACCGGCGGAATCCTGGCCCGTTACTCCGCCGAGGGCGTGCGCACGGTGCTCGTCACGTGCACGAACGGCGAGCTGGGCGACGCGCCCGGAGGACTGAAGCCGGACGACCCGGGGCACGACGAGACCGTCGTGGTCCCACTGCGCCGCCGTGAGCTCGAGGCCAGCTGCGAGATCCTCGGCGTGTCGCACCTGGAGCTCCTGGGCTACCACGACTCGGGGATGGAGGGCTGGCCCCAGAACGAGGCGCCCGACTCCTTCTGGCGTACGCCCGTAGAGGACGCGGCGCGACGTCTGGCCGACATCATGCGCAAGTACCAGCCGCAGGTTGTCGTGACCTACGACGAGAACGGCTTCTACGGGCACCCCGACCACATTCAGGCGAATCGCGTCACGCACGCCGCGCTGGCCGAATGCGGGATCCCCTCCAAGCTGTACTACACGGCGGTGGCGCGCTCGGCGATACGGGGTTTCCGTGACGTGCTGACCCAAGCCGGCGTCGAGGGCCCGGCCGAAGTGGAGGACAATCCGGACTTCGGCACGCCTGACGAGCTGATCACGACGACGATCGACTGCAGCGCGGTGGCGGGGCGCAAGTACGCCTCGCTGGGCGCACACGCCAGCCAGAGCGACAACATCTTCTTCCTGCAGATGGGCGAAGAGCTGTTCTCGACGCTCATGGGATCGGAGAGCTTCGTCCGGGCCGTCGACTCGACGAACGCACCTGTCCCCGAAGATGACTTGTTCGCCGGGCTGCGCTGAGCCACGAGGCTCCGGGCCGGCCCGCGTCCCAGCGGGGGAGAAGGGACGCCGGCCGGGCCCGGTGTGGTCCCTACGTCGCGGTTCCGGCCGGGGCGGTGCCGGTGCTGACGCGGGGCGCCGATCCGACGAGGCTGAGCGTGGCGGCAATTGCCACAGCGGCCTCGGTGACGACTTCCGCAAGGTCGAGGAACTGTCCCGGCCTGCGCCACGGCGTTCGCCAGACGGGCAGGGCGAGGGCGTCGGGCACGGATGGAGTACGGCCCGCAGGCGGGCAGAGATTGAATCCCACCGGCGCGACCGCCCGTACACCCTCTGATGAGACAATCGCGTGTGGCCGAGGGCGAACTGTCCGACGAAGGCCTCCTGGCCGGCATGGCCGTGGGAGAGCAGGCGGCCGCCGTCTCGTTCACCCGCCGCTACCAGCGGCGGGTCTTCGGCCTGGCCTATTCCATGACCGGCGACGCCGGGGTGGCCGAGGACGTAGCCCAGGAGGCGATGATCAGGGTCTGGCGCCACGCCCCGGTGTTCGACCCCCGGCGGGGCTCGGTCGCGTCATGGGTGCTGACGATCACGCGCAATCTGGCCATTGACGCTCTGCGCCTGCGGCGCGCCGTGCCGACGGACCCGGACGACTTCGCAGCGTCCGCGATGCGCAGCAACGAGCACAACCCCGAGGACTCGGTGCACCGGGGCGACGTGCGCCACACGGTGCGCACCGCCCTCGAGGTGCTGCCCGAGGAACAGCGGCGGGCCGTCGTGCTGGCTGCTGTCTACGGCAGGACGGCATTGGAGATCAGCGAGGCCGAGGGCATTCCGCTCGGCACGGCGAAGACACGCATCCGGACGGCCCTCATCCGCTTGCGCGCGGCAGTCGAGCATGCCGAGGGGGTGAACCATGAGCGATGACATAGAAGAGACCGGGTGCGACCGGTTCGCAGACGAACTGGCCGAGCTCGCGCTCGGCGTGCTCACCGGGCGGGACCGGGCGGGGGCCCTCTCCCATGTGGAGTCCTGCCCCCGGTGTGCCGAGGAGCTCGAGCAGCTGTCACGGGTGGCCGACACGGTGGTCCAGGCCGCCCCCGAGGTGGAGCCACCGATGGGATTCGAGGTGCGTCTCTTCGAGCGGATGGGCGTGGCCGATGTCCGGGCACGCCGGCGCCTGCGCCCCTCCCGGTGGGTGCCCGCGGTCGCGGCCGCTGCGGCTGCGGCGGCGGCGTTGGCAGTCGGCCTGAGCCTGAGCCTGTCGTCGTCCCCGGCACCGACCGTCGCGGCGCAAGGCCACCAGAACGGCGTTGTGTCGGCCAACCTCGTCGAGAGCGGTGAGACGGTCGGGCATGTCGTCGCCTTCGGAGGTGCCCGGCCCTGGATGTCGATGATGCTGGCTGATTCGACCGCCCGCGGCTTGGTGAACTGCGTCGTCGTGACCGACGACGGGGTCACCCACCACGTGGGGACGTTCGTGGCGCGGCAGGGCTACGGGGCGTGGATCGCCCCCTTGCACGTGAACCCCGAGGACCTGCGCACCGCCGAGGTCGTGTCGCCCAGCGGGACGGTGATCGCCACCGCCACGCT
>CAYWDQ010000066.1:0-15812 GCA_964457065.1 uncultured Acidimicrobiaceae bacterium | reverse complement strand
GGCCGAAGATGGTCGGTTCGAGCTCCACCGGGCCGAGGTCGTGGCCGGCGGCGTTGCGCCTGGTCACGGTGCGCGTGACTGGCTCCGGGCGCTCCTTGGCGATCGTGTGGCGCAGCACGGTGCCCGTGCGGTCGCTTTCCGTGGCGGTCGCAGTCATTGCGACCTCCCGGCCTTGCTCGGGGTCTTGACCGAGTTGCGCAGCACCACCACGCTGCCCCGGGCCCCGGGCACGGCGCCCTTGACCAGCACCAGCTCCCGCTCGGCGTCGGCCGAGACCACCTCGAGGTTAAGCGCCGTGACCTGGTTGCCGCCCATCTGCCCCGCCATGCGGGTGCCCTTGAAGACACGCGACGGCGTGGCGCAGGCGCCGATGGAGCCGGGGACGCGGTGGCTGCGGTGGTTGCCGTGCGACGCGCCCTGGCCCTTGAAGTTGTGCCGCTTCATGCCGCCGGCGAAGCCCTTGCCCTTCGAGACGGAGATGGCGTCGACCCTCTCGCCAGCCTCCCAGAGGTCGGCCGCCAGCTCCTGGCCGACGGTGTAGTCGGCCACGTCGTCGAGCCGCAGTTCCACCAGCCCCCGTCCGGGGTTCACGCCGGCCTTGGCGTAGTGCCCGAGCTGGGGCTTGGTGAGGGTGGAGTTGCGCCGGAAGCCCCAGGTCACCTGCAGGGCGGAGTAGCCGTCGGTCTCGGGCGTCTTGACCTGGACCACGCGCACGGGCGCGACTTTCAGCACCGTCACCGGTACGGCGCGGTTCTGGTCGTCCCAGACCTGGGTCATGCCGACCTTCTCGCCGACGATCGCCTTGCTTGCCACGTGTCTTCTCCCTGCGCTGGTTTCCCGTGCGCATGCCAACGCTCCGCCCGGGAATCCCGAGCGGAGCGCTCGAATTGTTCGGCGTGAGGTTCCGGCCGGAGCCGACGATCACGCACATCTGTTGTCCTTGCAGCACCGGGGTGCCGCTGCGCCACCTCTGAGCAGCCCAAATCGGCGGCTCGCGAGGTTACACCATGGGCCGTCCCCCTGCCAGGCGTCCAGGCAGGTGGACGGGGCCGTCAGGCCGTCAGGCCGTCTGGATCTTGATCTCGATGTCCACGCCGGCCGGAAGGTCGAGCCGCTGGAGCGAGTCGACCGTCTTGGGCGTGTGCTCGACGATGTCGACCAGGCGCTTGTGGACCCGCATCTCGAAGTGCTCGCGGGAGTCCTTGTACTTGTGCGGCGACCGGATCACCGTGTAGCGGTGCTTGTCGGTCGGCAGCGGGACCGGCCCGAGCACCTTGGCCTGGGTCCGGAGGACCGTCTGGACGATCTTCTCCGTCGACTGGTCGAGGATCTCGTGGTCGTAGGCCTTCAGCCTGATGCGGATCTTCTGCTTCGGGCCGTCGGCCATGGTCTCGGTGCCTGCTCTCGTTCGTGTCGGGTCGTGACTACTTGAGGATCTCGTCGACGACGCCGGAGGCCACGGTGCGGCCGCCCTCACGGATGGCGAAGCGCAGGCCCTTGTCCATGGCGATGGGCTTGCCCAGCTCGACGGTCATCTTCGTGTTGTCGCCCGGCATGACCATCTCGGTGCCCTCGGGCAGCGTGATGGTGCCCGTCACGTCCGTGGTCCGGAAGTAGAACTGCGGGCGGTAGTTGGTGAAGAACGGCTTGTGGCGGCCGCCCTCCTCCTTGTTCAGCACGTAGACCTCCGCGGTGAACTGGGTGTGCGGGGTGATGGAGCCGGGCTTGCACAGCACCTGGCCGCGCTCCACCTCCTCCTTCTTCGTGCCGCGCAGCAGTGCGCCGATGTTGTCGCCGGCGCGGCCCTCGTCGAGCAGCTTGCGGAACATCTCGACGCCGGTCACCGTCGTCTTCTGGGTCGGGGCCAGGCCGACGATCTCGACCTCCTCGCCCACCTTGATGATCCCCTGCTCCACCTTGCCGGTCACGACCGTGCCACGGCCGGTGATGGACATGACGTCCTCGACCGGCATGAGGAACGGCTTGTCGACGTCGCGCTCGGGCTCGGGGATGTAGGAGTCCACGGCGTCCATGAGCTCGACGATCTTCTCGCTCCACTCGGGGTCACCCTCCAGGGCCTTCAGGGCGCTGACCCGGATGATCGGCGTGTCGTCGCCCGGGAAGTCGTAGGCGGTGAGGAGCTCGCGCACCTCCAGCTCGACCAGCTCGAGCAGCTCCTCGTCGTCGACCATGTCGGCCTTGTTCAGGGCCACCACGATGTAGGGCACGCCGACCTGGCGGGCCAGCAGCACGTGCTCACGGGTCTGGGGCATCGGGCCGTCGGCGGCCGAGACCACCAGGATGGCGCCGTCGATCTGCGCCGCACCGGTGATCATGTTCTTGATGTAGTCGGCGTGGCCCGGCATGTCGACGTGCGCGTAGTGGCGCTTGTCGGTCTCGTACTCGACGTGGGCGATCGTGATCGTGATGCCGCGCTGGCGCTCCTCGGGCGCGGCGTCGATCTTGTCGAACGACGTGAACGAGGTGTTCGGGTTGCGCTCGGACAGCACCTTGGTGATGGCTGCCGTGAGCGTCGTCTTCCCATGGTCGATGTGACCCATGGTCCCGACGTTGACGTGGGGCTTGGTGCGCTCGAACTTCTGCTTGGCCATCGCCTCGCTACTCCCTGCTAGTGGACGGGGCCACCGTGGCCCCGATGTTGATTTTCTTCTTGCGGCCTGCTGCGACTTACTTCGTTGCTGGTTGCTGCGCCCTGATCCGGTGCGGGTCCCCTCGCCGGATCCGGCCCGGGCTACTCCCCGTGCGCCCGGGCGATGATCTCCTTGGAGATCGACTCCGGAACCTGGTTGTACGAATGGAACTGCATCGTGTACGTGGCGCGACCCTGGGTGCGCGAACGCAGGTCAGTAGAGTAGCCGAACATGTCGGCGAGCGGTACCAGCGCCTTCACGACGTGGCTCGTGCCCTGCTGGTCCATGCCCTCCATCCTCCCCCGCCGGGAGGAGAGGTCGCCGGTGACCGCGCCCAAGAAGTCGTCGGGCACCGTGACCGTGACCTCCATGACCGGCTCGAGGAGCACCGGGCTGGCCGCCCGCAGCGCCTTCTTGATCGCCATAGACCCTGCGATCTTGAAGGCCATTTCCGACGAGTCCACGTCGTGGTACGAACCGTACGTGAGGGTCACCCGGACGTCGACGGTGGGGTAGCCGGCCAGCACGCCGGCGGTCAGTGCCTCCTGGATACCGGCGTCGACCGACGGGATGTACTCCTTGGGGATGACGCCGCCGCTGATCTTGTCGATGAACTCGTAGCCGCCCCCGGGACCGGTGGGCTCCGCGCTGATGACCACGTGGCCGTACTGGCCCCGGCCACCGGTCTGGCGGATGTAGCGCTCCTCGATCTTCTCGACCGGCTTGCGGATGGTCTCGCGGTAGGCCACCTGAGGCTTGCCCACGTTGGCGTCCACCGAGAACTCGCGCAGCATGCGGTCGACCAGCACCTCGAGGTGCAGCTCGCCCATGCCCGAGATCACGGTCTGGCCGGTCTCCTCGTCCGAGCGGACCCGGAAGGTCGGGTCCTCCTCGCTCAGGGCGTAGAGGGCGCGGGAGAGCTTGTCCTGGTCGGCCTTGGTCTTGGGCTCCACGGCCACGTGGATCACGGGCTCGGGGAACGTGAGCGCCTCGAGCACGATCGGGCGGGCCGGGTCGCACAGCGTGTCGCCGGTCGTGGTGTTCTTGAGACCGACCACCGCCATGATGTCGCCGGCGAAGATGGCGTCCTTGTCTTCGCGGTGGTTGGCGTGCATCTGCAGGATCCGGCCGACCCGCTCCTTCTTGTCCTTGGTGGAGTTCAGGACGGACGCGCCCTTCCCCAGCGTGCCCGAGTAGACGCGCAGGTACGTCAGCTTGCCGACGAAGGGGTCGGTCATGATCTTGAAGGCGAGGGCCGAGAAGGCGTCGCTGTCGTCGGCCTTGCGCTCCTCGATGTCCTCGGTGTGGTTCGGCCTGTGCCCCTGGGTGGGCGGCAGGTCGAGCGGGCTGGGCAGGTAGTCGACCACGGCGTCGAGCATGGGCTGGACGCCCTTGTTCTTGAAGGCGGACCCGCACAGCACCGGGACCACCGCGGCCTCGAGCGTCGCCGTGCGCAGGGCCCGGCGGAGGTCGACGGCGGTGATGGGCTCCTCGGCCAGGTACTTCTCCATGATGGTGTCGTCGTAGTTGGAGACGACGTCGATCAGCTGGTGGCGGGCGTCCTCGGCCTCGGCCGCCATGTCGTCGGGGATCTCGAGGGTCTCCCATTCCTCGCCCATGTCGCTGGACCAGACCAGGGCCTTCTCCTCGAGCAGGTCGACGACACCCTTGAAGTCGGACTCGGCCCCGATGGGCAGCTGGATCACGGCCGGCTGGGCGTCGAGGCGGTCGCGGATCATCTGCACCGTGCGCTCGAAGTCGGCGCCGATGCGGTCCATCTTGTTGACGAAGCAGATGCGCGGGACGTTGTACTTGTTGGCCTGGCGCCACACCGTCTCGGTCTGGGGCTCCACGCCGGCCACGGCGTCGAAGACGGCGACGGCGCCGTCGAGGACGCGCAGCGAGCGCTCCACCTCGACGGTGAAGTCCACGTGGCCCGGGGTGTCGATGATGTTGATCCAATTGTCGCGCCAGCTGCAGGTGGTGGCGGCCGAGGTGATCGTGATGCCGCGCTCCTGCTCCTGGACCATCCAGTCCATGGTGGCGGCGCCTTCGTGCACCTCACCGATCTTGTAGTTGCGGCCGGTGTAGTAGAGGATGCGCTCGGTCGTGGTGGTCTTGCCCGCGTCGATGTGGGCCATGATCCCGATGTTGCGGGTCTTGGCGAGCGGGAAGTCGCGGGTGGGGAGGGCGTCAGCCATGGCGCAGCGGTGTCCTGTCCACTACCAGCGGTAGTGGGCGAAGGCGCGGTTCGACTCCGCCATCTTGTGCATGTCCTCGCGGCGCTTCACCGAGGCCCCGATGTTGTTCGAGGCGTCGAGGATCTCGCCGGCCAGGCGCTCGGCCATGGTCTTCTCCCGGCGCTGGCGCGAGTAGGTCGTGAGCCAGCGGATGGCCAGCGTGGTGGCGCGGCGGGGCCGCACCTCGACGGGCACCTGATAGGTGGCGCCACCGACACGGCGCGACTTGACCTCGACCTCGGGGCGCGTGTTCTCC
The DNA here is from genome assembly GCA_964457065.1 of uncultured Acidimicrobiaceae bacterium. Taxonomy (GTDB): domain Bacteria; phylum Actinomycetota; class Acidimicrobiia; order Acidimicrobiales; family RAAP-2; genus Bog-473. The sequence goes on along the minus strand of CAYWDQ010000066.1, from coordinate 10,665 downwards.
ACGGCGCGCTTGAGCGCGGCGACCGGGTCGCCGCCCGACTTCTCCTGCACCTGCTCCAGGGCGGTGTAGACGATGCGCTCGGCGAGCGTGCGCTTGCCGCGGGAGAGGATCTTGTTGACGACCTGGGTGACCAGGACCGAGCGGTAGACGGGGTCCGGGGCGAGCTCCCGGCGGGTTGCGGGTCCGTTACGGGGCATCGGCTATGACTCCTTCTTGGCGCCGTAGCGGCTGCGGGCCTGGCTGCGCTCGCGCACGCCCGAGGTGTCGAGCGCCCCGCGGACGACCTTGTAGCGCACGCCCGGCAGGTCCTTCACACGACCCCCGCGGACGAGGACGATGGAGTGCTCCTGCAGGTTGTGGCCCACGCCGGGGATGTAGGCGGTGATCTCGACACCCGAGGACAGCCGGACACGGGCCACCTTGCGCAGCGCCGAGTTCGGCTTCTTGGGGGTGGTCGTGTAGACGCGGGTGCAGACCCCCCGCCGCTGGGGCGCGCCCTTCAGAGCGGGGGTCTTGGTCTTGGTCACCTTGGCCTCCCGTCCCTTGCGGACGAGCTGGGCGATTGTGGGCACGCGCTACCTCTCGATACTGAAAATGTGACTCCAAGTGCGTGGCGCTCGCGCGCCGGCCGAAGCCGCACATGGCAGGGATTCAATGATAGCGGCTGCCTGGGAGTACGACAATCGCGGCCGCCTCGGGGATCCGGGCGGAACCGGAGGGAGGCCCCCGCCGCCCCGGCTCCGGCCGCCCGGGGCCCGGCAAGTGCCCCGGCGCAGGGCCAGGATGCCGATGGAGAACAGTGCGAGGACCACGGCCAGGAACACCGTGAAGGCCTTGTCCGAGCTCACGCTGAGGCCGAAGAGGCCGGGCCGGGGGACCGGGACGGAGCCGTCGAAGCCGAAGACGGCGGACCACGGGAAGAACACGTCCAGGGAGCGCACGAAGCTGGCCGGGGCGAGCGGGGCGTGGCGCCGCGGTGCGCCGCGGCGGATCCGGTGCATGGGCAGCACCGGCAGGACGTTGAACAGGATGACCGAGGGCACCGAGAGGGGTCAGCAGGCCCTGGATGGGCGCGAACGCCCAGATCCCGCTGCTCGGGAGGTAGCCGAGGGCGTAGGAGGAGGCGAGCCCGACCACGAGCGCTCCGAAGAAGGTCATGGGCAGGCTGCGCAGCTGCAGCCGGGGGGCGACGAGGATACCGGCCACGGAGGCCAGCGACGTGCCGGTGGCCCAGCTCAGGGTCGAGCGCCGGGCGGGCCGCCCGCCGAAGAGCCCGATGAGGTCCCGGTTGTCGACCACCCCCCGCATGGCCATTCCGTCCGGGTCCGGTAGAAGAAGCGGCGCAGCCCGACGGCGATGGCGGTACCCCGGGAGCGTTAGCCTCAACCTCATGGAACACTCCATGGCCGAACGCCTGGCCGACCTGGCCGAACGCAAGAACGAGGCCCTCAACGCCGGGAGCCCCAGGGCCGTCGAGCGCCAGCACGCCAAGGGCAAGCTGACCGCCCGCGAGCGCATCGAGTACCTGCTGGACGAGGGGTCCTTCCAGGAGCTCGACATGCTGGCCCGGCACAGGGCGCACGGAATGGGCCTCGAGGACAACCGGCCCTACACCGACGGCGTGGTGACCGGCTTCGGCACCATCGACGGCCGGCGCGTCTGCATCTTCAGCCAGGACTTCACGGTCTTCGGCGGTGCCCTCGGCGAAGTCTTCGCCGAGAAGATCCACAAGGTGATGGATCTGGCCGCCTCCACCGGGGTGCCGATGATCGGGCTGAACGACGGCGCCGGCGCCCGAATTCAGGAGGGCGTGGTCTCGCTGCACTCCTACGGGGGGATCTTCCACCGCAACGTGACGGCGTCGGGGGTCATCCCCCAGATCAGCGTCATCCTCGGCCCGTGTGCCGGCGGGGCGGTGTACTCCCCCGCCATGACCGACTTCATCTTCATGGTGCAGGGCACGTCCCACATGTTCATCACCGGCCCCGACGTCGTGAAGACGGTCACCGGCGAGGACGTCACCCTCGAAGAGCTCGGCGGCGCCATGAGCCATGCCACCAAGTCAGGGGTCGCCACCTTCGTGGCGCCCGACGAGAAGGCGTGCCTCGACGAGGTTCGCCACCTCCTCTCGTTCCTCCCCTCCAACAACCTCGAGGAGCCACCGATCGAGCCGACCGGCGACGAGCCGGACCGCCAGGTGACCGAGCTGGTCGACTTCCTGCCGACCTCACCCAACCAGCCCTACGACATGAAGCGCGTCATCACCGCGGTCGTCGACGACGGCGAGTACCTCGAGGTGCACCGGCACTGGGCCATGTCGATCACGTGCGGCTTCGCGCGCATGAACGGCCGCGTCGTCGGGATCGTCGGCAACCAGCCTGCCGTGCTGGCGGGCGTGCTCGACATCGACTCGTCGGAGAAGGCGTCGCGCTTCGTGCGCACCTGCGACGCCTTCAACGTCCCCCTCCTGACCTTCGTCGACGTGCCCGGCTTCATGCCCGGCACCGACCAGGAGTACGGCGGCATCATCCGGCACGGGGCCAAGCTGCTCTACGCCTACTGCGAGGCGACCGTGCCGCGGATCCAGATCATCACCCGCAAGGCGTACGGCGGCGCCTACGTCGTCATGAACTCCAAGTCGATCGGGGCCGATCTCGCGTTCGCCTGGCCCTCGGCCGAGCTGGCCGTCATGGGGCCCAACGGCGCCGTGGAGATCGTGTACCGCCGCGAGCTGGCGGAGGCGACGGACCCGGTCAAGCGGCGGGCCGAGCTGATCGACGAGTACACCGAGCGCTACGCCAATCCGTACATCGCCGCCGAGCGCGGGTACATCGACGACGTGATCTCGCCGGCGGACACGCGTGCGGTGATCTGCCGCAGCCTCGACATCCTGGCCTCCAAGCGCGAGGAGTTGCCGCGGCGCAAGCACGGCAACGTGCCGCTGTGAGCCTGCCCGTCGACCCCGACCGGCTGTCGCTACGCCAGCGGCCCGAGCCCGATGCCGGCGTGCTGGCGGCGATCGCGGCCGCGGTCCAGCTGGCCTGGCCCCGCCCGGCGCCCGCCGACGAGCACGACCCGGTGCACGAGCCCTGGCGCTTCAGCGGGCGCTGGTGGAACAAGCCCGCGCCGCTCCGGCGCGACCGTCCCCGGACGCGCCGCTGACCGTCTACGTGGACGACTGGCGGCAGGCGGCCACCGTGCGTGACCGCGCCGACCGCTGGTCCCATCTGCTGGCGGACGATCCCGCGGAGCTCCACACCATGGCCGCAGCACTCGGGATCCCGCCCCGGGGCTACCAGCGCCACCGGCGCTCGGTGGCCCTCAACCACTACGACGTGCCCGAGAGCCTCCGGCTCCGCGCCATTGAGCTCGGCGCCGTCCCGGTGACGTGGCGCGAGATGGCCCGCCTCACCCGGGAGTGGCGGCGCGCTGGCGTTCGGCCAGCGCCACCAGATCCTCCATGATGCGGTCGAAGGAGTAGTCCTTGGGCGTGTAGACGGAGGCCACGCCCTTGCCGAGCAGCAGCTCGGCGTCGTCGGGCGGGATGATGCCGCCCACGACGACGGCGGCGGTACTCCCGGCGGCGCGCAGGCGGTCGAGGACGTCGGGCACCAGCTCGAGATGGGAGCCCGACAGGATGGAGAGCCCCACGATGTCGACGTCCTCGTCACGGGCGGCCGCCACGATCTGCGCCGGGCTGAGCCGGATCCCCTGGTAGATCACCTCGAAGCCGGCGTCGCGCGCCGCCACGGCGATCTGCTCGGCACCGTTGGAGTGCCCGTCGAGACCGGGCTTGGCCACGAGGAGGCGGGGCGGACCGCCCGTGGAGTCGGCCAGGGCCTTGGTGCGCAGGCGGACGGGTGCGAGGTCCTGGCCGCGCCGTCCCACCCCGCCGCTGACGCCCGTGGGGGCCCGGAACTCGCCGAACACCTCGCGCAGGGCCCCCGCCCACTCCCCGGTGGTGCCGCCGGCATGGGCCAGGGCGATGGTGGCCCCCATGATGTTGCCGCCGGGTCCCTCGTCGGCGGCCGCCGTGCGCAGCTCGTCGAGCGCCCTGCGCACGGCGGCGCCGTCGCGTTGCGCCCGCCAGCGTTCCAGGTCCGCGATCTGTTCCGCTTCGACGCGGTGGTCGACCCTGAGGATGTTCTCGATCTCGCCGTCGCCGAGCAGGGGGGAGGGCGCGGTCTCGGTGAAGCTGTTGACGCCGACGACCTTCTGCTCGCCCGTCTCGATGCGGCGCACGCGCTCGGCCTGGCTGCCCACCAGGCGGCGCTTGAGCTCTTCGATGGCCTCGAAGGCGCCACCGAGTGCCTCCACGTCGGCCAGCTCGGCCGAGGCGGCCTCGACCAGCTCGGCCGTCTTGGCGCCGATGACGACCGAGCCCTCGAAGATGTCGTCGTACTCGAGCAGGTCGGACTCGAAGGCCAGCACCTGCTGCATCCGCAACGACCACTGCTGGTCCCAGGGCCGGGGCAACCCCAGTGCCTCGTTCCAGGCGGGCAACTGCATTGCTCGGGCGCGGGCGCTCTTGGACAGCGTGACGCCGAGCGTCTCGAGGACGATGCGCTGCACGTTGTTCTCCGGCTGTTGCTCGGTCAGGGAGAGGGAGTTGACCTGAACCCCGTAGCGGAAACGGCGGAGCTTGGGCTCCTCCACGCCGTAGCGCTCGCGGCAGATGCGGTCCCACATTTCGGTGAAGGCCCGCATTTTGCAGGTCTCCTCGACGAAGCGGACGCCAGAGTTCACGAAGAAGCTGATGCGGCCCACCACGGCGGGCAGCTCGTCGTCGTCGATCTTGCCCGAGGCGCGGACGCCGTCGAGGACGCCGATGGCGGTGGCCAGTGCGTAGGCAATCTCCTGCACCGGCGTGGCACCTGCCTCCTGCAGGTGGTAGCTGCACACGTTGATCGGGTTCCACCTGGGGGCGTGGCGCACCGTGTAGGCGATGGTGTCGACCGTGAGACGGAGGCTCGGGCCGGGCGGGAAGATGTACGTGCCGCGGCTGAGGTACTCCTTGACGATGTCGTTCTGCGTCGTGCCCGCGAGCAGCGCCGGGTCGACCCCCATCTCCTGCGCGTGGGCCACGTAGAGCCCGAGGAGCCAGGCCGCCGTGGCGTTGATCGTCATGGAGGTGTTCATGTCCGCCACAGGGATGCCCGCCAGCAGCTCCTTCATGTGGCCGAGGTGGGACACCGGGACACCCACCTTGCCGACCTCCCCGGCCGCCTCGGGGGCGTCGGCGTCGTAGCCGGTCTGGGTCGGCAGATCGAAGGCGACGGAAAGGCCCGTCTGGCCCTTGGCGAGGTTCGTCCGGTAGAGCTCGTTCGAGGCACGCGCGGTCGAATGGCCCGAGTAGGTGCGCATCACCCACGGCGCGTCACGCTGAGGGTCGCTGGTCATTCAATCCACCTCCAGACGAGTGGGGTGCATCACCATTGTGCCCGCCACCTCCGCCGTCAGCGCGCGGTCAGCGGCTGTAGTCGTAGAAGCCCTTCTTGGTCTTGCGGCCGAGCTGGCCGGAGGTCACCAGGCGTCGCAGGAGCGGCACCGCCGCGTAGTTGGGATCGCGGTACTCCTCGTAGAGCGCATCGAGGATTGCCAGCGACGTGTCGAGCCCGACGAGGTCGAGCAGCGCGAACGGGCCCATCGGGAACCCGCACCCCCCCTTCATGGCGGAGTCGATACCCTCCCGGGTGGCGACGCCCTGCTCGAGGAGGCGCACGGCGTTGTTGAGGTAGGGGAACAGCAGCGCGTTCACGATGAACCCCGCCTGGTCCTTGACCTCGACGGGGTCCTTGCCGCAGGCTCCGGCAAAGGCGACCGCCGCGGCGACGGTGGCGTCGCTCGCCGTGATGGGCCGCACGACCTCGACGAGCGCCATGGCCGGCGCGGGATTGAAGAAGTGGATGCCGCACACGAGGTCCGGCCGCCCGGTCGCCATCGCCATCTCGACCACCGGCAAGGTGGACGTGTTGGTGGCGAGGATCGTCTCGGGCTTGCAGATGCTGTCGAGCTCGGCGAAGAGGTCCTTCTTCACCGAGAGGTCCTCCACCACCGACTCGATCACCAGGTCGACCTCGACCAGCTCGCCCAGGTGGGTCGTGGCATGCACCCGGCGGGAGATCTCGGCCGCCTCGGCGTCGGTGCGCTTGCCCTTCTCCACCTGCTTGGCCAGCGATGCGGCCAGGCCGGCCACCATGGCGTCCGCGCCGCCCTGGCTGCGGCTGCGCAGCACCACCTCGTGCCCCGCGGCGGCCGCCACCTCGGCGATGCCCGCGCCCATGATTCCCGAGCCGACGATTCCAATCCGTGTGATCGACATGGAGGCCAAGGCTACCGGCCGGTAACCAGAGCCGTCGAAGCGGGCCACCTGCGCCAGCGTGCAAGAGTGGCGCCATGGACACGATCGGCACGCTGGCCCTGGTCGGGGGCGACGAGTGGACCGAGGGTTGCACCTTCGACCCCCTGCTGCTGGCGGCGTCGGGCGGGGACGACGTCGTGGTCCTGCCGACGGCGGCCGCCTACCAGCACCCCGAGCGGGTCGTCCTCCGGGCGGCCGAGTGGTTCGGGCCGATGGGGGCCCAGGTCGAGGGGCTGATGGTGGTGGACCGGGCTTCGGCCGAGGACCCGGGCATGGCGGCCGCGGTCGCCGGTGCCCGCTTCATCTACCTCGCCGGCGGCTCACCCCTGCACCTGCGCGCCGTGCTCAAGAAGTCGGCGGTGTTCGAGGCGCTCCGGCTGGCCTACGCCGCCGGCGCGGTGATCGCGGGGGCCGGGGCCGGGGCCATGGTGCTCACCGACCCCATGGCCGACCCCCGCGGCGGCGCGCTGACCCTCGGGCTCGGGCTGGTCGAGAACCTCACGGTCGTCACCCACTTCGGTGACGAGCACGACGACGCCCACGGCCAGAAGCTGGAGCGCACGGTGGCGATGGCGCCGGCCGCGCTGCCGGTGGTCGCCCTCCCGGCGCGCACCGCGCTGATCAGGGACGGTGCGGGGACCTGGCGCTCCGAGGGGGCCGGGACGCCGGTCGTCTTCGTCGGGGGTGCGCAGACGGAGGGGCTCGGCGCGCTGAAGGGCTGAGGCCCCTTGGCCGTCAGTCCTTCTCTTCGATCGTGACGCTCTGAATCACGACCTGCTCGGTCGGCGTGCCGGAGCGGCTGCCGACGCCGTCGATCGTCCCGATCACATCGAGCCCGCTGACGACCTCGCCGAAGTGCGAGTAGAGCGGAGGCAGGCGGACCCCGTCGGGGCCGCTGATGACGAAGAACTGGCTGCCGTTGGTGTTCGGCCCGGCGTTCGCCATGGCCAGGGATCCCACCTTGTAGCGGCCGGGCTCGGGCAACTCGTCGGCGAAGCGGTAGCCCGGTCCACCGGATCCGGTCCCAGTCGGGTCGCCGCCCTGGAGGACGAAGCCCGGGATGATGCGGTGGAACACGACGCCGTCGTAGTAGTGGTACCGGGCCAGGAACACGAAGCTGTTGACCGCTCTCGGTGCCGCGAGGGGGTCCAGGGCGATGACCATCGTGCCGTGCGAGGTGGTCATGGTGGCCACGTAGCGCTTGTTCGTGTCGATGAGCATCGGCGGTTCTTCGTCGAACTTGCGCTGTTGGGGGCTCGAGCCGTCGGCGGCGGGTGCGGTGGGGGTGGCCATGGTCAGTACCTCACGATTCGTTGATCTTGACGGACAACATGCGCTGGGTGACGTCGGGAGGGATGCCAGCGGCGGAACCCTGTTGACTGATGGTGTTGACGACATTCATGCCCGAGGCGATGGTCCCGAAGGTGGAGTAGGTGTTGGGCAGGGACTCGTACTCCGGCCCGGTCACGATGAAGAACTGGCTCCCGCCGGTGTTGGGCGAACCCGTATTGGCCATCGCCACCGTCCCGGCCGGGTACTGCTGGGCCGGGTTGGCCGCCTTGGCCGGCAGCTCGTCGGGGATGGTGTAACCCGGCTCCGTCCCCGTGTTCGTCTGGGCGGGGTTCCCGGTCTGGACCACCTGGCCCGTGATCACCCGGAAGAAGCTCCCGCAGTTGAAGTAGCCCTTGTCGGCCAGGAACACGAAGTTGTTGACCGTGACGGGCGCGGCCTTGGCGTCGAGCGCAATCGTGAAGGTCCCGGTGGTGGTGGTGATCGTGGCCGTGTACTGCTTGGAGGTGTCGATGGTCATGGGCGGCGCCGCCGTGTACTTCTGGGCGGCGGCCGCGGTGGGGGTGGTGGGCGACGCCGGGCAACCGGCCTTGACCGCGACCGCGTTGGCCTGGGCCTGCAGCCTGGCGTCGGCGGCCGAGGTGGCCGTGGTCGTGCTCGTCGTGCTGACCTTGGACTGCGAGGAGACCGGCGGGTTGTTCCCGCCCGAGACCAGGAAGGCGATCGCCACGATGACGCCGGCGACCACCACGACGACGATCCCGTTGCGGATCTGCTTGCGGCGCTTCTGCTGCTTGGCCTCGGCGGCCAGCCGCGCCTCTCTCGCCGCGCGCTGGCGGGCTCTCTTGTCGCTGGGCACGGCCCGAGACCCTACCCAATCCCCGGGGTGCCCTCGGATCGCCCACCCGGACCGACGGGGCCCCGCAGGCAGGCCGGGCCGGCCTCCGGGGCGGCGGCCGGCGCTGGGGCTGGTGCGCAGTCTGTAGCCTCGTCCGGATGCCACTGGTCGTGCAGAAGTTCGGCGGCACCTCGGTCGGCGATGCCGATCGGATCCGTGCCGTGGCCGACCACATCGCCCGGACGCGCCGCCAGGGGTCCGACGTGGTGGCCGTGGTCAGCGCCATGGGCAAGACGACCGACGACCTGATCCACCTGGCCGACTCCGTGAGCGCCACCCAACCGCCGCGCGAGTACGACATGCTCGTGAGCACCGGGGAACGGATCTCCATGTCGCTGCTGGTCATGGCCCTGGCCGACCTCGGGGTCGACGCCGCCTCCTTCACCGGGAGCCAGGTGGGCATCATCACCGACAGCGACCACACCCGGGCCAAGATCAGGGAGGTCAAGGGCGATCGCCTGCGCCAGGCCCTGGCCGCCGGGAAGGTGCCCGTCGTGGCGGGGTTCCAGGGCGTCTCGGAAGAGCGCGAGATCACCACGCTCGGCCGCGGCGGGTCCGACGCCACGGCCGTGGCCCTGGCGGCCGTCCTGGGCGCCGACGTGTGCGAGATCTACACCGACGTCACCGGCGTCTTCACCGCCGACCCCCGGATCGTGCCCGAGGCGCACCGCATCAACCGGATCTCGTTCGACGAGATGCTCGAGATGGCGGCGACCGGGGGACGGGTCCTGATGCTGCGGGCCGTCGAGTTCGCCCGCAACCACAATGTCCCGCTGCACGTGCGCAGCAGCTTCACCTGGGAGCCGGGCACCTGGGTGGTGGAGGAGGATGCAGACATGGAAGAAGCCGTCGTCACCGCCGTGACCCACGACACCTCGGAGGCCAAGGTCACCGTGAGCGGGGTCCCGGACAGGCCTGGCGTGGCCGCCCGGCTCTTTCGGGCGCTGGCGGACAAGTCGATCAACGTGGACATGATCGTGCAGAACACGTCCGCGCACGGGACCACCGACATCTCGTTCACCGTGCCGACCGCCGACCTCCCGGTCGCGGTCGAGACGTCGCAGACCCACGCCGACGAGCTGGGTGCCTCGGGAGTGGCGGCCGACGCCGACGTGGCCCGGGTCTCGCTGGTCGGGGTCGGCATGAAGTCGCACCCCGGGATTGCAGCGACCATGTTCGAGACGCTGGCCGACGAGCGCATCAACATCGACATGATCTCCACCTCGACGATCCGGACCTCGTGCATCGTGGCCGAGGACGACGTCGAACGGGCTGTGCGCAGCCTGCATACGGCGTTCGCCCTGGGCTGATGGCGGGTGGCGCTAAGGGGTCACGCACGCTGTGGCTGCTCCGGCACGCCAAGGCCGTCACCGACCCGCCCCCGGGCGGCTCCGACTTCGACCGCGTGCTCGCCCCCCGGGGGCGCCGGGACGCCGCCGCCCTGGGGCAGCTCTTCGCCGGCCACGGAGAAGGGTTGGGGCCCGTGCTGAAGGGCGTCCCCCGGCCCGCCGTCGCACTGGTCTCACCGGCGGCCCGCACCGCGGCGACGGCCGACCTGGTGCTGGCGCACCTGGCCCAGCCGCCGGAACGCCGACTCGACGACGCGCTCTACGGGGCTGATCCCGAAGAGGTGCTCGCCGCCCTGTGCGCCCTGCCCGACGAGGTCGACGCGGCCATGGTCGTCGGGCACAACCCCACGGCGCACTCGCTGTCGCAGGGCCTGCTGGCGGCGCGGGACAAGAAGGGGCACTCGCTGGCGGTGCGGCACGGCTTCCCCACCTGCGCCCTCGGCGTCTACGCCTTCCGAGCCGTCCGGTGGGCGGACGTGACCATGGGGACGGCCAAGCTGGTCGCCCTGATGGGGCCGCCCTACGGCGAGAGCTGAGCTCCGGCGGTCCTCCTCAGAGGACGCGCAGGATGGCGGCGTCGCCCTGCCCGCCACCGCCGCAGAGCGCCACGGCAGCCGTGGAGGCACCGCGGCGGCGCAGCTCGAGCAGCGCGGTGAGTGCGACCCGGGTGCCCGACATGCCGACGGGGTGACCCAGCGCGATGGCGCCGCCATTGACGTTGACCTTGTCCTCGTCGATCCCGAGTTCGTCGACCGAGGCCAGGCCGA
>CAYWDQ010000065.1:15257-16424 GCA_964457065.1 uncultured Acidimicrobiaceae bacterium | reverse complement strand
ACAGTTCGACGCCTCGGGTGACTGGGCCCACGACGGCGCCAGGAACGCAGCGGCAAGGATCGCCACGATGTGCAGGATCCCGCGGGCGATGGCGCGACGCTTCGTCCGGCGCGGCCGGGTGCTGCGCCACCTCCCCGTGGTCGCCGGAGCCTGGGAGGAGGGTTCCATCGCCGCGCCCCACGTCGACCTGATGATCGGCCTTGTCCGCGATTCGACTGCCGACGCGCTCGCCCGCGACGAGGCGATGCTGGTCTCCCAGGCCAAGGGGCTCCGCTTCAAGCACTTCGCCCAGACGGTGACCTACTGGGACCAGCTCGCCGACCCCGACGGCACCGAAGAAGCGGCGGAGGCGAGACGGGCCCGGCGAGACGTCTATCTCGAGGCGTCGATCGACGGGATGTATCTCGGCAAGATGACCCTGGACCCGATCTCGGGGTCGATCGTCTCGGGTGAGCTCGAGCGGATCGAGCACGAGATGTTCGTCGCCGATTGGGCCGAGGCCAGGGAGGAGACCGGCGCCAGGCCCAAGGCCACCGATCTGAGCCGCACCCCGGCGCAGCGGCGGGCCGACGCGCTCGTCGAGATGGCGACCCGGTCCGCGCTCGTCGGCCCGGACGCGCCGCGTCCGGCCCCCCTCTTCTCCGTCCTGGTCGACTGGCCCACCCTCTCGGGTCGGGTCTGTGAGCTGGCCGAGGGGATCGTCCTGGCACCGGGCGACCTCGTCGATTGGTTGAGCTCGGCCGATCTCGAGCGCGCCGTCATGGGACCGAAGGGCCGCATCGAGGTCGGGACGACCCGGCGGCTCTTCAGCGGTGCCACCCGGCGGGCGGTGGAGCTACGCGACCGCGAATGCCGTCACCCCTTCTGCGACGTCACTGGCTGTCGGTGCCAGGCTGACCACATCGTGCCGTGGTCCGAAGGGGGCGCCACGACCCAGGAGAACGGGCGGTTGCTGTGCGGCTTCCACAACCGCCTGCGGAACCAGCGGCCGCCACCCCAGCGGGAGTAGGGCGGGCCCGCTCGCCTCGCCCGCCGGGCGCGGAGCTTCGAGGAGCGAGCGGTTCGAGGGACCGAGGGCCGGACGGTGGGAGGCGGCACTCGATGAGAGACCGATGAGAGAGGACGACCGTCGCTTCGTCGCGCCCCGGCGCAGTCCGTCGCGCCGGG
>CAYWDQ010000065.1:0-15157 GCA_964457065.1 uncultured Acidimicrobiaceae bacterium | reverse complement strand
CGGGCGAGCATCTTCACGCCGATGCTGGGCGTCGTCATCAGCATCGTCCGGAACTCCCGGGAATCGAAGACCAGCAGGTCCATGTCCGTCTCTGTGACGACGTCGGCCGTGCGGACGCCCCCGTGCAGGAGAGCCAGCTCGCCGAAGTAGCCGCCCTTGGTGAACTGCGCCACCTGGCGCTTCCCGATGCGGCAGGTGGCCACCCCGGACAGCACCAGGAAGAACTCACGGCCCGACGTGCCCCGGGCGATCAGGACCTCCCCCTGCTGGACCCTGACCGGCGTGCCGAGCTGGGCGATGGAGCGCAGCTCACTCTGGGAGCAGGTGGAGAAGAGCGGGACGGCACCCAGGAGCTCGATCTGGTGTTTGGGGATACGAGCACGCATACGGCCACCCTTGTCCGGCTTGAACTCCTTAGGTACTCCGGCTGGAGCGTACCTCCCCCAACCCCCGTGTGCCGGATCCGTCCGCAGGTGCCGGCGCTGGGGCGTCACCGGCCGGCCCGGAGCTGATCACGGAGCACGAACTTCTGCACCTTGCCCGACGCAGTCCGGGGCAGGTCGTCCACGACCCGCAGCTCCTCCGGCCACTTCTGCCGGGCCAGGCCGGCCGCGGCCAGGTGCGTGCGCACCGCCTCGAGGTCGGGCGCCTCGCTCCCGGGCTGCATGCGGAAGAAGGCACACCCGTGCTCCCCCAGGCGCTCGTCGGGGGCCGCCACGAGGGCCACCTCCGCCACACCCTTCATGTGCGCGAGCAGCTGCTCCACCTCGGCGGCGCTGACGTTCTCGCCGCCGCGGATGATGATGTCCTTCACCCGGTCGGTGATCGTCAGGTAGCCCTCTGCGTCGAGCACGCCGATGTCGCCGGTGCGGAACCACCCCTCCTCGTCGACGGCCTCCGCCGTCAGGGCGGGGTCCGTGTAGCCGGCGAAGCGGTCCGGCCCGCGGGTGAGGATCTCGCCCGGGAGGCCCACCCCCACGTCGTGACCCTCCTCGTCGACCGTCCGCACCTCGACCCAGTCGAGCGGGCACCCGTCGGTGTGGATGCGCTTCTCCCTCGGGTCGGAGTGCTGGGAGCCGGTGACGGAGGGATGCTCGGTGCTGCCGTACGAGCGCACCAGCGAGATCCCGAGCTCGTCCGCCCGCTCCGACACCGCGTTGGGGATCGGCGAGCCCCCGAGGCCGATGTAGCGCATGAGCTCGACGTGCTCGGGCCCGAATCCCGGGCAGTCGAGCAGACTGGTGAAGAAGTACGTCGAACCGCTGCCGGCGGAGATCTGCTCTTCGACCATGGCGTTGAGCACCGTCGGCGGGTCCCACCCGTCGATCAGGTAGAGGGGGCGGCCGTTGACGAGCGGGCACATCAAGCCGCCCAGCATCCCGATGGCGTGACCGACCGGCGCACCCGTCAGGCTGGCCCGGTCGCGCAGGGACTGGTGGCCCGCGAGCTGGCGCACCTCGCAACCGATGGTCCGGTGCGTGTGCACCACTCCCTTGGGGTCCGCCGTCGTCCCCGACGTGTACGCGATCAGGGCGGCGCCGTCGGGATCGACCGCTACCGGGCCGTCGATGGGCTCGGCGGTGCGCAAGTCGTCGAACGGCATGAGGTCCCCGGCAGCGGTGCCGGCGGCGCGCTCCCCCACGACGATCACACGCTCCAGATCCGACAGCCCGTCGCGGATCGTCGCCAACTCCGCCAGGAAGTCACGCTGTCCCATGCGGGACACGATGACCAGCACCCGGGCCCGGCTCTGGCGGAGGATGAAGCCGACCTCCTTCGGCCCGTAGAAGTGCACGATCGGGACGAGCGTCACGCCGAGCATGGCGCAGGCGTAGAACGTGATCGCCGCCTCCACCCAGTTGGGCAGCTGGAAGGCGACGACGTCGCCCGGGCCCAAGCCGAGGGCGCGCAGGCCGCCGGCCACCCGGAGGGCCTCGTCGTAGACGTCGCCCACCGTCCCGAGGTAGGGGTGCGTCGGCGACCAGATGCGGAAGGGGCGCGTCGGGTCCTCGAGCAGGGAGTCGCTCAGGAACTGCCCGAGGGTGCGGTCGTCCCAGGCTCCCTCGGCGCGGTAGCGCTCGGCCAGGGGGCCCTGCAGCGGGCGCAGCTCGAACTGCATCAGGCCGACTCGACGAACAGCGCGGCCAGCCGGTGGCGCTGCGCTCCCGCGCCGCCGGAGAGGATCTCGTTCTGCTTCACCCGCTTGAAGAGGAAGTGGGCGTCGTTGGCCCACGTGAAGCCGACCCCCCCGTGGAGCTGGATGTCGTCGCCCGTGACCCGCACGCCGGCATCGGCGGCGTAGCTCGACGCCATGGCGGCGGACTGGGCCCGTTCGGGCGACTCGGTGTCCGACGCCCAGGCGGCGAACTGGAACCCGGCCCGCGCCATCTCCACCTGCTGGAACATCTCGACCAGCCGGTGGCGCACGGTCTGGTACGTCGCGACCGGCTTGTCGAAGACGATCCGCTCCGACGTGTAGGCGATCGCTTCGCTCAGCGCCCGGTCGGCGGCGCCCACCGTCTCGGCCGCCAGGCCGACGGCGATGTCGTCCTCGGTCCGCTGCCACAGGCCGAGCTGGTTGCCCGGGGGCCCCAGCGGCGTGACCGGCCTCTCCACCAGCTCCAGGCGCGCCAGTTTGCGCGTCGGGTCCAGCGACGGGACGAGCTCGCCCCCGGGCGACTCGAGCAGGTACGAGCGCACCCCCTCCTCGCTGCGCGCCACGACGATGGCCCAGTCCGCCGTGTGCCCGTCCATCACGAACGGCTTCTCGCCGTTGAGGACCCAGTGGTTCCCCTTGCGCCGGGCCCGCGTGCGCACGGTGCCCACCGGCTCGCCGTGCCCCTGCTCCCCCAGCGCGACCGTCCCTCGCCGTGCGCCCGAAGCCAAGTCGGCCAGCAGCTCGGTCGCGCCCAGCGCCCGCGCGGCCAGCGTGGCCGCCACGGCGGACGAGAAGAACGGCCCGGGCAGCGGGATCCGCCCCATCTGCTCCAGGACGACGCAGGTCTCGAGCAGGCCGGCGCCGGTGCCGCCGTGCTCCTCGGGCACCAAGAGGCCGGTCCAGCCGAGGTCGACCAGCGTCGACCACAGGGCGGGCGTCATCCCTGCCGGGTCCTCGGCCAACTCGCGCAGCAGCTGCGGCCCGCACTCCCGCTCCAGCGCGGCCTGCGCCACCTCCTGGAGTGCGAGCTGCTCGTCGTCGTACGTGAAGTCCACGGCCTCCCCCTACGTCCTATGTCCTGCGCCCTACGTCCGTCTCCGCCGGCGTCGCGCCATTCCCTGACACCGGCGTCACAGTACACGGCGGTCGGATACCCTTCCCCCGTGGATTTTGCCCTGGCACCCGAGGACGAGAAGTTCCGCGACGAGCTCCGGGCGTGGCTGGACGAGAACCTGCCGCCCTTCTTGGAGGCCGAGTCCCTCGGGGACGATGCAAGCCTGAGCGGCGAGGCGAGCCAACGGCGGCGCCAGAAGTGGCAGCGCAAGCTGCACGAGGGCGGGTGGGCCGCCATCCACTGGGGCCCCGAGTACGCGCAGGGGCGGACGATCAACGCCATGCAGCGCCTCCTCTACTCCGAGGTGATGGCCGAGTACCGCACCCCGGGCATGTTCAACACGAACGGGATCTGGCAGATCGGGCCGATGATCATCGCCTGGGGCACCGAGGAGCAGAAGGCGCAGTGGCTGCCCTCCATCCTCGAGGCGGAGGAGCACTGGTGCCAGGGGTTCAGCGAGCCGATGGCGGGCAACGACCTCGCCAACCTGCGCACGACGGCGATCTACGACGCGGACGCCGACGAGTACGTCGTGAACGGCTCGAAGATCTGGATCAGCTCGGCGCACTTGGCGACGTGGGGGCTGTTCCTGCTGCGGACGGACCCGACCGCGATCGAGCGCGGCAAGAAGCACGAGGGGATCACGGCCTTCATCCTCAACCTCAAGACGCCGGGGATCGACGTGCGGCCGATCCGTGACATGGCCGGCGAGGAGCTCTTCAACGAGATCTTCTTCACCGATGTGCGCATCCCGGCCAAGTGGCGCCTCGGCGACGAGGGCGCCGGCTGGATGGTCGCCATGGGCACCCTCGGCTACGAGCGCGTCGGCATCGCCTCGCAGATCGCCATCCTCTCCGCCGACCTGCGCGCCGTGGTCGTCGCGGCCAAGTCGGTCAACCCCGAGGCCCTCGAGGACCCGTCGCTGCGTGACCGCATCGCGAAGGTGTGGACGGAGATCGAGCTGGCGCGCCTGTTGTCGCTGCGGGCGCTGAGCAAGATCATGAAGGGCGAGCGGAACTGGCCCGAGGTGCCCTTCGCCAAGCTCTCGTGGTCGTCCATGGCG
This sequence comes from uncultured Acidimicrobiaceae bacterium, assembly GCA_964457065.1. Lineage (GTDB taxonomy): Bacteria > Actinomycetota > Acidimicrobiia > Acidimicrobiales > RAAP-2 > Bog-473. The sequence goes on along the minus strand of CAYWDQ010000065.1, from coordinate 10,822 downwards.
CAGACGCTCGCCGAGCTCGCCGTCGACCTGCTCGGCCCGGCCGGTGCGCTCGCCCGCGGCGGGCCGGACGCGGTCGACCGGGGGAAGTGGACGCGCCTGTACGCCTTCCAGCGCTACTCGACGATCGGCGGCGGGTCGACCGAGATCCAGAAGAACATCATCGCCGACCGGGCCATCGCCATGCCCGGCAAGTCGCGCTCCTGACACCGCTGTGTCGAAGGCCGAACGTTGAGCACCCTCGCCGACCCCCGCGCCACCTGCATCATCGGCGCGGCGCGCCACACCTGGCACCCCTTCGACGTCGGCATCGCGAGCGAGCCCGCGCCCGAGCCGCTGGACATGTGGGAGCGGACGGCCCGGGACGCGGCGGACGACGCCGGCACCGGCGACGGGACCGCCATTCTCCACGGGCTCGAGAGCATCGACGTCGTCTACTCGCAGTCCTGGCAGTACGACGACCCCGTGGCCCGGCTGGCCGAGCGGCTGGGTGCGGCGCCCCGGCGCCGGCGCTACACGGGCATCGGCGGGTCGGTGCCCCACGTGCGCGCCACCGAGGCGGCACGGGAGATCAGGGCAGGCGGCCTCGACCTCGCCCTGATCACCGGCGCGGAGGCACTGGCCACCGTCCGCCGCCTCAAGAAGGCCGGCGAGCGTCCGCAATGGTCGAACAAGGCGGCGGAGAAGCGGCCCTTCCCGATGGACATGGACTTCGACCCCTCCGAGATCAGCCACTCGGTCTTCGAGGCCTATCTCACCTTCGCCCTGTTCGACAACGCCCGCCGGGCCCACGGCGGCTGGGCGCTCGACGACCACCGCGCCGCGCTGGGACGGGTCATGGCGCCCATGACCGTGGTCGCCGCACGGAGCCCGCACGCGTGGTTCCCCGTGGCGCGTGGCGCGGACGAGATCGTCACGCCGACCCCGGACAACCGCATGGTCGCCTACCCGTACACGAAGCTGATGACCGCGATCATGGACGTCGACATGGCGGCCGCCCTGGTGCTGGCCAGCGCGGAGAAGGCTGACGCGCTGGGGGTGCCCGAGGAGCGGCGGGTGTACCTGCGCGGCTGGGGCTATGCCGAGGACCCGTCGCACGTGGCCGGGCACCCCGAGCTGTGGCGCTCCCCCGCCATGGCCGCCGCCGCCTCCGCCGCGCTGGCGGGCGCCGGCATCGGCACCGACGACGTCGCCCATCTCGACCTCTACTCCTGCTTCGCCAGCTCCGTCTGCTTCGCGCTCGACGCCCTCGGGATCGGTCCCGACGACCCCCGCGCCGGCGCGGTGACCCAGACCGGCGGCCTGCCCTACCACGGCGGTCCGGGCTCGAACTACATGACCCACTCGCTCGCGGCCATGGCCGAGACCCTGCGCGACGACCCCGGCTCCTGCGGCGTCGTCAGCGGCGTCGGCATGCACATGCAGAAGCACGCCTACGGGGTGTGGTCGACCGACCCCGGCGACGGCGTGGTGGCCGACCCGGCACCGTTCGCTGCGGAGAGCGCGCCGGTCCGGATCGTGGCCTCGCCATCGGGCCCGGCGACCGTCGCGACCTACTCGGTGCTGCACGGGCGCGACGGCGAACCGGAGCGGGCGCTGCTCGTCTGCGACCTCCTCGGGGGCGGGCGCTGCTACGCCGTGCTGGACGGGGGGCCCGACGTGCTGCGCTCCGTCGAGGTGGACGAGCTGATCGGGCGGCGCGTCACCCTCACGCCGCAGGACCAGCTCAACGTGGCCCGGCTGGGCTGAGCGGACTGCATCGACCGGAGCCTGCGGGGAGGACGCCGAGGAGACCGATGACCACCGACCAGCGGCACGGCGCGAGCGGCGCACCCGGGGCACCCGGGGCACCGACGACACAGAGGCAGCGTGAGTGGATCCTCGCGGCCGTCCTCTTCGGCCTCCTCGTGGTGGAGGGAATCCGCGACGGGGGCTTCTGGCCCTCCGACGCGCTCGTCGTCGCCTTGGCGTCGATCGTCGTGCTCGTCATCGGCATGGTGCTCGTGCCGCCCGACCGCCGCTCCATGCTCCTCGTCGGCAGCATCGTGCTGCTGGCCCTGTGGTGGTTCGTCCGCGCGCTCACCGCAGAGACGATCCGGAGCTTCCTGCCCCTCGGTGCGAGCATGCTCGCCTTCGCCGCAGCATTCGTCGCGGTGCGCCCGCTGGTCGGCCGGGCGCGCGAGGTGGCCGCTCTCGCCGTGGCGTGCCTCGGGGCCGCCGGGGCGCTGGTCGGCTTCGCCGGCCTGGTCTGGCGTTGGTACCCGATGGCCATACCGACACAGACGCTCTGGCGCATCTCGACGACGCTGACCTATTCCGATGCGGCCGGGCTCGTTCTCGGCGTGTGCCTCTTGGTGGCGCTCGGCGTGGAGCTGAGCCCCCCGCTGGTGCGCGTCACCGTCTGTCTCTGCGCCGGCGGGCTGCTGGCCACCCAGAGCCGTGGTGCCTACGTGGCCTTCGCGTGCGCCTGCCTGCTCGTGCCCTGGCACCGTTACGTCCGCTTCGCAGTGCCCCTGGCCGCCGGTGTCGCGCTCGGCATCGCAGCCGTCGCGTCCTCGCCCGACACCTCCGCCGTGCCCTGGCTCGCCGCCGTGGTGGTCGCCGCCTCGGTCGTCTCCGCCGTGGCCCGGCCGGACTTCGGCTCGTGGCGGGCCTCCTCGGCCACACGGGTGGTCCTGGCCGTGATCGCCGCCGCGCTGCTCGTGGCCGCCGTGGCCGTTCTGCACCACGAGATCGGTGTGCGCGCCCTGTCGCCGAGCGACCAGGACCGCGCCAGCGAGTGGTGGGCCGCGCTACATCAGTGGAGGTCAGACCCACTTTTCGGGGTCGGGCCCGACCACCTCCTGACGTTCCACGCGGCGGACGGGACCTACGCCCATTTCGCCCACAACGAGTACCTCCAGGTCGCCGCCGACGGCGGCGCCATCGGCCTGGCCCTCCTGCTTCTCACGGGCGCTGCGACGGCGCGCGTTGCGAGACGCTTCGACGTGCTCTCTTCCTGCGCCACATCAGGGTTGGTGTGTTGGGCGGTCGGAGGCGCGTTCGACTTCGACTGGCATCTCACCTTCGTCGGGCTCTTGGGCGGCTTCTGCGTCGGCCTCGCGGCCCGCAGGGACGCCGGACGCGGGCGACATGTCGAGCACCCACCTGAACGGTCCGATCAGCGCGGCCGGCGGACCCTGATCCGGCCGGGCTGACCGACCGCGCGACGGTGACGGACGAACGCGAGACCCTGGTCGCCGGCGTCGACGGCTGCCGTGCGGGGTGGGTGGTCGTCGCCGCACCCGCGGAAGGGCCTGTGGCCGGGGCGGCGGGGACCGCCGTCGCGGTTCTCGAGGTCACAGTGATCGCCGACCTCGCCAGCGTCTTCGCCGAGCTGAAGCCCGGACGCATTGCCGCGGCGGCCATCGACATCCCGGTCGGCCTCCCTCCGCACGGGCCCCGGGCGTGCGACACCGAGGCCCGGCGACTGCTCGGCGCCCGCCGGAGCTCCGTCTTCCCCGCACCGGTGCGCAGCGTGCTCGGTGCCACCAGTTACGAGGAAGCCTGCGCGCGATCGGAGGTCGCCTGCGGCAAGAAGATCTCGAGACAACTGTTCAACATCCTGCCCAAGATCCAGCAGGTCGACGAGCTCGTCACGCCGCAACGCCAGGCCCATGTCTTCGAGATGTGCCCCGAGCTCAGCTTCGCCTTCCTCGCCGGTGCCCCTATGCGCGCCTACAAGATGACTGCGGCGGGCCGGGCCGAACGCGCGAGTGCGCTCGAAGCAGTCTTCGGTGATGTCGAAGAGCTCGTCCGGAAGCCTCCGCCGGGGGCGGCGTCCGACGACGTGCTCGACGCGCTGATCGGGGTGTGGACCGCACGCCGCTACGTGGCGCGGGCCCACGTCCGGCTCGGAGGTGAGCTGGACGCGACCGGCCTGCGCATGGAGATGATCGCCTGATCAGCCCCCGCTGTTGCCACTGTTCCCGGTGGTGGCGCTGTTGCCGCTGTTGCCGGTGGAGCCATTCGAGGCACGACAGCTGACGGCGGGGCCACCCGAGGTGCACGATCCCGGCAAAGAGGGCGGAGGGACCGGGTTCCTGAGCGCAGGCACGAGAGCCTCGCTCGTCGTACCCGACTGGGTGCTCACCTGGGCCGACGTCGCAGTGGCGGTGCCGGGCCACCAGGCGACGAGCCATCCGTCGTCCACCGTGGCCACCACGTCCTGCCCGTCGTCGCGAACGAGCGTGACGCCGGTGACGCCCGACGCCGTGCGACCCTCCACCAGCGTGTAGGGCCCATCGCCCGAGATGGACAGGTGGGTCTGCGTGACCTGCGGGAGGTCGCCGGAGCTGGTCCCATCGACCACCGTGCTCGACAACCCGCTCGCCGGGGATGAACCGCCGCCGGACACGCTGCCGGATTGGCGCTGCACGCCCACGGAGTTCTCCTGCTCGCCCTGTCCGCCGCCCGCCGAGACCTGGTTGATCTCCGTGAAGGAGGTGCTGATGAAGCACGCTGCGTACGCACCGTCGTTCTGGAAGAGCGCGACCGTGAACGGTCCCCGCACGTCGGTCAGGACGTTCTGCCAGGCACCGGAGCCAATGGCGCCGGCGGACCCCTGCGTACTGGAGAGCTGACTCTGACAGCTGGCGTCTGCCGCGGGCGACGGCGCCGCGGGCGACGTCGGCGTCGCGCTCCATCCGGCGTAGGCGGGAGTCGAGCCGCCCAGCACGACGACCAGGGCGCTGCCCGCTGCCGCGGCACCCGCCAATGCGCCCACACCGATCACCGGGGCACGCAGCGTGCGCTCGCGCGGCTCGTAGTCGATGGAGCGCAGTCGGGAGGACGCGACCACCGGCACGCGGGCAGCGCGTGCGGCGAACGCCTCGCTCAGCTCGGCTTCGAACTCGGTCTTCATCGTGTGATGCTCCCTTCCTTGGTTTCCGTGTCCTTGGCTTCCGTGTCCTTGGCTTCCGTGTCCTTGGCTTCCGTGTCTTCTGTCGCCATCACTTCTTCGCGCAGCCGTTGCACCGCGCGCGAGGTGGTGCTCTTGACCGTGCCGACCGAGCAACCCATGACCTCGGCCACCTGCGCCTCCGACAGGTCGTCGAAGTAGCGCAGCACGAGGGTGGCGCGCTGGCGTGGTGCCAGCCGGCCCAGCGCGGTCGTCAGATCCGTGTTGGTCTCGACCCAGCCGAGCACCCGCACCGCCGCCTCGTCCTCGTGCTGCTCGACCGCACGAGCACCAGACAGGGCCAGCTCGGAGCGCTGCCGGGTGCGACGCCTCCCCTCGTCGAGGGCGAGGTTCACGAGCACCTTCCGTGCATAGGCGTTGGAATGCTCCATGGCTCGCACACGGGGCCATCGGCGGGCGACGCGAAAGAGGCACTCCTGCACGAGGTCCTCGGCCTCGGCGAAGTCCCAGGTGATCAGGTACGCCGCCCGCAGCAGCCCGTCGACGTGGTCGGCGACGAAGTGCTCGAACTCCTGCCGGGACCGGGGGTGCCGGGCGGCGGTGCGCCGCCTCACGGTCCGGGCCGCCCTCGTGTCTCCATCACACCTACTCAACCCCTCGCCCGGCCCAAAAGGTTGCCCCGATCCTGCAACATCGTCCCCACCAGGGCAAAGCTCGTAGAGGGATGACCCCCCGGATCGGGGCCGGAGCTAGCCGGCGCGCCGGAAGTCGAGGAAGTCCGACACGCGCACGAGGCGGAGCATCCCCCGGGCCAGCCACGGGACGTGCTGGCGGTGGGGGTCGTGGACGAGCTCGGGCTCGGTCAGCTCGTACTCCTTGCCCCCAGTGGCGAGCCGCACCGCCCCATGGGCGAGGGCGTTCTGCACCCAGTCGGCATCCCGACCGTAGGTGAGGGCGAAGCGGAACCCGTCCTTGGTGGGGAACACGTTGACCGGCGTGCGGTACACCGTGCGGGAGCGACGGCCGACGTGCGTCACGATGCCCAGGCCCGGCGCCCACCCGGCCACGTGGATGGAGACCTTGTTGGTCACGGCGCGGTTGAAACGCGCCGTGCGCCGGCCCAGGCGCGGTGCGCGGGCGGCGGCGCTCGGCCCGGAGCGGGCATGCGCCGAGTGCGCGCTCATACGAGCGTCAGCCCCCCGTCAACAGCCAGCACCTGCCCGGTGATGTAGCTCGCCTCGTCGGAGAGCAGGAACACGGCGGCCGACGCCACCTCCCACGCGGTGCCCTGGCGGCCGAGCGGCACCGGCGAGCGCGTGCGCGACGGCCGGCCGGCGGAGGCGGCACGCCCGAGTGGCGTGTCGATCAGCCCGGGGGCGAGCACGTTGACCCGGATGCCGCGCCGGGCGCCCTCCACGGCGACGTGGCGGCTGAGGCCGATGAGGCCCGCCTTGGAGGCGTCGTAGGCGGGGATGCGGCTGCCGGGCCGGAGGCCGGCCACCGAGCCCATGAAGACGATGGACGCGCCATCGGGCAGGGTGACCAGGGCGCGGCGCACCAGCATGAAGTGGGCGCGCAGGTTGATCGCGAAGGTCCGGTCCCAGTCGTCGGGCGACGTGCCGGCCACGCCCATGCCGAATCCGGTGCCCACGTTGAGCACCAGCCCGTCGGGGGCCAGACCGGGCTCCTCGGACACCGCCAGGCGGCACCCCTCCTCGGTCGTGACGTCGGCGACCACGACGGCCGCCGTGCCGCCCTCCTCGGTGATGATGCGCCAGGTCTCCTCGGCGGCGGCCTCGTCGCGGTCGACGCAGACCACCGACGCCCCCTCCCGGGCGGCGCGCACGGCGATGGCGCGGCCGTTGCCCACAGGCGCGTCGGGGTCGCGAGAGGGCTGGGTCCCGGCGCCCACGACGGTGATGCACCGGTCCCGGAGGAGCAGGCTCATCGGATCACCGGCGCGCGCACGCTCGTCCGCCCCTCAGTCGGCCGGGCCGCCCGGCACGCGGCGCGCCAGCGCCTCGGCCCGGGGCTCGAGCTGAATCCGCAGCGAGCGCAGCACGTTCGTCAGCATGAGGTAGTGGGCGATCAACATGAGGAGCTCAATGAGCTCGCCCTCGTCCAGCTGCGCATCGAGGGCGTCCCAGGTGGCGTCCGCGACCGCGCCGTCGTCCGCCGTCTCGTCGACCGCACGCAGCGCGGCCCGCTCCAGGGGGGCCCACGGGACGGCATCGAGGTCGGCGGGAGCGCGGCCGCCGAGGGCGGCCAGCTCGGCCGGCGTGACGCCCTCGGCCTCACCGATCTCGATGTGCTGCGCCCACTCGTAGCGCCCGCCGAAGCGGCAGGCGGTGCGCAGGATCACCAGCTCGCGCAGCCGGCCCGGGAGGCGCCCGGAGAGCAGCGCCCCGCCGAAGGCGAGCCAGCGGCGGAACAGCTCCGGGTCGGCCCGGCCCAGGGTGGTGAAGATGTGCATCGGCTCGTCCGTCCCGCCGGGCGACTGCTCGAGCACCCTGATCAGCCGCGAATCCCACTCGCCGGCGGCCAGGGGCGGCAGCCGGGGTCCGGGGGCGGGTCCGGGTGCCGGTGACTCTGCCGCTGCGGTCATCGCCGCATCGTAGACACGCAGGCCCGGCCGGGTCTCGGGCAGGCCCGGCACGGGTCTCGGCCTCGCCTCGCCGCCGGTTCAGCGCAGGGGCCGGAACCCCATGGGCGGCGACCCGGCGCCCGGCAGCCGGCGGATCGGGGCCTCGGGCCGGCAGACCTCGTCGACGATGCCGTAGTCGACGGCCTCGGCCGCGCTGAGGAACCGGCCGCGCTGCAGGTCCTCCTCGACGCTGTCCGCCGGCCTGCCCACGGCGCCGGCCACCCGCTCGCAGAAGCGTCGCCGCTCCCCGGCCCGCAGCTCGGCCCACTGGGCCATGTTGCGCACGTGGGCTTCCATGGAGGTGGTGGGCTCGCGGAGCAAGAACCGGGTGCTCGGCATGGCGGCGCGGTGCGCGCAGACGGCCACCACTCCGATCGCACCGGCCCCCACCTGCCCGAGGCACAGCGCCCGCACCGGTACACCCATGAGCTCGATCACATCCATGAGCGTGAGCGCGGGAGCGAGGCCAGCCTCCCCACAGTCGACGCGCAGCGTCACGGGGTCGTCCCCCTCCGCATCGAGCGTCATCAGCTCCGCCGAGACACGGGTGACCGACAGGTCGTCGAGCGGGCCATGGAGCAGCACCACCCGCTCGGCCAGGAGCCGCCGGGCCAGCGACTCGGAGAGCGACTCGGAGAGCGACTCGGGTCCCGGCCCCACCTCACTCATGTTCGATCCTCCACTCGAGCCGCGCCCCGAGCGCCGTCGTGTAGCGCTCCACGGTCGAGAGGCGGGCGTCGAGCTCGCCCGCCTCGAAGCGGGCCACGGCCGACTGCGAGGTGCCCATGCGGGCCGCCACCTCGGCCTGGGACAGGCCCATCTCCCGCCGCAGCGAGGTCAGCTGCCCCGACACCGAGTGCCGGCGCTCCGCCATCTCCCGGAAGCCGGGGAACACGGTGGGATGGTGGCGTGCGCTCACGCGCTGATTATCTCACATTTGATATAACGTGGGAAGGACCCCGCCGAGGGAAGGACCCCGCCGAGCACGGCGGGACCGAGCACGAGGAGCGCACCGCAATGAGCCCACACAGCCCCCACAGCCCGAGCCCCCACAGCCCGAGCACCCACCACCCGCTGCACAGCGTCCTCGTCCCCACGGTGATCGAGGAGGGGAACCGGGGTGACCGCGCCTTCGACATCTACTCGCAGCTGCTGCGCGAGCGCATCGTGTTCCTGGGCCAGGAGGTCGACGATCAGGTGGCCAACCTGATCATCTCCCAGATGCTCTTCCTCGAGGCCCAGAACACGGAGCGCGACATCTACCTCTACATCAACTCCCCCGGCGGCGTCGCCTACGCGGGCATGGCGATCTACGACGTCATGCAGCACGTCGAGCCCGACGTGTCGACCATCTGCGTCGGCATGGGGATGTCCGCCGCCGCCATGATCCTCTCGGGCGGCGCGGCCGGGAAGCGCTTCGCCCTGCCCAACGCGCGCATCATGATCCACCAGGGCTCGGCGGGGACCAGGGGCGCCCCCTCGGACATGGAGATCCAGCTGCGCGAGGTGCTCTCGCTCACCCGCCGGATGTCCGAGATCATGGCCCACCACTCCGGACGACCGGTCGAGCAGGTGGCGCAGGACATCGACCGGGACCGCTACATGACCGCGGGCGAGGCCCGCGACTACGGCCTCATCGACGACATCATCCTCCCCCGCCGCGGGCTGTGCGCCCCCGGTGCCGGGGACGGCGCCGCCCACCTCGAACCCGAACTGCAGGTGGCCGGCGCGTGAACTCCGCCTGAACCGGCGCGAGCACGAGCAGGACGGCGGGCGGCCGCGTCGGCGGCCGCGCGCCCTGTCTCGCACGCCTCGGCGGAGGTGCCTAGAGTGGATGACACGAGTGTCAGGGAACGACACCGGGGAGGACGGAAGCAGATGCGCACGGAAGACATGATCCTGGTCAGCGTCGACGACCACGTGATCGAGCCTCGCGGCATGTTCGACGGGCTCTTGCCGGCCAAGTACCAGGATGCGGCGCCCAAGCTCATCCGCCAGGAGGACGGGACCGACGTCTGGGTCTACGACGGCAACACGATCCCCAACGTCGGCCTGAACGCCGTCGTGGGCCGGCCGCCCGAGGAGTACGGCATCGAGCCCACGTCGCTCGAGGACATGCGGGTCGGCTGCTTCGACGTGCACGAGCGGGTGCGCGACATGTCGGTCAACGGCGTGCTGGGCTCCATGTGCTTCCCCTCGTTCCCCCAGTTCTGCGGCCAGCTCTTCGCCCGGCGTCAGGACAAGGACGAGGCGAGAGCCATGGTGCGCGCCTACAACGACTGGCACATCGACCGGTGGTGCGGCGCCGAACCAGGTCGCTTCATCCCCCTCTCCATCCCCGTCATCTGGGATCCCGAGCTCGGGGCCGAGGAGGTGCACCGGGTGGCCGAGAAGGGCTGCCACGCCGTCACCTTCTCCGAGAACCCCGAGAAGCTCGGCTGGCCCTCGCTGCACAGCGAGCACTGGGATCCCTTCTGGACGGCGTGCGCCGACGAGGGCACCGTCGTGTGCATGCACCTGGGCTCGTCGTCGCAGATCCTCATGACCTCGATCGACGCGCCGATCGACGTGATGATCAGCCTGCAGCCCATCAACATGGTGCAGGCGGCCGCCGACCTCGTCTGGTCGCCCATCCTTCGCAAGTACAAGGACCTGCGCTTCGCCCTCTCCGAGGGCGGCATCGGGTGGATCCCCTACGCGCTGGAGCGCATCGACTACGTGTACGAGCACCACCACAAGTGGACGGGCCAGGACTTCGGCGACCAGCTGCCGAGCCAGGTCTTCAAGGACCGGGTCATCACCTGCTTCATCGACGACGCCTTCGGCGTGCAGAGCCGGGAGTACCTGAACATCGACAACATCACCTGGGAGTGCGACTACCCGCACTCGGACTCGACGTGGCCCCAGTCGCCCGAGGCGCTCATGAAGTACCTCGACGGCGTGTCGGACACCGACATCGACAAGATCACCCACCTCAACGCCATGAAGCACTTCCAGTTCGACCCCTTCAGCGTGCGGCCGCGTGAGAAGTGCACGGTGGAGGCCCTGCGGGCCGAGGCGTCCGACGTCGACACCGCTCTCGTGAGCCGGGCCCGCGGGCAGACGTCGGTCAACGAGCAGGGCATCGTGAGCGTCAGCAGCTTCTCGACGCGTCTCGGCCAGAAGGCCTGACGCACCGGAGCACATGTCGATCGACTACGCCACGGGTGACGACCACGTCGTGACCATCACCATCAACCGCCCCGAGGCGCGCAACTCGCTGGACATGGAGCACTTCTTCC
>CAYWDQ010000064.1:0-16461 GCA_964457065.1 uncultured Acidimicrobiaceae bacterium | reverse complement strand
CGCGAGAACGGCCTGCCCTCGCTGAACCCGGTCGGCCCCGACGGCCGCTTCACCGACGCCATCGGGTGGCTGGCCGGGCGCGACGTGCGGGAGTCCAACCACGACATCAACGACCGCCTGGAGGCGGCGGGTCTCCTCGTCCGCCGCTTCCCCTTCGTCCACTCGTACCCGCACTGCTGGCGCTGCCGCACCCCGCTCATCTACTGGGGCAAGCCGAGCTGGTACATCGCCACGTCCTCCCGCAAGGACGACCTGCTGGCGGCCAACGAGACGGTGGACTGGCACCCCGCCTACATCCGGGACGGCCGTTTCGGGGAGTGGCTCGAGAACAACGTGGACTGGGCGCTGTCCCGGGACCGCTACTGGGGGACGCCCCTGCCGATCTGGCGCTGCGGGCGGGGCCACGTGCGCTGCGTCGGGTCGCTGGCCGAGCTCTCGGACCTGTGCGGGCGCGACGTGACCGGGATCGACCCCCACCGCCCCACGATCGACGAGGTGACGTTCACCTGCTCGACGTGCGCCGCCGACGCGGAGGCGGGCCAGGGGCCGGACCTCTCCGACGACGAGCTGGCGGTGTCGCGGCGGGTGGAGCCGGTGATCGACGCCTGGTTCGACTCGGGCTCCATGCCGGCGGCCCAGGTCGGCTACCCGCACGCCCCGGGCTCGGCCGAGGCGTTCACCTTCCCGGCCGACTTCATCTCCGAGGCCATCGACCAGACCCGGGGCTGGTTCTACTCGCTGCTGGCCATCAACACCCTGGTGTTCGGCGAGAGCCCCTACCGCCACGTCGTCTGCCTCGGCCACATCGTCGACGCCGACGGCCGCAAGATGTCCAAGTCGCTGGGCAACATCATCGACCCCTGGAAGATCCTCGACACGCGGGGCGCCGACGCCATGCGGTGGTGGATGTTCAGCCAGGGATCGCCGTGGACGCCGACGCGGGCGACGCTGGGCGCCATCGACACCGCCATGCGCGACCTGCTGCTCACGCTGTGGAACACGTTCAGCTTCTTCTCGACCTACGCGTCGTTGAACGGCTTCGACCCCGCCGACCCGGCCGTGCCCGCCGCCGCCGACCGGGGCCCGCTCGACCGCTGGATCCTGTCCCGCCTCGCCAGCACAACGGTCGCCGTGACCGACGGCCTGCGCGGCTACGAGCCGCTCAACGCCGCCACGGCCGTCGGCGACCTCGTCGATGACCTCTCCAACTGGTACGTCCGCCGCAGCCGCCGCCGCTTCTGGCGCACCGACCCTGACGCGCCCCCCGGCGACACCCTGGCCGCGCAGGCGACGCTGCACGGCGTCCTGACGACGCTGTCGCTCCTGCTGGCGCCGATGTGCCCGTTCCTGTCCGACGCCATGTGGCGCCGCCTGACCGGCGCCGGCGACGGCGACGGCGACGGCGACGGCGACTCGGTGCACCTGGCCGACTGGCCGGTGGCGGACACGGCCCTCATCGATCCCGAGCTCGAGGCGAGGATGGCGCTCGCCCGGCGGCTGACTTCGCTGGGCCGCGCCGCCCGCAGCGAGGCGTCGGTCAAGGTGCGCCAGCCGCTGGCGCGCGCCCTCGTCTTCCTGCCCGCCGACGCGCCCGAGATACTGCGCGACATCGTCGCCGACGAGCTCAACGTGGACGAGATCGACACGGCGGACGAGCTCAGCGACGTGATCTCGTTCGAGCTCGTGCCGAACTTCCGCACCCTCGGCCCCCGGTTGGGGGAGCGCGTCAAGGAGCTGAAGCCGGCGCTGGCCCAGCTCGACGGCGCCGCGGCCGCGGCGGCACTCGAGGCGGGCCAGTCCGTCACGGTGGTCGTCGGCGGCGAGCCGGTCGAGCTGTCGCCCGACGACGTGCAGCTCCGCGTCCGGGGCCAGCAGGGCTTCGCCGTCTCCCGTGAGGGCGGCGAGGTGGTCGCGCTCGACCTCACCCTCGACGACGCGCTGCGCACGCGGGGGCTGGCCCGCGAGGTCGTACGACTCGTGCAGGACCTGCGCAAGACGAGCGGCTTGGAGGTGTCCGACCGGATCAGGCTGTACGTCCAGGGTCTCGACGCCGTGGCCGAGCACTTCGACTACATCGCGCGGGAGGTGCTGGCGGTCGAGATCGTGTCGGGCCCCGGCCCCGGCCCCGGTCCCGACGGTCCCGAGGGCACGGTGTTGGAGCTCGACGACGAGCTGCTCACCGGGCCCGTCCGGATATGGATCGAGAAGGTCGAGGGCGGGTCCGAGGCCTAGTCGGTCAGCCGGTCGACGAGCCAGTCACAGCTAGCAGCCGGCGTCGAGCACCTTGGTCAGCACCATGGCCAGTGCGGCACGGTCGCTCGCGTCCAGGTGGGCGATCAGATGGCGGTCGATGCTGTCGACGTGGGCGGCGATCGCCCTCTCCAACGTCGACCGGCCCTGGGGCGTCAGCACGACATGGATGCTGCGGCGGTCGTTCGGGCAGTTCTGCCGCGCCACCAGGCCCGCCTCGACCATGCGGTCGACGAGACGGGTGACGCCGCCCGTCGTGAGGGAGACGTCGGCGCTGAGGGTGCTCATGGTGAGCCGGCCGTCCGGCGCGGCCCCGACGTGGATGAGGACGTCGAAGAAGACCAGCGGGATGCCGACCGACTGCTCGAGTTCGCGCCCGAGGGAGTCGCTGAGGCGGCGGTTGGTGCGGACGATGAGCCCCATGAGCTGGATCCGCTCGTCGTCCATCTGGCCGAGGATGCCGCAGGTCCCGGTGCCCGGCCCCGCCTCCACCAGCTCGCCGTCATCGCCCTTCGCCGGCCTGGTCACCGTTCCCATATCTCGCAGTCTTCCCCGAAAACCATGTGCAGCCCTAGTTTCGCTGATTGACAAGTATCTGTATAGTCAGATACTATACTGTCAACATTGAGCAGATCAACCGAGGAGAGCAACCAAATGACCACTACAGCAAGCACCGCCACCCTTCCCAAGGCCGGCACCTACGCCATCGACCCGGCGCACACCGAGGTCGGGTTCGTCGCCCGCCACCTCATCGGCACCAAGGTCCGGGGCCGCTTCACCGATGTATCGGGCACCTTCACGGTGGCCGAGAACCCCGAGGACTCCACCCTGGACGCGGTCGTGCAGGCGGCCAGCATCCACACCAACCAGGCGCAGCGTGACGACCACCTGCGCACCAACGACTTCCTCGACGTCCCGAACCATCCGACGCTGACGCTCAAGAGCACCGGGCTGAAGAGGGTCGACGACACCCACTGGGTGCTGACCGGTGACCTCACCATCCGGGGCGTCACCAAGTCCGTGGACTTCGACCTGGAGTTCCTGGGCGAGGGTCCCTCCATGCAGGAGGGAAAGACGGTCGTGGCCTTCTCCGCCACCGGCGAGATCGACCGGCGCGACTTCGGCGTCAGCTTCAACCACTCGCTGCTCGACGGCAGCGTCGTGGTCGGCAACAAGGTCGTGATCGAGATCGAGGTCGAGGCCGGCCTGGCCGGCTGACCCCCGGGTCCGGCGGCGGCCCCCCCGACAGGGCCGTCCGCCGGGCCGCTCCCCGGTGCGGGCGCTGGGTACGCTTCGCGGCCATGCCCACCCGACCGGACGAGATCGCGACGAGCCCCGAGGACACGTACGTCATGGCCGTCGACCTCGGGACGGGTGGACCCAAGGTCGCGCTCTTGTCGGCCACCGGCCGCATCGCCGCCCACGCCTTCCAGGCGGTCGGCGTCGACCTGACCGACGACGGGGGAGCCGAGCAGTCGCCCAGCGCCTGGTGGGACGCCGTCGTGTCCTGCGCCCGGCGAGCCCTGGCCGACAGCGGCGCGCCCCCCGAGCGGGTGGTCGGCATCGGGTGCACCTCGCAGTGGATGGGCACGGTGCCCGTCGACGGCGCAGGCGAGCCGATCGGTCCCGCCATCATCTGGATGGACTCGAGGGGCGCCGGCGCGGTCCGCGAGACCGTCCGCGGCACGCTCAACGTCCAGGGCTACTCGCCGACTAAGTTGGCGCGCTGGGTCCGGCGCACCGGCGGGATCCCGAGCCTGTCGGGGAAGGACCCCGTCGGGCACATCCACTTCCTGCGCCAGCACCGCCCCGACGTCTATGCCGCCGCCGCGGTCTTCCTCGAGCCCGTCGACTACCTCAACCTGCGCCTCACCGGGCTGGCCCGGGCCTCGCACGACTCGATCACCGGGTACTGGGTGACCGACAACCGCGACATCGGTGCGATCTCATATGACGACGGCCTGATCGAGCTGGCCGGCCTCGAGCGCTCCAAGCTGCCCGACCTCGTGCCCACCGGCAGCGTGCTCGGGGGGCTGGCCCCGGGGCCCGCCGCGGAGCTGGGCCTGCTGGCGGGCACGCCCGTCGTCACCGGCACGGGCGACCTCCACTCGGCCGCCGTGGGCTCGGGCGCGGTGGCGGACTACGCCGGGCATCTCTACATCGGCACGTCCAGCTGGATCAGCTGCCACGTGCCGTTCAAGAAGACCGACGCCCTGACCAACATCGCGTCCATCCCCTCGGGCATCCCGGGCCGCTACCTGCTGGCCGACGAGCACGAGACGGGCGGCGCCTGCCTCACCTGGCTGCGCGACAACCTGCTCTTCCCCGGCGACGCGCTGTCCGGCGACGGCGCCGTACCCGACGGCTTCTTCGCCACCCTCAACGACATGGCGTCGTCGGTGCCGGCCGGGTCGCACGGCGTGCTGTTCACCCCCTGGCTGAACGGCGAGCGGTCGCCCGTCGACGACCACACCATCCGCGGCGGCTTCCACAACCTCTCCCTGTCGTCCACCCGCTCGGACATGGTGCGGGCCGTGTTCGAGGGGGTCGCCCTCAACTCGGCCTGGCTGCTCGGCGCCGTCGAGAAGTTCTGCAGACGGCCCTTCGAGTCGCTGGCCTTCGTGGGCGGAGGCGCCAACTCCGACCTGTGGTCCCAGATCCACGCCGACGCCACCGGGCGCACCATCCGCCAGATCGCCGACCCGGTCCTGGCCAACGTGCGCGGCGCCGGGCTCCTCACCCTCCTGGCCCTCGGCCACATCACGGTCGACGACATCCCCGCCACCGTGCAGGTCAAGGCCACCTACGAGCCCGACCCAACGGTGGCGGCCGTCTACGGGGACCTCATAAAGGAGTTCGTCAACCTCTACGAGAAGACGAAGGCGATCCACAAACGGCTGAACGGTCGCCTGCTGCGCCACGACGCACCCACCGGCTGACCGACGACCCGGGTCGCGGGGCCGGCACCCCGTCCGGGGCTCAGCCCTTGGGGCGGCGGAACAGTGTGCGTAGCCCCCCGCCCCCGCCGGTCCCCTTGGTGATGATCAGCGCCAGCGAGGTGGTCACGTACCCGGCGAGCTGCGTGCGCAGGTGGACGTCGGTGTACGGCGGCACGTCCACGTGGAGGTCCTCGGGGGTGTCCCCCAGGCGGTAGTCCATGTCGATGTCGTGCCCCTCCCGCCGCAGGCGCTCCACCAGCGCATCGATGTCGCGCCGCCGGTAGAACACGGTGCCCCCCGCCTCGACCGTCTCGTTCTCGGAGGAGACCAGGTACTCGGTGGTGTGCACGGCCACCCCGCCCGGCCGCAGGCAGTCCATGGACGCCACGACGAAGTCCTCCCCGGCGGCCAGGGACCCCAGATGCTCGAGGGCGCACGAGGACCACGTGAAGTCGAAGCCGCGCAGGTCGGAGGGGATCGCGTTCATGTCCACGGCCCGGTAGCGGACCTGGCGCACGAACTGCTCGTCGGGGCACAGCCCGTGGGTGTTGAGGTGCTCGAGCCCCCCCGCCCACTCCGCCTGGGAGTCCGTCCAGCCCGAGGCGATGGCGGACCCGTGCGGCTGGTCGGTGGCGACGAGGTCACACCCCGCGTGGGCGAAGAGCGCCACCAGCGGCTCCTGGCCGACGCCGAACCCGAGGCCGGAGCGCCCGGGCGCCAGCATGCCCCGCTCGTGCAGCGCCTCGGCGACGAAGAGCCACTCCCACATCTTGCGGTGGAGCATGACGTCGCGGCCGTCGTCCCACATCGGCCGCAGGCGCTCCGCCCAGGCGCGCAAGGCGGGGGAGCGCAGCGACTCGGCCGAGCACAGTTGCGAGCGCAGCATGGTCCAGTCCTACATGCGCTCGAAGTTCCGGGCCAGCTCCCAGTCCGTCACGTAGCGGTTGCTCGCCGCCCATTCCTGCTCGGCCGTGTTCAGGAGGTGGTGGCGCACGTCGGGGCCGAACGCCTCGAGCGCGACCGGCGAGCGGCGCAGCTCGTCTATCGCCTCGACCAGCGTGGAGGGGATTCGGGTCACGTCGGTCGCCTCGTAGGCGTTGCGGGCGAAGGGCTCGCCCGGCTCGAGCTCGTGGTCGATGCCGTAGAGGCCGGCCGCGATGGCGCCCGCCAGCACGAGATACGGGTTCACGTCCGCCCCCGGGATCCTCGACTCCACCCGGCGCCCCGCCCCGTGGCCGACCAGGCGGAAGCCGCACGTCCGGTTGTCCTCGCCGTAGACCACCGCCGTCGGCGCCCAGCTCCCGGGCACGTAGCGGCGGTACGAGTTCACGGTCGGCGCCGCCATCCAGGCCAGCTCGCGGGCCGCGTGCAGCTGCCCGGCCAGGAAGCGGCGCCCGACGGTCGACAGCCCGCTCGGGTGCGACGCCGACCCCGACCCGTCGGCCATCAGCGGGTCGCCGCTCTCGGCGTCCCACAGGCTGGTGTGGACATGGCACGACGAGCCCACGTCGTCCATGGTCCACTTGGCCATGAACGTGGCGGCGCGGCCCTCCTGCGCGGCGATCTCCTTGATCCCGTTCTTGAACACCAGGTGGTGGTCCGCCGTCACCAGCGCCTCGTCGTAGGTGACGTTGACCTCGTGCTGGCCCCGCCCCGCCTCGCCCTTGGAGAACTCGACGGGGATGCCGGCGGCGCGCATCTCGTTGCGGATGCGGCGCAGGATGTACTCCTCCCGCGCCGTCTGCAGCAGCTGGTAGTCCTCAATGGTCGACGTGTGGGGCGTGAGCTCCCTCCAGCCCTTGGCGCTGGCCTCCTCGTAGGAGTCCTTGAAGAGGAAGAACTCGAGCTCGGTCGCGCTGCAGACCCGCAGCCCGCGCTCGGCCGCCCGCTCCAGCTGGCGCCGCAGGATCTGCCGGGGCGACACCTCGACCGGCGTCCCCTCCTCGTCGGTGAGGTCGCAGATGACGAAGGCGGTCCCCTCCAGCCACGGGATGCGGCGTGCCGTGGCGTAGTCGGGCCGGCACACGACGTCGCCGTAGCCGGTGTCCCAGTTGGTGAAGTTGTATCCAGGGAGCGGGTTCATGTCGACGTCGACCGCCAACAGGTAGTCGCAGGCCTCGATCCCGTGCTCGGCCACGTGCGACGAGAAGAAGTCCGCCGTCACCCGCTTCCCGACGGGCCTCCCGTGCATGTCGGGGAACGCCACCACGACGGTGTCGATGGACCCTTCGGCAATCCCTGCGTCTATCAACTCTCGTCCTGGCATGCGCCATGTTGGCCGCGCCGCTGCCGAGCGTCCAGCCCGCATACGCTGGGCTGGTGATCCCGCTCATCGGCCTGTCCACCTATGTGGCCGACGTCCACTGGGGCTCCTGGGAGCGCCGTGCCGCCGTGCTGCCCGAGTCCTACTTCGAGCTGGTGGCCGCGGCGGGCGGTCGCCCCCTCCTCCTGCCCCCGCCCACGACCGGCCCCGGCGGCCCCGAAGCGGGTGCCGACGAGGTCATCGACATCCTCGACGGCCTCGTGCTCACCGGCGGCGGCGACGTCGACCCGCTCGCCTACGGCGAGCATCCCGGGCCCGAGGTGGGCGGCGTCGACGTCAACCGGGACGCCAGCGAGCGCGCCCTCCTCGCCGCTGCACTGCGGGCCGACCTGCCGGTGCTCGCCATCTGCCGCGGCTGCCAGGTCCTCAACGTGGAGCTGGGCGGCACGCTGCACCAGCACGTGCCGGACGTGGTGGGCCACCTGGGGCACCGCAGCGCGCCGTTCCAGTTCGGCGACGTCGAGGTGCGGACCGTGCCGGGTTCGGCCGCCGCCGAGGTCTTCGGTGCCATGCCCACCGTGCTCTGCTCGCACCACCAGTCCATCCGCGACATCGGCGACGGCCTCGTCCCCACGGCGTCCAGCGCCGACGGCGTGGTCGAGGCCGTCGAGCTGCCGTCCGCCCGCTTCGTCCTCGGCGTGCAGTGGCACCCCGAGGAGGGGATGGACCAGCGCCCGTTCGACGCGCTGGTTGCGGCGGCGGCCACGTACCGCACCGAGCGCACCGACCGCCCCGTCCGCACGAGCGCATGACCGCCGGCACCGGCGCCGGCTCCGGCGCCGGCTCCGGCGCCGGCCGGGTCGCCGTCATCACGGGCGCCAGCCGGGGACTCGGTGCGGGACTCGCCCTGCACTTCGCCGGCGAGGGCATGCATCTCGGTCTGTGCGCCCGTCACCGTCCCGTCCTGGCCGCCCGCACGCGGCCGACGGCCCACGACGGCCACGTCGTCTCGTCCGAGGCCCCGGTCCTGTCCGCCGCCGACGTGACCGACCGCGACGCGCTCGCCCGCTTCGCCGCCACCGTCGTCGCTCGATTCGGCCGCATCGACCTCTGGGTGAACAACGCCGGCCTGCTCGGGCCCATCGGCCCCCTCGCCGGCCCCGGCACCGACCCGGCCGAGATCGCCCGCACCGTCGACGTCAACGTCACCGGCGTGCTCAACGGGACGGCGGTGTTCGCCGAGCACGTGCGCGCCCGGGAGGGGACCGGCACGCTGGTGAACATCTCGTCGGGCGCCGCCACGAACCCCTACGAGGGCTGGGCCGCCTACTGCGCATCCAAGGCGGCCGTGGACCAGCTCACCCGCGTCGTGGCGCTCGAGGAGGCGCGCCACGGGCTGGCCGCCTACGCCGTGTCACCCGGCCTCGTGGACACCGATATGCAGGTTGCCATCCGCGCCGCCGGCCGTACCTCGTTCCCGGAGGTGGACCGCTTCCGCCGGGCCGCCGCGGAGCACCGGTTCAACTCGCCGGCGTGGGTGGCCGAGCACATCTTGGCGCTGGCGTTCGGCCCCGAGCGCCCCGCACAGGTCATCGTGCGCATCCCGGACCAGACCATTCCCTCCGGCCTCGCCGGGTAAGGTCTGCGGCCATGGCCAAGAGCGGTGCGAGGAAGGTCGTCAAGCCGGTGGCGGCCGCCGCCGTGACGCTGGGGACCATCGCCAGCATCTGGTGGTTCGCCCTGAAGCCCCGGCGCAAGGCCAGGAACGAGAAGAACGCCGGATAGCCGAGCCGGCTCCGGCGTCGGCACGTCATCCCGCCGCCGGCAATCCCTCCACCACCGCCGGCAGGCACTCGCCGATGAGGCCGTGCACGACGACGTCGGCCAGGGCATCCATCTCCGTCGGGTCGCCGTTGACGATGATCACGACTGCGCCGTGCCGTGCGGCGACCGGCACCAGGCCGGCGGCCGGGAAGACGGCGAGCGTCGAGCCCACGGCGAGCAGCAGGTCGCACGCCGCGGCCGCGGCCTCCGCCCGGAAGAGGTCCTCGGCGACCAGGTTCTGGCCGAAGCTGATGGTGGCCGACTTGAGGATGCCGCCGCACGCCGTGCCGTCGGCCAGCGTCACCGTGCAGGCCGGGTCGTCCTCGCCGGCCCGCACCCGCTCGTGCACCGGCTCCGCGGGCTGCCGGTCGCCGCAGGTGAGGCACAGCACATCGAGCGCGGAGCCGTGGATCTCAATGACCCGATCCGGGTCGGTGCCGGCCTTCTGGTGGAGCCCGTCGATGTTCTGCGTCACGAGCGTGTCGAGCCGGTCGCTGCGCTGCAGGTCCACGAGCGCCCGGTGTCCCGCGTTCGGCTCCGACGACCACATGGGCGAGGTCAGCCGGTTCTGCCACGACCGCCGGCGCAGGTCGGGGTCCGCCACGTAGGCCTGCAGCGTGGCCATCCTCTCGGCCTCGGGGTTCTTGGTCCAGACTCCCTGGGGCCCGCGGAAGTCGGGGATGCCCGAGTCGGTCGAAATGCCCGCGCCCGTCAGCACGACGACCCGGCGCGCCCGCTCCACCAGGGCCCGGGCGTGTGCGACCTCGTCCACGGCGGCCATGGTGCCATACGCTGCGCCGGTGCCGACCAGGGACGCGCCGACCGTCGAGCTGCTCCAGGCCGCCGACGCCGAGGGCCGCCAGCGCCGCGCCGCCGGGGCGCTGCTGGCCCGTGGCCTGACGAGAGGCGACCGGGTCGCCTTCGCGCTCGGCTCGTCGGCCGACCTCATATGTGCGGTGCTCGGGGCGGCCCGCGTCGGCCTCATCCCGGTCCTGCTCAACGCGACGCTCACCCCCGCCGAGCGCGACCTCCTGGCCGACGATGCGCAGCCGACCCTGCGCATCTTCGATCAGGCGGGCCTGGCCGAGCTCTCGGAGGGCCCGCCCACCGAGCTCGCCCCGTACCCGCTCACACGCCCCATGCACTACACGTCGGGCACGACGGGCCGGCCCAAGGGCGTGACCACCGGCATCTGGGACGAGGCCACGGCCCGCACGGTCTTCGAGGACGAGGCGTCGGTGTGGCACTTCGACCGGGACGACCTGCACATGGTGTGCTCGCCGATGTACCACACGGTCTCCGTCCGCTTCTCGACCGGCACCCTCCTCTCGGGCGGGTCGCTCGCCATCCTCAGCCGCTTCGACGCCCGCAGCGCGCTCGACGTCATACGACGTCACCGCCCCACCACGGCGTTCCTGGTGCCGACCCATCTCCAGCGGATCCTGCAGAGCCCTGACCTCGCTCCCGACGAGTCGTTCGACTCGCTCCGCCTCCTCGCCCACGCCGGCGCCCCCTGCCCGGAGTCGGTCAAGCGGGCGACCATGGAACGCGTCCGCCCGGGCGGGGTCTGGGAGTTCTACGGCTCGACGGAGGCCCAGTTCACGGTCTGCCCGCCCGAGGACTGGCTCGAGCGCCCCGGGACGGTCGGCCGGGCCCGGACCGGTCGCCGCCTGTTCATCGACGACGGGACCATCTGGTGCGACATGCCCGACTTCGCCCGCTTCAGCTACTGGGGCGACGAGGAGGCCACGCGCCGGGCCTGGCGCGGCCCGGCCTGCACGATCGGCGACCTGGGCCGCATCGATCCGGACGGCTACCTCTACCTGACGGGCCGGCGCCACGACCTCATAATCAGCGGCGGCGTGAACGTCTACCCCGCCGAGGTCGAGAACGTGCTGGCGGCGGTCGACGGCGTCACCGAGGTGGCCGTCTTCGGGCTGCCCGACGAGCAGTGGGGGCAGCGGGTGTGCGTGGCCTACGTCGCCGCCGGTCCCGGTGCCGAGGATGCCCTGCGGGCCGCCGCCTCGGCCCACCTCGCCCCGTACAAGCGGCCCAAGACCTACCTACGGGCCGGCGACCTGCCCCACACGGCCACGGGCAAGCTCATGCGGCGCGCCGTGCCCGGGCATCTGGGGCTGGGTAGCGGGTAAGACTGAGGTCATGGCTTTCGCGACGATCAACCCGGCCACCGGCAAGACGGAGAGGGTGTTCCCGTCCCACACCCCCGAGCAGGTCGAGGCGCTGCTCCAGCGGGCCGTGGCCGCGTTCGCCGAGTACAAGACGACGACCTACGCCGAACGGGCCCGCCACCTGCTCACGGCCGCCGAGCTGCTCGAGGGCGAGGTGCCCGACATCGCGCGCATCCTGACGACCGAGATGGGGAAGACGTTCGCCGCGGCGAAGGCCGAGGTGTCCAAGAGCGCGGTCGGGCTGCGCTGGTTCGCCGACAACGCTGAGCGACTGCTTGCCGACGAGCCCATCAAGACGTCGGCCGCGCAGTCCTACGTGCACTACCAGCCGCTCGGCCCCGTGCTGGCCGTCATGCCGTGGAACTTCCCCATGTGGCAGGTGATCCGCTTCGCCGCCCCCGCTTTGATGGTGGGCAACGTCGGCCTGCTCAAGCACGCGTCGAACGTGCCCCAGACGGCGCTGGCCATAGAGGACCTGTTCCGTCGGGCCGGACTTCCCGACGGCGTGTTCACCAACCTCTTCGTCGAGTCCAAGGACGTGGCGGCCCTCATCGCCGACCCCCGGATCGCAGCGGTCACGCTCACAGGGAGCGAGCGGGCCGGCATGTCGGTGGGCGCCGCCGCCGGCGGTGCGCTCAAGAAGAGCGTGCTCGAGCTCGGCGGCTCGGACCCCTTCATCGTGTGCCCCTCGGCCGACCTCGATGCGTGCGTGCGCACCGCCGTCACCGCCCGCGTGCAGAACAACGGGCAGTCGTGCATCGCGGCCAAGCGGTTCATCGTGGTCGGAGACGTGGCCGACGAGTTCCTCGACCGGTTCACCGCCGCGATGGACGAGCTGGTGGTGGGCGATCCCTTCGACCCCGCCACCAACGTGGGGCCGATCGTCAGCGAGGCCCAGCGCGACGAGCTGGTCGGCCAGGTGGAGGAGGCACGACGCCAGGGCGCCACGGTCCACTCCGGGGCCAGGGTCCCCGACGGCGACGGCTTCTACTTCGCCCCGGCCGTGCTCTCGGGCGTCACCACGGACATGGCCGTGGCCCAGGAGGAGATCTTCGGCCCCGTGGCCATGGTGCTGGCCGTGCCCGACCTCGATGCCGCCATCGAGGCGGCCAACGCCACGCCGTTCGGCCTCGGCTCGAGCGTCTGGACCGACGACGACGACGAGATCGCCCGTTGCGTCGAGGGAATCGAGGCCGGGGCCGTGTTCGTCAATGCGATGGTGGCCTCGACGCCGGAGCTGCCCTTCGGGGGCATCAAGAAGTCGGGGTACGGCCGCGAGCTGTCCGAGCTCGGCCTCAAGGAGTTCGCCAACGCCAAGACGGTATGGATCAACTGATCACGAGCACCGGATGACCACCGCCGCCACGACCTACCTGGACCACGCGGCCACCACCCCGCTGCGGCCCGAGGTGGCGGCCGCCATGGCAGAGGTCCACAGCGGCCCGCTCGGCAATCCCACCGGGAGCCACCCGCCGGCGCAGCGGGCCCGCCGGCTGCTGGAGGAGGCGCGCGACGAGGTGGCTGCCTTCCTCGGCCGCGACCCCGGCGACGTCGTCTTCACGTCCGGCGGCACCGAGTCCGCGAACCTGGCCGTCCTCGGGACCGCCGAGGCGGCGCTCCGGGAGCGGGGAGACGCCGTGGTGCTGTATTCGGCCGTCGAGCACCCGGCGGTGCGCGAGTCGGCGCGCGCCACGGCGGCGGCCGGCATGGAGGTGCGCGAGCTGCCCGTGGACGGCCGCGGCATGCTGGACCCTGATGCGCTGGCGCGTGCGCTCTCCTCGCGGGCCGTGGTGGTGGCGGTCATGACGGCCAACAACGAGACCGGGGTCGTGCAGCCGATGGCCGACGTCGTCCAGGCGGTCCGGCGCCGCGCCCCGCGGGCGATGGTCTTCACCGACGCCGTCCAGGCCGCGCCGTGGCTCGACCTCGACGAGGTCACCGGTGGCGCCGACCTGGTGTCGCTGAGCGCCCACAAGGTCGGGGGGCCGGTCGGCACCGGCGCCCTGGCGGTGAGCCCGCAGGCTGCGCTCACGCCGCGCCAGTTCGGCGGCGGACAGGAGCGGGAGCGGCGCAGCGGGACCCAGGACGTGGTGGGCGCGGTCGGGCTGGCGGCGGCGCTGCGACTGGTGGCCGCCGAGCGCCCGGCGGCGGCGCCCCGGGTGGCGGCCCTGCGGGACCGCCTCGCCGAGGGGCTGCTGGCCGCGATCGAGGGGGCGCACCGGACGGTGCCGGCCGGGGTCGCCGTCCTGCCGGGGCATCTGCACCTGTGCCTGTCCGGGGTGGAGCGCGAGGAGTTGCTGGTGGCGCTCGGCGCCGAGGGCGTGTGCGCCTCGGGCGGTTCGTCGTGTGCCAGCGGGGCCCTCGAGGCCAGCCCCGTGCTCGCCGCCATGGGCCTCGCGCCGGGCCTGGCCGCCGGCGCCATCCGCCTGACGCTGGGATACGGCACGACCGACGCGGACGTCGACCGCGCGCTCGCCGTGGTGCCCTCAGTGGTGGCGGCGCTGCGTCGTACGGCCTGAGCGCCGGTGGCACACTGGTCCCATGCGGGTGCTCGTTGCCATGTCGGGAGGCGTCGACTCCTCGGTCGCAGCGGCGCTGCTGGTGGAGGGGGGCCACGACGTGGTCGGGGCGACGCTCAAGCTGTGGGGCGGCCCATCGGACTCGGGATGCTGCTCGGTGGCGGACGTCGACGACGCCCGCCGGGTGGCCCAGCAACTGGGTATCGAGCACCACGTGTTCAACCTCACCGAGGAGTTCGACCGCCATGTCGTCGCGCCCTACGTCGGGGAGCACGTGGCGGGGCGGACGCCCAACCCGTGCATCGAGTGCAACCGCTCCATGAAGTTCGACCGCCTCCTCGGGCGGTCCGAGCGCCTGGGCTTCGACCGCCTGGCCACGGGGCACCACGCCCGGGTCACCGACGCCTGGGGTGGCGGCGATAGCGAGGGCAACAGCGCAGGCGGGGGCGGCGGGACGGTGTGGTCCCTGCGCCGGGGCGCCGATGCGGCCAAGGACCAGTCCTACGTGCTCTCCATGCTGGGCCAGGACGCGCTGTCCCGGGTGCTGTTCCCCGTCGGGGACATGACCAAGGACGGGGTGCGGGCCCACGCCCGCCGGCTCGGGCTGCGCACCGCCGCCAAGCCGGACAGCCAGGACGTGTGCTTCATCCGAGACGCGGAGGGCCGCCAGGGGTTCCTGTCCCGGCGGATGGAGCTGCATTCCGCTGACGTCGTCGACGGCGCCGGCCGGCCCGCCGGATCGGTCGAGGCCGTCGAGCTCGTCACCGTCGGCCAGCGGCGCGGCATGGGGCACGGGAGCGACGGCGCGCGGCGCTACGTGACGCACGTCGACGTGGCGGCGCGCCGGGTGACCGTCGGCAGCGCGGCCGACGCGCTGTGCTCCTCGGTCGTGCTGGCCGCGACGTCCCTCACCTGGGTCGACCGTCAGCTCCATGCCGGTGCGCGGGCCGTGGCACAGGTCAGCGCCCACGGGCGCCCCGTTTCGTGCACCCTGGACCACGAGGACGACCGAGGCGTCGACGGGGACCTGGTCGTGCGCTTCGATGCGCCACAGCGTCCGGTGGCGCCGGGACAGACGGTCGCGCTCTACGACGCGCGGGACCCCGACGCCGTGGTCGGCGCGGGCGTCGCCGCCTGACCGTGGCCGTCCCGACGGAGGCGGCGGCGCGCGCCGAGGAGCTGCGCGAGCTCATCGCGCGCAACAACGTGCTGTACCACACGCTCGACTCGCCCGAGATCCCCGACGCCGAGTACGACCTCATGGTCCGCGAGTTGCGCGAGATCGAAGAGGCGCACCCCTCGCTCGCCTCGCCCGACTCGCCGACCAACGCGGTGGGCGCCGCACCGTCGGGCCTGTTCCAAGAGGTCCGCCACCGGGTGCCGATGATGAGCCTCGACAACGCGTTCGACGACGCGGAGCTGCGCGCCTGGGCCGAGCGGCTGCGGCGCCAGGACCCCTCGCTCGACCTCGAGGCGCTGGCGTTCTCCTGCGAGCCCAAGGTCGACGGCGTCGCCATGTCGCTCACGTACGAGCGCGGGCGCTTCGTGCAGGCGGCGACGCGGGGCGACGGCGTGACCGGCGAGGACGTGACGGCGAACGTCGCGACGGTGAAGGACGTGCCCGCGGAGCTGGCCAAGGCGGGGGGCCCGTACCCCCAACTGCTCGAGGTCCGGGGCGAGATCTACATGCCGGTGGCCGAGTTCGAGGCGATGAACAAGCGCCAGGCCGACGCGGGGGAGCGGCTCTTCGTGAACCCGCGCAACTCCGCCGCCGGCGCGCTGCGCCAGAAGGACCCGAGGGTCACGGCCACCCGGCCCCTGTTCTTCTGGGCGTACCAGGTCGGCATCGTGGAGGGCGCCGGGAAGAGCCGCTGGCCGGCGGCCACGCAGACCGCGACGCTGGCGCAGCTGGCCAAGGCCGGCTTCCCGGTGAGTCCGCAGGCGGTTCGCGTGACGGGGATGGCCGAGGTGGTGGCCCGGTGCCACGAGCTCGCCGAGGAGCGGCACTCGCTGCCCTACGAGATCGACGGCGTGGTGGCAAAGGTCGACGACCTGGCCCTGCACGACGTGCTGGGCGCCACGTCGCGCGCCCCCAGGTGGGCCATCGCCTTCAAGTTCCCCCCCGAGGAGCGCACGACGAGGCTGGTCGCCATTCACGTCTCCATCGGCCGCACGGGCCGGGCCACGCCGTTCGCACAGCTCGAGCCCGTCTTCGTGGGCGGCTCCACCGTCGGCGTGGCGACGCTGCACAACGAGGACCAGGTGGCGGCCAAGGACGTCCGGCCCGGCGACCTGGTGATCGTGCGCAAGGCGGGCGACGTGATCCCCGAGGTGGTGGGCCCGGTGCGCGAGGGGCCCGGAGTCCCCAAGCGGCGCAAGCCGAAGTGGAAGTTCCCGGCCGCGTGCCCCTCGTGCGGGCAGCCGCTGGTCCGGCTGCCCGGCGAGAGCGACACGTTCTGCACCAACATCGACTGCCC
>CAYWDQ010000063.1:7856-16617 GCA_964457065.1 uncultured Acidimicrobiaceae bacterium | reverse complement strand
CCGAGACGACCATGCACAGCCAGCGCCACTACCTCGCCCACGACATGGCGAGCGATGCGATTGAGCAGCGCATGTACACGGTGGTGGGACGGCGCCAGGACGCCTGAGCGCGGGCTCCCGGGGCTGCGCTCAGAACAGTCCCGGCGTCCCCCGCCCGCGACCGACCACCGAATTCAGGAACTCGTCGTAGCGCGCGATGAGCACGGGCCACTGGAAGTGCCTCTCCACGTAGTCCCGCCCACGGGCGCCCAGTACCGCGCGCAGCTCGACGTCGGTCACGAGGCGCTCGAGCACGGCCTCGAACTCGGGGTAGGAGGTGAACCACAGCCCGCCCCCGGAGCTCTCGGCGTGCTCGCGGGTCGGCCCGCAGGAGCCGTTGACCAGCACCGCGACCCGGTCGACCCAGGCCTCGAGCACCACGAGGGAGAACGACTCGAGCGCCGAGGGCGAGACCGCCACCAGGGCGTCGTGCACGATGTCCCACTTGTCCGGCTCGTTCACGGGCCCTGTGACCACGATGTCGGGGTGGGGCGGCAGCTCCACCGAGACCGGCCCGACCAGGGCCAGGGCCAGGGGCCCGGGATGGCGCTCCTTGTAGGCCGCGAAGTACGAGGCCAGCATCTTCGAGCCCTTGTGCTCGTCGACCCTTCCCACGCTCACGATGTACGGCCGGTCCCCCAGGCCCGCCAATTCGCCGCCCGCCCGGCCGGCGCCCTCCGACTCCCCCACACCGAGGCCCAGCACGATCTGGGGCCGCTCGGCCACCGGGTACATCCGCTCGACGAGCCGGCGCTCGGACGCCGTGTGGAAGCAGAAGGCGTCCGCATCCCCGAAGGTGCCCCGGAACACGGGCAGGTACAGCGCGGGCTCGTCGTGCGCGGCGGGGTGCAGCACGGCCGGTGCCCGCACCTTGCCGATCGCCGCCACGGTGGGGTGGTACAGGTAGGGGTAGAAGGCGACGACGTCGGCGTCCGACGCGCTGACGGCGGCCACCAGATCCGCCGAGACCGGGCCGTTGTAGTCGACCCACCGCCTACCCTGGTCCAGGGTCGCCGTGCGCGGCGCCAGCCGCACGAGCCCGTCCAGCCCGTAGAAGTCGGGTAGCCGACCGTGCGTGCCGCGGTGGCGGTGCACCGGGACCCCGTTGACCTCCGTGGTCCCCGGGTCCAGCTCGTCGGCCCAGGTGTGCGGGTCGAGGGCGCAGGTCGTGTGGACCTCGGACTCCCAGCCGGTGTGGGCCCGCAGCTCTTCGGCCAACCGCCGCGCCCCCGTCTCGGCGCCGCCCATCACCTGGGTCCCGTAGCGCGGGGTGACGAACGCCACCTTGGGGCTCACCGGGCCACCACTCCGCTGACTGCGTCGACGATGCGGATGGCTGCCGCGTCCCCCGACAGCTCGGCCCCCCGCAGACGTCCCGCGGCGGTCAGGGTGGCGCGCAGCCGGTCGTCGCTGCAGACCCTCTCGAGGGCGGCCGCGATGTAGGCCGGATCGGCGGCGGCCAGCACCAGGGCGGCGCCGGACACCGTCTCGGCCACCGCTCCCGCGCCGCGGGTGACCACGGGCACCCCGGCCACCATGGCCTCCACCAGCGGGACCCCGAACCCCTCGTGGGCCGACAGCGACAGATAGACGTCGGCCGCACCGAAGTAGGCGGCGAGCGACGCGTCCGACACCTCGCCGGTCATGCGGACCGCGGCCGAGAGGCCGAGGTCGTGGGCGAACCCCTGCAGCGCCTTGGTGTACTCGAAGCTCGACGTGCCCCCGACGAGGTGCAGCCGGGCCTGCGCGTCATAGAGACGGCGGTAGGCCCAGAGCGCCTTGACGAGCTCGTGCTGCGCCTTCGACGGCACGATGCGCCCCACGAAGAGGATGTCGGCGCCACCGCCGGACCCGAGCGCGGCCAGCTCGGCGGCGACGCGGGGGTCGGGCGGTGCCGTGACGCGGCCGTAGTCGGCCAGGACGGGGACCACCGCCGTGCGCCGGCAGCCGGCCCGGCGGAGCTCGCGCTCGCTGAACGAGCTCTTGGCCAGGCCCAGCACCGCCTGCGGTGCCAGCAGCGCCAGCTCCTCGGCCGCCCTGGCGGCCCGCTGCACACTTCGGGGCTCCCAGCCGGCGAAGAGCTCGGGCCCGGTGAAGTCGTGAAAGTCCAGGATCAGCGGGAGCCGGTGCTCGGCCAGGTAGCCCGCCACGGCCGACGAGGTGGTGAACTGGTAGATCGCCACGTCACCGGCAGCCGCGTGCTCTGGGTACATCCAGTGCTTGTAGGCCTCGGGGGCCAGGTCGTCGTGGATCGCCTCGGCGAAGATCTCCGACCGCCACCCGGCGGCGCGCAGGGCGTCCCGCAGCTTGAGGGTGTGCGTGCCCGTGGCGTCGCGCGGGTTGAGGGCGGGGATGAACTGGTGGATGGCCACCGGCCTCCCGGCGGCGCCGCTCACCGCTCCGTCGGCGGGTACGGCGTGACGACGCTGGAGCGGACCGCGGTGATGAGGAAGTCCCCGCCATCCGGGCCCGGCTGGGCGGCCGCCTCGTAGCCGCCTTCCTCCAGGAGGTGGCACCACGTCTCGGGCCGCAGTGGCCGCCCCGGGGAAAGATCGGCCTCGGGCGGGGCGGTGGCCGAATGCCAGGTGTCGCCGCTCACGCAGTGCACGACGAGCGTCCCGCCCGGCGCCAGCCGGGTCGCGATGGCGGTGAGCAAGTGGGTGCGCTCGCCACCGGCCATCCCGTCCACGATGCCGCTCAGCACGATGCCGCCCAGGCCGGCCGCGGCCACGGCGCGCAGGTGCTCGGCCAGACCTTCGCCGCGCAGATCGAGGATGCCGAGCTCGGCCCCGTCCACGACGTGAGAGCGAGGATCGACGCCGTAGGCATCGCCGCCGGCCGCTGCGATGCGCCGCACCAGCCACCCGTCGCCGCACGCCGCGTGCAGGACGCGTCCGGGGGTCTTGGCCACGGCGGCGACCGCCGGCTCGACCCACCAGGCGTCCGGACCGTCCAACTGCGGGAATTCGACCACCGTCGCACCCGGGACACGCTGGACCTCCACCTGGCGCTCCAGCTGCTGCAGGCGGTCGTCGACGATGTGCAGGGCACGGCTCACCGCTGAGGCCGACTGGCTCATCTGATGGGTGAGCCACCCGACGTACCAGAGGAGGAGCGTGCGCATGCCCTTCTTGACGACGGCACCGGCGGCGCGCTCCGAATCGACCGGCACGACCGGATCGATGAACGTTGCGGCGTCGACCATCCGTAGCGCCTCACCGAGGTCGCCACCCCGGCCGGCCACCGGGGAGTGGGCCAGGAAGAGCTCGTCGAGCTCGCGCTCGAGCTTGGGCGGTAGGTCGCCCGAGGCGCGGCGCAGGCGCACCTCCTCTGCGATCTCCGCCATGACCTGCTCCACGTAGGCGTGGGGATCTGCCGGCAGCGTCGCCTCGGTGTCGCTCATGGTCCGAGTCGTGCTCAGAGGGGCTGCGCCAGCGCGGCGGAGGAGCCGACGTCGCTCTCGGTCGAGATCAACGCCGCATGCACGTCGAGCCGGAGGAGGCCTGTCGTCTTGCCGGGGTTCATGACCTCGAAGGTCCCCGCCTGCTCCAGCCAGTCGTAGAGGACGCCACCCCTGCTCTGGATCCCGAGGGCGAAGGAGAACACTCCGTCGAGCAGCGGTACCCCGACGACCCCGAAGTGCATGACGCTCGTGCCACGGGGGGCGTCGATCTCCACGCCGATGATCGAGGTGTCGGTGCGAATCACCGCGTTGTTCCCGCTGTCGCGGATCTCGAGCGAGAACACCACGTCCTCGGTCGGGTACAACGCCTCGAACTCCACACGGATCGTGAGGTCGTCGCCCGTGCGCATGTACGCCACGCTGTTGTCACCCGAGTAGACCCGGTGCACGGAGCGGAACCGGACCGGCCGCTCGGCGTCGGGCAACGAGCCCGTGCCGTCGGCCGTCGGCATCGCCGGCACGGCGACGAGTGTCGGGTCGGCGATGGAGATGCCCGCGCCCTCAGCCATCAGGCCCTCCCGGAAGATGCGGGCGGCCTCGCCGGGCTCGGCCTCGGCCACCAACCTGCCGTGGCTGAGCACGATCCCCCGGTCGCAGATGCTGCGCACGGTGTCGGGCGAGTGCGTCACCAACAGGATGGTCCGCCCCTCCTCCTGGAACTGCTTGATCCGCTCCATGCACTTGCGCTGGAAGCGCTCGTCGCCGACGGCGAGCACCTCGTCCACCACCAAGAGGTCAGGGTCCACGTTCACGGCCACCGCAAAGCCCAACCGCACGTACATCCCCGACGAGTAGAACTTGACGGCACCGTCGATGAACTCCTCGAGCTCGGAGAAGTCCACGATGGCGTCGAAGACCTTGTCGACTTCGCGCTTGGACATGCCGAGCAACGAGCCGTTCAGGTAGATGTTCTCCCGGCCGGTCAGGTCCTGCTGGAAACCGGCGCCGAGTTCCAGGAGGCCAGCCAGCTTGCCTCGCACCGCCACCTCGCCCGACGTGGGCTGGAGCACACCGCAGATGCACTTGAGCAGGGTCGACTTGCCCGAGCCGTTGCGCCCGAGGATGCCGACGGTCTCACCCTCCTTGACGGTCAGGGACACGCCGTTCAGGGCCCAGAAGTCGTCTGTCTGCTGGCGCCGCCCGCCGTGGATGATGCGCTCCTTGAGCGAGTTGTGCTTGCCATGGGCCAGCTGGAACCGCTTGGAGACGTCGCGCACGTCGACAGCGAAGTCGCCCACCACTCAGAGCTCCTCGGCGAAGTTGCCCTCGAGCCGTCCGAAGACGGCGAGGGCGACCAGGAAGAGGCACAGCGAGAGGAACAGCACCGCCAGGTCGAGCCCGACATACCACCCGATCCCCTTGGTCGGCAGGACGTAGAACGTCTCCTGGACGCCGTTCACCACGGCGTACGTCGTGGGGTGGGCGTAGATGCAGCGCTGGAAGGACAGGACGAGCGGCACCATCGGGTTCAAGAAGTAGACCCAGGTCAGGCTCTTGGGCCCGAGCTTGTTGCCGATCGACGCCTGGTAGGCGTACACGATGGGGCACGCCCAGAACCAGGCGGTGAGGATCACCTCGATCAGATGCTGCGTGTCGCGCAGGTACACGTTGATGGAGGACAGGAGCACCGCGAGGGCCGACGCCAGGACGACGCCCGTGATCAGGGCCAGGAGCAGCACCGGCAGGTATTCCAGGTCGGGCGCAGCGTGCAGGGCGACCATGAAGATGACCATGACGATGGCCTGGAAGAAGAAGAACACGCAGGCCGAACCGACGGCCGCCAGCGCGAGGATCTCGCGCGGGAACGAGACCTTCTTGATGATGCCCGAGTTGTTCACCACGACGCCCGTGCCGGTCAGCACGCCGAGGGAGAAGAGGTTCCAGAGGAGCAGGCCGGCGAAGAGGAAGATCACGAAGTTCGGCATCTTGTTGCCGAGCACGATCTTGAAGACCACGTAGTAGATGGCCAGCGTCATGGCCGGGGCGATCATCGACCACACCAGACCCAGGACCGAATTCTTGTACTTGACCTTGATTTCCGTGCGGACGAGGTAGATCAGCAGCTCGCGGGACAGCCAGATCTCGCGGAGCCGCTGGCGCACGCTGATCGTCGGGCTGACCACGCGGGTCGTGGAACCGCGCCGCGCCGCGACGGCGCTGACGCCGATCGCCTGGGCCGCCATCGGACTGTTGTCCGCCACCCGCTCCTCGGCGGCCCCCTCGAGTCTCCGGTCTGCGTCCGGAGAGGAGGCCGGGACGTCCAGAGCCATGCCTATTTGTTCCCTGCCGCTGCGGTGGCCGTCGAATGGTCGATGACCTTGTCGATGAAGCCGTACTCGCACGCCTCGTCGGCGGTGAACCAGCGGTCGCGGTCCGAATCCGTCTCGATCCGCTCGAGCGGCTGCCCGGTGTGGAAGGCGATGCGCTCGGCCATCATCCGCTTCAGGTAGATGATCTGCTCGGCCTGGATGGCGATGTCCGCTGCCTGGCCCTGCATCGATCCCGAGGGCTGGTGCATGAGGATGCGCGAGTGCGGAAGGGCGTACCGCTTGCCGGGAGCGCCGGCGCAGAGCAGGAACTGGCCCATGCTGGCGGCCAGACCGACGCAGATGGTCGAGACGTCGGGGCGCACGTACTGCATGGTGTCGTAGATGGCCAGGCCGTCGGTGACCGAGCCGCCCGGGGAGTTGATGTACAGCGAGATGTCCTTGTCGGGGTCCTCGGCCTCCAGGAGGATCAGCTGGGCGCAGACGAGGTTGGCCGTCACCTGGTCGATCGCGCTGCCGATGAACACGATGCGCTCCTTGAGGAGCTGCTGGAAGACGCGGCCAGCCGACTCGAGGTCGGCCCCGGCAGCCGTGATCCTGGGGGCTTCTGATGCGTGAGGCATGGCCACGAGGCTAGTGGGCGGAGCGGGCATCCGTAGGCACAGGGCCGTACACTCCCTGTTCACCCGCACCGCGGGACCGCTGCGGGCGTGGCGGAATTGGCAGACGCGCCGGGTTTAGGTCCCGGTCCCCGCGAGGGGGTGGAGGTTCGAGTCCTCTCGCCCGCACCCCTGCTCACCGGCACCCGACCCATTAGCTTTCGTCGGCGTGCCCCACCTCGTCGCCGCGCCGGACAAATTCCGGGGGACCGCCTCGGCGGCGGAGGCGGCGGCGGCGGCCGGTGACGCGGCACGCCGGGCGGGATGGACGGCCGACGAGATCCCGATGTCCGACGGTGGCGAGGGCCTGCTGGACGCGTTGGGTGGGACGCCGCGCACGACCACGGTCGCGGGCCCGCTGGGCAGGCCGGTCGAGGCCGAGTGGCGCATGCTGGCGCGGCCGGGCGCCGACGGTCCGACCGCCGTGATCGAGATGTCACGGGCCGCCGGGCGCGCCCTGCTGCCGCGACCGCGGGGCGACGACCCGGTGCGCGCCGGCACGGCCGGCGTCGGGCAGCTGCTGGTGGCGGCGCGCGAGGCCGGGGCGCGCCGCATCGTGATCGGATGCGGGGGCTCGGCGACCACCGACGGGGGCCAGGGTGCCTACGACGCCGTGGGATCGCCGGACGCCCTGCACGGGGTGGAGCTCGTCGTGGCCTGCGACGTCACCACGCCGTTCCTCGAGGCGGCCGCGGTCTTCGGGCCGCAGAAGGGCGCCACCCCGGCCCAGGTCGAGGCGCTCGAGCGACGCCTGGCCGAGGTGGCGGCGCGCTATCGGCGCGAGGCGGGCGTCGACGTCACCGGCGTGCCCGGTGCCGGCGCCGCCGGGGGGCTCGCCGGCGGCCTGGTCGCGCTCGGGGCCCGGATAGAGC
The DNA here is from genome assembly GCA_964457065.1 of uncultured Acidimicrobiaceae bacterium. Lineage (GTDB taxonomy): Bacteria > Actinomycetota > Acidimicrobiia > Acidimicrobiales > RAAP-2 > Bog-473. The sequence goes on along the minus strand of CAYWDQ010000063.1, from coordinate 9,317 downwards.
CGGGCTTCGACCTCGTCGCCCGTCTCGTCGGCCTGGCGGATCGCCTGGCCCGCGCGGACCTGGTCGTCACGGGCGAGGGCCACCTCGACCCGCCCTCGTTCCACGGCAAGGTGCCGGGCGGCGTGCTCGCGCTCGCCCGGGCCAGGTCGGGACGGCCCCTGCCGGTCCTGTGCGTGGCGGGCGGCGCCGACCGGGCCCTGCTGGCCGCGCCCCCCGACGGCATGGAGGTGGTGAGCCTGACGAGCCGGTTCGGACGCGTCAGGGCCCGGGGCGAGACGGCCGCCCTGATCAGCCAGGTCACCGCCGAGGCGGTGGCCCGCTTTTGCCCCTGAGCAGGCCCATCGGCCACACTGCGTGCGCGGCGCGGCGGCCAGACGGCACCGCGCAGCGGGCCCATCCCTCCGGGACGAGCGGCCCGGCTCGCACACCGGCGCACGACGACAGGGAGGCATCACCATGGGACTGCTCGACGGAAAGGTGGCGGTCGTCACCGGTGCGGGACGGGGCATCGGGCGCGAAGAGGCGCTCCTGCTCGCCGCCGAGGGAGCCCGGGTCGTCGTCAACGACGTCGGTGCGGGACTGCACGGCGAGAGCGGCGGTGACGCGCACCCGGCCGAGGAGGTCGTGGCGCTGATTCGGGGGGCAGGCGGCGACGCGGCCGTCAACGGGGACGACATCAGCTCGTGGGCCGGCGGCAAGAACGTCGTCGAGCAGGCGATCGACACCTACGGCTCGCTCGACATCCTCGTCAACAACGCGGGGATCCTGCGCGACAAGATGTCCTTCAACATGGACGAGTCGGACTGGGACGACGTCATCCGGGTCCACCTCAAGGGTCACTTCGCCGCCACCCACCACGCCGCCGTCTACTGGCGCAACCGGTCCAAGTCGGGCGAGGACGTGACGGGTCGCATCATCAACACCTCGTCGGAGGCCGGCCTCTTCGGGAACGCGGGCCAGGCGAACTACGCCGCCGCCAAGGCCGGCATCGCCGCGCTCACCTGGGTCGAGGCCCGCGAGCTCGGCCGTTACGGCGTGACCTCCAACGCCATTGCCCCGCGGGCTCGCACCCGCATGACCGAGACGCTCTTCGGGGGCGACGGCATGAGCGCCGACGAGGGCGTCTTCGACGCATGGGACCCCAAGAACATCGCCAACGTGGTGGCCTTCCTGGCCGCGCCGGCGTCGGCCGACATCACCGGGCAGATCCTCGTCGTGTTCGGCGCCGACATCTACGCCATGAGCGCGTTCAAGGCGGTCGGCCAGGTGACCCGCGACAGGGCCTGGACGCCCGAGGAGCTCGTGGCCGCCAAGGGCGACCTCTTCAAGGGCATCAGCTCGGCCGTGCCCGACTTCAGCTTCATCTAGAGCTTCACAGAAGAGGCGGATCCCGGGCCCGCCCGCGGTGCCCTGCGGTACGGTTGCGGCGCCGTGACTGAGTGGTCCCCGGGAGCTGACGTC
>CAYWDQ010000063.1:0-7756 GCA_964457065.1 uncultured Acidimicrobiaceae bacterium | reverse complement strand
GGTCGCTGGCGCGGCATGTGGGCGGAGTGGCGCCGCCCGTTGACCATCGCCGTGGGCGCCACCATCGGGTTCCGCCTCATCGTCACCTGGGTCGCGCTGGTCAGCGCCGACGGGGTGAACTTCCCCCACATCGTGGCGCGGCACCCCTCCACGCTCGCCAACATCCTGGCCCAGTGGGACGCCGGCTACTACCTCTCCCTCGCCGCGCACGGCTACCCCGCCCACGCCGTGGGGGCTGTGCAGACGGGCAACCGGGCCTTCTACGCGTTCGGGCCCCTCTACCCCGCGCTGACCCGCATCACCCACGACATCACCGGCATCGGCTACGTGACGAGCGGCGAGCTGGTGAGCACGGTGGGGCTGGTCGTCGCCCTGGCCGCACTGTGGAAGCTCGTCGACCTCGAGGCCGGGCGCCGGGCGGCCGACGGCGCCTGCGTGATGCTGCTCGCCTGGCCGTCCGCCTTCTTCCTGGTGGCCACCTATCCCGAGTCGGTCACCCTGGCGGCGGGGACCCTCGCCTTCCTGGCGGTCCGCCGGGGGCACTTCGCCGCCGCAGGGGTGATGGCGGCCGCGGCGGCCATGGGGAAGTACTACCTCGTGCTGCTGCTGGTCCCGCTCGCCATGGAGGTGTGGTTCGCGCCACGCGGGCGGGGCACGTGGCGGGCGGGGCGCGACCTCGAGTGGCTGTCCCCGGTGCGGGTGACCGCCGCCCGGCTGGTGGCCGTCGCCGCCCCGACGGTGCTGGCCTTCGTGGCGTGGGTCGCCTACCAGAAGGCACACTTCGGCGAGTGGCTCGCCTTCGTGAGGTCCCAGGCGCACTGGCACCGGCACCTCAGCTGGCCCTGGACGTCCATCGGCCATGCCGTCTCCGACCTGGTGCACTGGAGGCTGCTCGACACCTCGACGGCGTCGGTCACGGAGCTCTTCGATCTCGTCACGGTGCTGCTGCTCGCCGTCGCGGCCGTCCTGGCCTTCGTGCGCATCCGCCCCTCCTACGGGGTGCTCCTCGGGCTGGTGTGGTGCGTGTTCACCTTTCAGACGATCCTTCTCTCCGAGAGCCGCGAGGTGCTCGTGCTGTTCCCGTTCTTCGCCGTACTGGGCCTCTGGGTGGCACGGCACCAGTGGCGCGAGCGGGCGCTGCTTTTCCTGTTCCTGCCGTGCGGTTACTTCCTGCTGGAGCGGTTCGTGACCGGGAAGTTCGCCGGCTGAACGCCATCGCGGGAGCGGACCAACGCCCTGGTCCTGCCGACGACGAACGCGGCGGCGCATCCCTGGCGCGATGTGGGGCACGATGGCGCCATGGCACACGACCGCAGATTCCGCTTCGCCGCACAACTGAGCAGGGGCCCCGACGGCACGGCCCGCTCGTGGGCCGAGCAGGCCCGGCGGGCCGAGGGCGCCGGGTACAGCGCGCTGCTCATGCCCGACCACTTCGGCGACCAGCTGGCACCCGTGCCGGCGCTCGCCGCCGTGGCGGCGGCCACGACCACGCTGCGCATGGGCTCGCTCGTGTTCTGCAACGACTACCGCCACCCGTTCGTGCTGGCCAAGGAGGCGGCCACCCTCGACGTTCTGAGCGAGGGCCGATTCGAGCTGAGCCTCGGAGCCGGCTGGATGCGCACCGACTACGACGAGGCCGGTCTCCCCTACGACCATCCCGCGGTGCGGGTGGCGCGCTTCGAGGAGGCGGTGAAGGTCGTCCAGGGGCTGCTGCGCACCGACGGGCCGTTCAATTTCCACGGCGAGCACTACGAGGTGCTGGGGCACACCCTGACGCCGAGGCCGGTGCAGCGACCCGGCCCCCCGCTCATCATCGGCGGCGGGGGCAGGCGGGTGCTGTCCTTCGCCGCCCGCAACGCGGACATCGTCAGCATCAACGTCAACCTGCGCGAGGGGACGGGCGGGGCCGAGACGGCCGCCGACGCCACGCCCGAGCGCACCCGCCAGAAGGTGGCCTGGGTCAAGGAGGCGGCGGGTGACCGCTTCGACGACCTCGAGCTCAATTCCCTCATCGGCTTCGTCCTGGTCACCGACGATGCGGCCGCCCTGGCGGCGCAGATGGCGCCCGCCTTCGGCATTCAGCCCGACGATGCGCTCCACGTCCCGCTGGCCCTGGTCGGGACGCTCGACGAGATGGCCGAGGAGCTCGAGTGGCGTCGGGCCGAGTACGGCATCTCGTACTGGTCGATCGAGTCCGACTCCTGGGAGACCCTGGGGCCCCTCGTGAGCAAGCTGGCGGGCACATGACCATCACCACCGGCACCGGCTGGGAGGCGATCGGCACCCGGCGTGAGCTCTGCGGCGAGCGCATCTTCACCATTGACGCGCCGTCCATCGGGCCCGAGCGCCACGCACCCCTCCTCGTGCTGCACGGCTTCCCGACGTCGTCCTTCGACTACGCCGCGGTGCTCGACGGCCTGCGGGCCGGGCGGCGTGTCCTTCTCTTCGACATGCTGGGTTACGGCCTCTCGGCCAAGCCCGACCGTGCGTACACCATGGCGTTGCAGGCCGACATCGCCACCGCCTACCTGGCCGCACTCGGGGTCGACCGCCTGGCCCTGCTGACCCACGACATGGGCGACACGGTCGGCGGTGAGCTCCTGGCCCGTCGGGCCGAAGGGGCGTGGAAGGTGGAGGTGACGCGCCGTGTCGTGTCCAACGGCAGCATCTACATCGACCAGGCACACCTGACCGGCGGCCAGCAGATGCTGCTCGGGTTGCCCGACGAGGTGCCGGCCGGCCCGATCCCGATTGACGGTGCGACCGTCGCGCAGAGCCTGCGTGAGACGTTCAGCGCCGCCACCCCGCTCATCCCCGAGGGCTGGACGGTGGACCCCGTGCCCCCCGCCGCCGCGCTGGTCGTCCACGCCGACGGCCACCGGGTGCTGCCGCGCCTGATCCGCTACATAGAGGAACGGCGCGCCAACGAGCGGCGGTTCACCGGGGCGATCGAGACCGATCCCTCGCCACTGCACATCGTCTGGGGACTGGACGACCCGATCGCCGTCCCGTCCATGGTGGACACGCTGCTGGCCGCCCGCCCCGACGCGACCGCCACCCGCCTGGAAGGGGTGGGCCACTACCCCATGGTCGAGGCGCCGCGACGCTTCCTGGGCGGAGCGCTGGCCGGGCTCGTCTGAAGACGGGTCGCCGGGGGCCCTGGCTTAACCTGGCGCCGTGGCGGGACGTCGTCGACCTTCCAACCGGTACGAGCTGCTCACCTGCGCGTGGTCGGGTCACGTCCTGGTCGGGACGGACGTGGCGACCATCACACCCGATGACGCGCTGCTCGTGCGCGAGGACGGCGGGGTGCGCTGGCACCGGTGCCTGCGCTGCGACGACTGGGTACAGCGACCGACGCCGGAGCACCCGAGCCGCGAGCGGATGGAGAATCGGGACGAGATTGCGCTGCCGCTCCGCGGCGCGGCCCTGCGCGACCGGTACGTCCTGCGCCTCATCGCCCTCGACCGGGCGATCCACGTCGTGGTGCTGACCAGTCTGGCCATCGTGCTGTTCACCTTCGCCGCGCACGATCAGGTCCTGCACCGCGACTACGAGAACATCATGGACGCCCTGGCGGGCGGAGCGCCCGGCGCCTCGCAGGCCCGAGGGATCCTCGGCTACCTCGGCCGGGCCTTCAAGTACTCCCCGTCACACCTGCGGATCCTCGGAGGCGTCCTCCTCGCCTATGCGGCGCTCGAGGCCACCGAGATGGTCGGCCTCTGGCTCAACAAGCGATGGGCCGAGTACCTGACCTTCGTCGCCACCACCATCCTCGTGCCCTACGAGGTCTACGAGCTCACGATCAGCGTGAGCGTGTTCAAGGTCGTCACCCTGATCATCAACGTCGCGGTCGTGCTCTACCTCCTCCTCGCCAAGCGGCTCTTCGGGCTGCGGGGCGGCCACCGGGCCGAGCAGGCCCGCCGCGAGCTCTCGAGCGGGTGGGGCGCCATCGAGCGGGCGACGCCCGCCGTGACCGTCTGACGCTCAGGCCGGCGCCTCCACCTTGAGGTGGCGCACCTCGGTGGGGAGGCTGGCGTAGAGGTCGGCCACCAGATCCTCCCGCTGCGCGCGCCGGGCCGGGTCGTCCCAGAGGTTGTCGAACTGATGGGGGTCCTGCTCGACGTGGTAGAGCTCCCCGGTCGCGATGCCCACGCCGCCCGGACCGCGGCGCGACTGCTCGTAGACGACCGGGCACGGGTCGAGGACGCCGTCGCCCCAGACCTCCTCGAGGCCGTTGGGTTGCCCTGCGGTGGAGGGCTCGTAGACGGTGCACAGCCACCCGTCGCGGTAGACGGAGCGCAGGTGCATGCCGTAGCCGGGGAACTGGCTGTCCCACTCGCACAGCGCGCGCTCGCGCCCGGGCTCACCGTCGGCGTGCGGGAGGGCGTGGCCCTGCATCCAGGGCGCCGGCTCCACGCCCGCGATGGCGCAGAAGGTCGGGGCCAGGTCGACCTGGCCCACGGGGTCGTCGACGGTCGCGGGCGCGATGGCGGCCGACGGCGCCGGGCGCCAGACGAAGGGCAGTCGCATGAGCGCGTCGGTGTGGTACGGGCCCTTGTAGAGGAGGCCGAAGTCGCCCTGCAACTCGCCGTGGTCGGTGGTGAAGATGACGTCGGTGTCGGCCAGCCAGCCCCGGTGCTCGACCCGCTGCAGCACCCGCCCGCACGCCTCGTCGATGAGCTCGTTCATGACGTGGACCTTCGCGTTCACCTCGCGGATCTGGTCGTGGGTCAGCCTCGAGGGGACGAAGGCCGCCGGCCCCCCCTCCATGTTGGAGAACCTTCCTTCCCAGAAGGCGAGCCAGTGCTCGGGCTTGCGCGCCAGGACGGCACGGATGGCCTCGTCGGAGCCGGGGTGGCCCGGCGGCAGGGCGAGGTCCTGCCACGGCACCCGGGAGAGCTCGGAGGCCGGCGGGTCCCACGGGTGGTGCGGGTCGGGAAACGACATCCAGCAGAACCACGGCTCGTCGTCGCCGAGCGAGGAGAGCCAGTCCACGGTCAGGTCGGCCACCCAGTCGGTGTGGTACCACTGGCGCGGGATCGGATTGTTCTTCGTCTCGGGCGCGCCGGTGTCGCCACCCGGCTCGGCCTGGAGCAGCCCGGCGAAGCTGTGCAGGTGCTCCGGGTGGTGTTGCTTCAGCCAGCGGCCGTAGTGCGCGATGGGGTGGTTGCCCCAGGCGGCGGCGTGCATGGCCTGCTCGGAGCGTTCGAAGCCCCGCCAGGGCCCGTCGTCGCCCCGGGCGACCCGGGCGTTCTCCTCCCACCTGAGCTTCGGGTCGAAGCCGGGCTCGAAGTGCGCCTTGCCCAGGAGCGCGGTCCGGTAGCCCGCGGTGTCGTGCAGGTACTGGGCGACCGAGGGGGCGTCGACCGGCAGGGGGATGCCGTTGGCCACCACGCCGTGCGTGCGCACGTACTGGCCCGTCAGCATGGTCGAGCGCGCCGGCATGCACACCGTGTTCTGGTTGTAGGCGCGCCGGTAGTTGATCCCCTCGGCGGCCAGGCGGTCGACCACCGGGGTGCGGGCCACCGTGCCGCCGTTGCAGCCCAGGCTGTCGTAGCGCTGCTGGTCGGTCGTGATGAAGAGGATGTTCCTGCGGCGGGAAGCGGCGGCCGTGTCCGCCTCAGGCATCTGCGGCCCCGCTGCCGTCCCGGGGTGCCAGCATGCTCATGACCGGCTCGCAGGCCAGGAGCACCGTGCGGTCGAGCCCGCGCTCACGGTGCGCGTGCGCGGCCTCGTACGTCGGCGACGTCACCATGTCGATGAAGGCGGCGCGACTCGGATACGACACCAGCGCCACCAGGTCCCAGTCGTCGGCGGCCGGGTCGCCGATCAGCACGTGCTCGGGCCGGCCCGTCCAGATGACCCGGCCGCCTCGGGCCTCCACCATCTTGACCACCTGGTCGCTGTAGTCCCGGTAGGCGCCGGCACCCGTCGACTCCGCGGCACCGCCGTCCGGGGTGCCGGCGTCGGCGAAGTGCAACAGATTGATCATCACGATCTCCCCGTCGCGGGTGCCGTGCGCGAATTCGGTGAACTGCTCCCTCGTCGGCGTGATGGCCATCGGGCTCCCTCCCTGTCCAGATCCTGTTCGTCACACTCCACTGCTCGTGACCGCCGATAGGTTGGCACGGACCGGGAGGGCGGCGGATCACTCCGAGGCGAGCATCCGCTCCAGGTCCCCTTCGAGGTCCTCCATCAGCTCCACCAAGAACCGCAACCGCTCGGCCGCCCCGTCCGCCGCCAGGAGCCGCTGCGCGTCGTAGGCGCTGACCGGCGCCGCCGCGCAGAGCTGCCACGACGCCACCTCCGGGTCCCCGCCGCCGTCGAGCTCGACGTCCGCGGGCACCGCGGCACCGTCGCCGTGCTCGGCGAGCAACGCGCGGGCCCGGCGCACCCGGCGCGTGGCCTCGGCGAGGACGCGACCGGGGTCCTCCGGATCGGGCACCGGGACCGGTTCGGTGACCAGTGCCACCGGGTACGGGTCGTCGGGGAGCCAGCGCTCGACCTCTATCAGCGCCTCTCCCCGCGCCTGAAGGAACCAGCGCCCGTCCGGCATCTCCACCGCTTGCGTGACAACGCATCGGGTGCCGAGGGGGGAGCGCTGGTCACCGCCGCCGACCTCGGATCCCCGCTCGATGAGCACGGTCCCGAAGCGCTGGTCACCCGCCAGGCACTCGCGCAACATCTCGCGGTAGCGCGGTTCGAACACGTGCAGCGGCAGCGACGCATGGGGGAACACGACCGCGGAGAGCGGGAACATCGGCAGGCGGACCCCTGGCATGCCCCACCATGGCATGCCGCAGCGGCGGTGTGCAGCCGAATCGCGAGAAGGACCGGCCTCCCGGCCGGTCCTTCACTCGTTGTATGTGTATGTATATGTCTATTTGTCTGTGCTTCTGAGCGCAGTCACCGCTCGGCTCCGGCCTGCGGCGTAGTAGGTGCGGGGGCCGCCTCGTCGGCCGGCCGGCACACGCACCGGCGCGGGCACGGCCTCGTTCGTACGCCGGGCTCCACGCCGAGCGGACTGCTCGGGAGCGTCACCGAAGCCGACATCGGTGACGCCGCCTCAACCCGGCGGATCGCCCTCCTCGGTCGAGCGTGTCGATGCCATCGGCAGCTCCTTTCACTCGGGGCAACGGCGGGTGCTCCGTCTGCCGCCCGTGGCCTCCAGTATCCACCCCGGCCGCGGTCGTGTGAACCCCACGCGAACTGGGCATTCGCGAAGCCCCTGGTGGAGCATTGTGCCGTCACGCGAACTTCATCTCAATGCGGCCAAACCGGCCGATGGGGCGCCCATCGTGGCGCCCCTGCGGCTCCCCTACGCTCTGGAGATGGCACTCCCCACCCCGAAGGAGAACACGACGGCGCTCGTCACCGGCGCGTCGTCGGGCATCGGCGCCGACATCGCACGCGAGCTCGCCCGCCGCGGCCACGGCGTGACCCTGGTGGCCCGGCGCGAGGACCCGATGTTGGTGCTGGCCGACGAGCTCACCGGCGCGCACGGCGTGCGCGCCGAGGTGATCGCCGCCGACCTCACCGACGCTGACGCGCGCGCCGGGCTCCCGGCCCAGCTCGACGCGCGCGGCCTCACCGCCGACATCCTGGTCAACAACGCGGGCTTCACGACGATGGGGCCCGTGCACCGCGCCGACCGCGCCGCCGAGCTCGCGCTGGTGCGCACCAACGTCGAGGCGGTCGTCGACCTGTGCACGCTGTTCGTGCCGGGCATGGTCACCCGGCACCGCGGGGCGGT
>CAYWDQ010000062.1:0-16825 GCA_964457065.1 uncultured Acidimicrobiaceae bacterium | reverse complement strand
CGGGAGTGATCATGTGGGACCCCGAGACTGGCGGAGCCTTTGACGGCCTCGAGCGAGACGGGGCCAACCTCAACCAGGGCACGGAGTCGACACTCGCCCTCCTCTCGACCCTGCAGCAGGCGCGGTCTTTCGTGGGTGTCCCGGGATGAGCGCGGACCCGTCACTCCTGGCTCGTCGCAGCCCGGTGCACATTGCCGCCGACAAATCGCGAGTCGTAACCCGTCTGTTCGTCCCCGGGCAGGAGGGATTCGACCACCAGGCCTCTCGTTCCTCAGCGGTGCTTCAGCGCGTGTTGGCACTCGAAGACGACGAGGTGCGGCGAAGCCTTGACGATGTGATGGCACGGTTCAGCGGGCGGCACCACGACCTGACCGACACGTTTCTCCGGCACGCCGACGAGCTCGCCGATCGGCTCGACTCGGAACGTCGCCTCTCGCCGGCCCGCCGGCTGCTGCTGGGTGCGACCTTCACGAGTGAGTACGCCCTCGAGGGCGCGGCGCTGTGCAATCCGAGCATGGTGCTGCACCCTGACCAGACATTGGTCAGCCCGGGCAGTGTGCGATTCCTCATGAGTGTGCGGGCGATCGGTGAAGGGCACAGCTCATCCATCGGGTTCCGAGAGGGGACGATCACGGAGGCGGGCGACATTTACTTCGACCCTGCACCGACCTTTGCGACGACCGGACAACAGGACACGGTGATCCTCGAAGCCGACGTATTCAAGGTGGAGCTCAGTCGGCTCGGCGGGGAAGGTGATGACGCCGACCACGTCCTGAGTCACCTCGGACAACGATTCACCGCAGAGGACCTGGAGACCCGGCTCAGACTCCTCGAAGAGCACATCGCCACTCGGATGCAGGTGAGCAGGACCGTTGGCTTGCTACGTGCAATTGCTGAGCGGAGTTACGGCATCCGGTTCGAGAGCCGTACGCCGCTGAGCGAGCGTGTGCTACTGCCGGCGACGGCGACCGAGCTCCAAGGGATGGAGGACGCTCGATTTGTACGCTTCACCGAGGACGATGCCATCGTTACCTATTACGCCTCCTACGCCGCCTACGACGGCAAGGACGTAAGTCAACAGCTGCTCGAGACAACGGACTTCTTGGACTTCACCTCCTCACCGATAGTTGGGCCCGCCGCAGCAAACAAGGGTCTTGCTCTTTTCCCGCGCCGGATCCGTGGCCGTTATGCCGCCCTCTGCAGATGTGATCGAGAGTCGAACACCGTCGCGTACTCCGAGAGTCCCCGACGCTGGGAAGAGGCGCTGCCATGCCAGGCGCCGACGACGTCCTGGGAGGTCGTGCAACTCGGCAACTGCGGGCCACCGATTGAGACCGACGCAGGCTGGCTCGTGCTGACCCACGGCGTCGGTCCCATGCGCACCTACAACATCGGAGCCATATTGCTCGACCTCGAGGATCCCACCCGGGTCATCGGCCAGCTCCGCGAGCCCCTCCTGAGCCCAGCCCACGACGAGCAGGACGGGTACGTGCCCAACGTCGTCTACTCGTGCGGGGCCCTCCTCCATGCGGGCACCCTGGTCCTGCCCTACGGAATCGGCGACGCCGCCATCGGCGTGGCGACCGTGCCTCTGGATGAACTCCTCGCGTCCTTCAGCCCACCCCAGTTCAAATGACCCATCACTACGAATGACCGGAGAACCACGTGCCTGACAGATCGCCTCAGAAGCCTTCCGGAAAGAAGCCCGGCAGGTCCATCAAGGAGAAACGGGTGGCAAAGAAGGGGAAGCGGGAAGAGCGAGACAAGAAGGCTGACCACCGCCTGGGACTGGGGCGTTGAAGCGCCCATGCGCATCGCGGTACTCGCGCCGATCGCCTGGCGTGTCCCGCCACACCACTACGGCCCGTGGGAGCTCTTTGCCTCTCTTCTGACCGAGGGGCTCGTGGCACGCGGTCACGAGGTCACGCTCTTCGCCACCGCTGATTCGGAGACGTCGGCTCGTCTGTGCAGCGTGGTCCCCCGAGGTTGGTCGGAGGACTCGACGATCGACCCGAAGGTCGCCGAGTGTCTGCACATCTCGGAGGTCTTCGAGCGGGCATCCGAGTTCGACGTCATCCACAACAGCTTCGACTTCCTGCCGCTCACCTACTCCGGGCTGATTCCGACTCCGGTTGTCACGACGATCCACGGGTTCTCTTCGCCCCGGATCGTGCCTGTGTACGCCAAGTACAACGACGGAACGTTCTACGTCGCGATCAGCGATGCCGACAGGCATCCTTCTCTGGACTACGCGGCAACGATTCATCACGGGATCGACACCGGGGCCTTCGCGTTCGCTCCGGATCCCGGTTCCTACCTGGCCTTCTTCGGACGCATCCACCCGGACAAGGGGGTGGTCGCCGCCATCGATGCCGCCAATGCGACGGGAATCCCACTTCGGATTGCCGGAATCATTCAAGATGAGGCGTATTTCGAGCGCGAGGTCATGCCGCGCCTTGACGACGACCAAGTCCAGTACATCGGACCTGTGGCCGCGGAGAATCGCTCATCGTTCTTGGGAGAGGCAGTGGCCCTCCTCCACCTGATCGACTTCGACGAGCCGTTCGGCTTCTCGGTCGTGGAGGCCATGGCGTGTGGCACGCCGGTGATTGCCTTCGACCGCGGCTCCATGCCGGAACTCATCATCAACGGCGTGACGGGTCTTTTGGTGTCCGACATCCCTTCTGCCGCTGCGGCGATCACCCAAGTGGGTCAGCTTCACCGACGGACGGTTCGCGACATGGCCGTCCAGCGGTTCAGCAGCGAGCGCATGGTCGATGAGTACGTCGACGTCTATCGACACGCAATTGCCGAGCACGATCGGCGATCGTTGGGCCGGCCGGCCAACGGCGCCACGGACTGTGCCTCCAGACGCTGATCTGTCCGGCTCCTCGACGAGATGTTCGACCTGCTCCCCCCGAACTCGAGCTCGTCGATCCGGAGAAGCCGACGCTTCGGCAAACGACCACCTGCGCGCCTGCGAGAACCTCCGGGTCCGAGCCACGTAGTTCCGTCGGGGCACCTCAGCCCATGGGGCTGGCGAAGCGAATTACGTTCCCGTCGGGATCGGTGATGGAGCCCTCTCGCTTGCCATAGTCCTGGTCCCGCGGGCCGTCCACTTCGATCCCCGCCTGTGCCCACTCCTCGGCCACCCGGTCGGCGTCCTGGCAGTGGATGTAGAGAGCACCGTGACCCGGAAGTTCGTCCCGTCCAGCTTGCGCAAGGTGGATCGTGAGGTCCTGATCTCGGTGAGCAAAGGCATAGGTGTCATCGTGGAACGACACCTCGAAGCCCGCTCGCTCGAGCCAGGCGGCTGAGCGACGCACATTCGCGACCTTGAATATCGGCTCGAACCCCGTGACCAGCCAGGTTCCCGCTATAAGTTGCAGTTGGCCGTCTCGCTGTCCATTCAGCCCGGCGAGGCAGTTGTGGCAGATTGGCAGCTCGGGATGCGAGCGCAGTCTGACCCACCAATCGACCGACATTGAGCAGCAAGAGCACACGACAGCCATGGCTGACAATGTAGGTGGCTGCCTGCTCCACCGACTCAGTGAGCGGAGACACCCGGAGCGTCGGCAACAGAAGGGCCCAGTTCGCCGGATCGTCGCGTACGACCTGGACCTTCTGGCTCCTCTCGAGGCTGGTCTTGCGCCGTGGGTATGAGCGGACCGTCATGGCGAACTGGAACCAAAGGAGCCCGATTGGACATGATCACCCGGAAGGTCCTCGAGGGAACCAGGTGGGGTGAGCCCTGCGTCCTCATGGGGGTGCCCCGGGTCGTCAACATCCCCTCCACTCGGGTCGTTAAGCTTCCCACGCTGTGATGGCCCGGACGTATTCCACACGAGCAAAGAGTTCGACCGACGTCGTACTCGTCCCGAGACCATGAGCGAAGATTCCGCGGGCTTCGACCCAGAGGCAGTTCGCGCCAAGTACCTCGCCGAGCGCGATCGGCGGCTCGTCCCCGGGCGGACCGACATCCGCGACCTGGCGACCGACCAACGATTCACCCGTTACCGCGAAGACCCTTTCACCCCATCTGCCCAACGCGACCCGCTCGTCGAGGACACCGAAGCCGTCATCGTCGGCGGAGGAATCGCCGGGATTCTCGCCGGTGTCCAACTCCGAAAGGCAGGGGTGACGCGGATCCGGATCGTCGACCAGGCAGGCGGTATGGGCGGCACGTGGTACTGGAACCGCTACCCGGGTGTGATGTGCGACATCGAGTCGTATATCTACATGCCGATGCTCGAGGAACTGGGCTACGTCCCCACTCGACGTTACGCCTCCGGTGCGGAGATCCGCCACCACCTCGAGGCGATCGCCGACCAGTTCGACCTGGTGGACGACGCCCTGTTCCATACCGATGTGACGAAGGCCGAGTGGCACGAAGACAGCGGTCGCTGGCGCATCCACACCGACCGCGGTGATCAGATCAACAGCCGGTGGTACATCTTGGCGGCCGGCATCCTCAATCTCCTGAAGCTGCCCGCAATTCCGGGCATGGATCAGTTTGCTGGCCGCTCGTTCCACACGGCGCGATGGGATTACGAGTACACCGGAGGCGGGCCGGACGCACCCCTGAGCAATCTCGAAGACAAGGTCGTTGCCCTGGTGGGTACAGGCGCATCGGGAATTCAGTGCGTGCCGCCGTTGGCCGAGTCGGCGAAGCATCTCTATGTGTTGCAGCGCACGCCATCCGCCATCGGCGAACGCAACAACCGACCCACCGATGCCCGGTTCGCCGGCGGGCTCGCGCCGGGCTGGCAGCGGTCTCGCATGGACAACTTCCAGGCCGTCATGATGGGTATCCCGGTCGAGATCGACCAGGTGGACGACGGGTGGACGCACGACTATGCGGCAGTGCAACACGCACCGCGCCGCAAAGGCATGACGTCGTCGGAATACGCACGAAGCGCCGAAGAACTCGACTACGGGATCATGGAGATGCACCGTCTTCGCGTCGAGAAGCTGGTCGCCGATCCGGCCACCGCCGAGATCCTGAAGCCCTACTACCGCTACTTCTGCAAACGACCGTGTTTCCACGACGAGTACCTGCCCGCCTTCAACAACCCCCGCGTCACACTGATCGATTGTCCCGCCGGGGTCGAAAGGATCACCGAGCACGGGCTGGTCGTGGACGGACAGGAGTACGAAGTCGATTGCATCATTTACGGCACCGGATTCGAGCCCGAGCGCACTCCCCTGGTTCGCCGTGGCGGCCACGAGATCATCGGTCGCGGAGTCACTTTGGCCGGGAAGTGGTCCGACGGTGCATCCACCTTGTTCGGCATGACAAGCCGTGGCTTCCCGAACATGTTCATCATGCCCGCGCCCACCCAGCAATCCGTGGTGACCACCAACTACACACAGCTGGCAGTGCTCGGTGCGGAGTTCATCGGTGGCGTCGTAGCCCAACTGCTGGAGCGCGGTGTGGAGGTCTTCGACGTGAGCGCCGAAGCCGAGGAGACGTGGGTTCGGGCCATCGTCGACTCTTTCGCGGACATGAGTGCCTTCATGTCCGCATGCACACCGTCACGCATCAACAACGAAGGGCATCCGGAGACGATCAAACCCCGCGACGGAAACTACGGTGGTGGCATGGGCGACTGGTTCCGCTACCGCGAGCTGCTCGAGGGGTGGCTCGAGGCGCGAAATCTCGAGGGCCTGGAGCTCCACCTGCGCTCAACGGCGACGTGACCACGCGCCAGCGAGTCGCAGTCGTCACCGGCGGCGGGGGTGGAATCGGCGGGGCGATTGCCGAGGAACTCGGCCGTGGTGGTTGGTTCGTGGTGACGGTCGACCCGCTCGTGACCCTCGATGGATCCGCGCAGCTCCCGGACTCCAAAGACACCACCGCAGGCCGCATTGTCGCCGCAGGGGGCTCGGCGCAGGCGTCCCCGGCGTCCGTCACCGACGGCGACGCAGTCCACGCGTTGTTCCGAGATCTGGTCGACCAGCACGGCGGCCTGGACGCAGTGGTCAACGTCGCCGGGATCACCAGGCAGTCCTATTTCGCAGAGGGCTCCGAGGAGGACTGGCTGGCCTTGCTCTCAGTGCATCTCGGCGGCTATCTCAACGTGCTCGAGGCCGCCATGCCCCTGATGGAAGCAGCCGGACACGGTCGCATCCTCGGTGTCACCTCCGGATCCGGATGGCGGGCCGCGGATGCCGGCGGATACAGCTGCGCCAAGCGGGCCGTGGCCGCACTGACCTGGCAGCTGGGCGCAGCCGCCCCGCCGGGTGTCACCGTCAACGCGATGTCGCCCATCGCGAACACCCGGATGGTCGCCGCGGCGCTGGAGCGCGCTCGTCAGGCGGGCCGGGCCGGCGGCGGTGGAGGACTTTCGCTCAACTCCATGCCGGGACCGGAAGACCTGGGACCGCTCGGTGCGCATCTGGTCGGTGACGAATTCGGCTGGTGCACCGGCCAGGTCCTCTTCGTCGGCGGCTCGGAGGTGGCGGTCATCGACCAGCCCCGCCTCCTCGAAGTGGTCCGCACCGACGAGGCGACGTCACTCAGCCGTGTGCTGCAGTCCGTCATACCCCTCGCCTTCGCCACGGCCGAGTCCGCTCAGGCGAGCAACGGGGCCAGCAACCCGAGGTTCGGGCCAATCTTCGAGGAGGTCGGGGATCCCGGCACCCCGTCGGAGAACGTCAGATCGTGCGCCGTCGTGAGTGACCGTGAGGGGATGGCAGCGTCGCTTGCCGGCGCACTCGAGGCTCGATCCATCGCATGCCATCGCATCGAGGTGCGGCGCGACTTCGGTGGCGCGGCGGCCGCGCTGAAGAGCGTCGTCGACGCCATCGGACCGATCGATGCGATCGTCACCGCGCTCGCCGGCCGTGACGCCGTGACCTCCCCCATGGAGCCGTGGCAGCTCGTGCTGGCAGACCACCGGGGAATCATCGAAGATCTGCACACCGACGCGTCCTGGGCGCGAGCTGCCGCCGATTACGCCGCCGCGTCCGACCGTGCCGTGCAACTGGTGACGCTCACCGACGCCACCACCCCCTCCGGTCGCAGTCGCGCTCAGGCCTCGGCCCAGCTGGCGCGGGCAGCCGCAGCGGGATCGGGAAAGCGCGTCACAGCTTTCGCCGCGGCTGTCGAGGCGCCCGTGAGGGACACCGGGGACTCCGTCGGTGCGCTCGTCACCCACCTCCTCACTCACCCCGAGGCCTCTGCCCTCGCCGGCGCCGAGCTGGCGGTCGGAAAGGGCTGGATCGGACTCCGGCGCCACCCCCGGCCGACCGGAACCGTCACCTACGGTGGCCCCGCCGTCCCGCCGTGGCTCGATGCCACGCTGCGGGAGATGGTCGGCAACGCCAGCCACGCGCCGGTCCCGAGGGAGGCCGGATGACAGCCCCACCCACGCGCATTGTCGATGCTCACGTGCACCTGTGGGACCCGGCTCGCACCGACTGGTACCCGTATCTCGCTCATCCGCCGAAGGGGGGCGCCGGCGACGTCTCGAGGATGTACCGCCGTTTCGACATCGACACCTACAGGGCCGAGGCATCCGACTGGAACGTCGAGGGGTTCGTGAACGTCGCGGCCGCCACGGGCGGCCACTCCATTGACGAGGCGATCGAACTCGACGCGCACGCGCACGCGTTGGGTGGGCCCGATGCGATCGTCGGGGGCCTGCCGCCCACCGATACGACAACGGAGGCGATTGCTCTCCTCGACAGACAGATGACTGCGCCCCGCTTCCGCGGGGTCCGACCCATGGGTGCGCATCAGCCGCCTGTCCCGGACCCCGAGGTGCTGCGTGCCCTCGCCGAGCGGAACCTGGTCTTCGAGCTGATGGCGCACCCGGACCAACTCGAACCGGCCGCTCTGCAGCTCCGTGCCTTTTCCGACCTCACCGTCATCGTCGAGCACACCGGGTGGCCCCGCACGGACACCGACGAGGAGCGCGCCCTGTGGAAGACGGGTATGGACGCACTGGCTGCCCTCGGCGACAACGTGGTGTGCAAACTCTCGGGCTTGGCCATGCCGCTCGAGAGCATGACCGTGGATGCCTTTGCGCCGTGGATCGAGTTCGCCATCGAAGCGTTCGGACCGGACCGTTGCATGTTCGCCAGCAACTTCCCGGTCGACGCGATGCAAGGCACGTTCAACGACCTCTACGGTGTGTTCACCGCCATCACCGCCGGCTTGGATGCCGCAGCCGTGGAGAAGCTGTTCGCGGGGACGGCCGAGCGCGTCTACCGGCTCGACTAGGGCCCGCTCCGCCGACCTGCCCTGAACCGGGCGGGAGCGTCCGCGAGACTCAGTAGGAGTGACAAGCCGAACACGACGAGAGGAGAGGCGATGGAGCGACCGCCCGAGCAACCCACCGTGAAGGGCCCAGCCGACTGGTTCACCGGTGATGTCTGGATCGACGTCGTCGCCAGGGGACGGGAGCCATCCCGCCTCAACGTGGGTGCCGTGCACTTCAGCCCGGGTGCGCGCACCGCCTGGCACTCGCACGACGGCGGTCAGACCCTGTATGTCACCGAGGGCCGCGGCCTGGTGCAATCACGGGGCGACCGTCAAGTCGAGATCCGACCCGGCGACGTCATCTACACCCCTGATGGGGAGGAGCATTGGCACGGGGCCACCCCCGAGCACTTCATGACCCACGTCTCCATCACTGAGGGTGAGCCGCACTGGGGCACCCATGTGACGGACGCCGAATACCGGGGCCAGAAGTAGGACATCGATCATCGCCGCAGACGAGGCGGGTTCAGCCTGCGCCGACCTGAACAGCTCGCCAGATCTCGGCGGTGGCGTCCACCTCATGCGACGTCTGCCCGAGGAAGAGCTTCAGGAAGATGGGCAACCGGGATCCGGGCCAGGTGTGGCCCGCGCCCTGGCAGACCCACAGAGTGACTGCGCCGGGTTCGTCCTCGTCACCGAAGTCCAGGCGCGTCACCCTCGGAGTGACCGGCTCCTGCACCGCCTCCGTGCGATGGCCATTGGCCCTCGCCCAGGCGCTGGCCGCGTCGGTCACGCTCTGGTCCCAGCGAACCGTCCCGCTGCCCCCGAAGGGATTGATCCGGTCAGACGTTCCATGGAACGCCACGACGCGGACGGGCCGTTCGAGGATGCCGACAGGCGGGGCACGCAATCCTGCGACCGCTCCCAACACCATGACCGTCTCGGGGTGGCGCGCCGCGAACCAACTGGACATTCGCGCCCCTCCAGACATGCCTGTCATGCAGACGCGCGTCCGGGCACTCGCGAATTGCTCGCGCAGGCTGGCCACAGTCGCTTGGAGGAACCCCTCGTCGACGACGAGATCCCACTCGAATCCGGATCCCGACGGGACGCTGCCCTGCGGAAAGCAGATCACGGCGCCCTGTTCGGTGAGTGCCTCCATCCGGCTCAGTCGGGCTTGACTCGCGGGACCGGACCGGCTCCCGTGCAGGCTGAGCACGATGGCCGAGGGTGCCGACGATCCCGCGGCCAGCAGGAATCGTCGCGCGACCCCATCCACCTGAATCGCATGGGACGTGAGAGCCACGACGGCTCACGCTACTCAAGTGATTCGGTCGCCAGCCCGGCGACCACCCCCGGCTGTCGGACCGAACGAGACGCCGGCTCCGTCAGGTCAGCCCGGCCAGCCAGGACACCACGACGTCGGCGACTTCGGCGTCCCGCTTCCGCAACGAGTGGTCCCCGTCCACGAAGTCGAGCGTCACGGCTCCCGGTATCACCTCCGTCGCCGCTGCGAGCTCGGTAGGACTCGCAAAGGCGTCGCGCCGACCGGAGACGAAGAGGCACGGCACGTCCAGTACCGGGAAGTGAGCTGTCCGAAGCCGGTCCGGCCTTCCCGGAGGGTGCAGTGGATAGCTGACCAACACGAGGGCGGCCACCTCCAGGCCTTCGGCCACCGCCATGGAGCACATCCGCCCACCCATGGAGCGTCCGCCTATTGCCACGTCGCTCGTCCGAGCATGCAGCCGGCCCGCAAGCTCCGACGTGGCGTCGCGGACCGTTTGGATGCACACGTCGGGTGGGTCGGGGCGGCGCTTCCCCGCCGTCCGGCCCGGGAACTCGATTCTCTCGACCGCGATGCCGCGCTGCGACGCTGCGTGGTCGATCGCAACGAGGGCGGGCTGGTCTCGACCCGCGCTCGCACCTGGTGTGAGCACGAGGCCAACGGGTCCCGATCCGGTCACGGTGCCATCATGCACGAATGCCCGGGTCGCCGTCCCCACCGCCGCACCGCCTCAGCCGTCTGGAGCGCGTGCTCGGTCCCACCGCGCGACCGAAGCAGCTGGGCGGCGGCGCGTGGATGGTCGAGGCGGGAGGACGCACGTTGGTCGCCAAGTTCGGTCCGGGTTCGCTCGACGAAGCCGACGGGCTGAGGCGCCTCAGCGAGGTGCCCGGAGCTCCACCCGTCCCCGAGATCGTGATGGCGGAGGACGACCTTCTCGTGACCGCCGCAGTCGACCAGGCACCACGGGCACCGGAGCACGACGAGTCGCTCGGTGGGGGGTTGGCGGCGCTACACGACTTCACAGTCCCCCACTGGGGTGCCGGCTCGTCGTGGATCGGAGCCTGCCGCGTCGATTCCTCGCCGTGGCAAGACGCCTCGGGCTTCTACGGGTCCCGCCTCCGCGACCTCGCCGCCGGCTGCGGGCTCGAGGGGGCAGTGGCTCCCGTCGTCGCCAGGCTCCGTGAGCTGCTTCCGCCGGGTGGCCCGGCCCTGCTCCACGGGGATCTGTGGTGGGGCAACGTCCTCTTCGGGTCAGACGGCCGTGCGTGGCTCATCGACCCGTCCGTGCACGGTGGCCACCCCGAGGAGGATCTCGCCATGCTCGCCCTGTTCGGTACCGTACCGGACCGCGTGTTCACCTCGTACCTGGAGGTCCGGCCGTTGGAGGACGGGTGGCAGGAGCGCGTCGCCTTGTTCCAGCTCTACCCCCTGCTCGTCCATTCCGTCCTGTTCGGCGGTGGCTATGTCGCCCGGGCCGAGGCGGTGGCCCGGGCGTTCGCGTAACGGGCGGGGTCAGAATGGAGCGTGGGAGCCCAATCGCCGGTACGGCTGCGTCACCTGGGTCACGGAGACGGTGGCGACTGCCACATTGTTGGCGTAGTCGGGGTCCGGGGTCCGGGACACGCCGAACCCCACCACCCGTCCCGGGCCCGCCCTCCACGCCCGGAAGCTGACCGTGAAGGCGGCCGACGCACCAGGTGGCAGCGAACGCAGGAACCAGATGCGGGCGTTGCCGAACCGAAGGCCGCCGCGAGTGTCGGAAACCCGCCACAGTCGGAACGGGAGGGTGATGCCGGCCGTCACGAACCTCGCCGTGGCCGGGCCGGCATTGGCAACCGTGAGCGTGCAGCTCCCCTCGGCTCGCACCTGCACCGTGGTGGGGCACGACAGGGCTGCCGAGACGTCCGCGAACCCGGGGTTCGTGGTGGTCGAGACCGACACGGCGAATGGACCAGCGGTGGCCCCCCCGACACTGTTCGTGGCGATCACCGAGTATGCGAATGCGGTCGTGCCGGTCGGGGGCGTCCCCGTCAGGGCACCGGAGGTCGCATCGATCGTGAGCCATGACGGCGCTCCGGGAGCGAGCGAATAGGCAGGCGTGGGAACACCGCCCGCAGCGAACGCGTACGTGTAATCCTGCCCCACCGCCGCCGTCGTGGAAGGCGAGTCCACGGTGAACACCGGCACCTCCTCGACGGCAATGGCCGCTGTCACCGTCGGGGCGGCGGAGTAGCTGGCGTTCCCAGCCTGGTTGGCGTCGATGACGCACGTACCCGGCTCTTGGTAGTCGAGCGTCGTCCCGTCGGTACCCGTCACGCTGCAGACCCCCGTACCACTCGAGGGATCCACGGAGAAGACGACCGGGTTGCCGGATCCGCCACCGGTCCCCGACAGCGTTGCCGACTGGCCCGCCACGCCCAGGACGGGCGGTATGAAGCTGATCGCCTGGGGAGCAAGGAGCACAGAATCCGAGTCGACCGCGCTCGAGGACGCGTCCATATCGACCTGCCCCGGGGCCGCGGAGACCGAGGCCAGGTTCATGAACGCGTCGCCCGCCGCCAGACTGGACGACACGGTCCCCATCAGGTTGAAGGTCGCCGTGGCGCCACTCGCCAGGTCCACGCCGGTCCATTCGAACTGGTCCGTCCCGAGATCCACGAACGTGGTGTCTCCAATGGAGCTGACAGCGAACAATGCAGTGAACCCACCATTGAGCGTGTCCGCCACGGTCGCATTCGTGACGGACGACGGCCCGTTGTTGGTGAGTGTGATCGTGTAAGTGTCAGAGGATCCGGGCGCGATGGAGTCGACCCCGTCGGTGACGCTGATGGAGAGATCCGCCGCGGGGATCACCTCGACCGAGGCCGACGCCGTGCTCGGCGTGGTGCTCTGGTCGCTGGTGGCCGACGCAGCGGTCGGGTCCGACTCGAGGGAACCGGGAGCATCGGTGGTCTCGGTGTAGCTGAGCGTCTCCGACGACCCGGCGGCCATGCTCGGGACCGTCCAGGTCAAGACGCCGGCTGCAAGCGCGGTCGCGCCTGCGCTCGGCGTCACCGATCCGCTGTGCAGGGTGAAGTTGGCCGGGAGATCGATGGGCACCACCACGTTGGACTCGGTGCTCGCCGTCGTGTTCGAGACCGTCAGCTGATCGGTGACGTCGGTGCCGGCGAGCGCAGACTCGCTGGGTGTCGCGGTCACGCTGTCGCCGTCGTAGGAGGCGATGGAGAGGCCCAGAGATCCACCGGTCGTGGAGCCGGTCACCACGTCGGAGTCGATGGCGTTGTAGGCCGGGTTGGTGTCGATCTCACCGGGGTAGAGCGAAGCGGTCGCCAGGCTCGTGACCACGCTGCCCGCGGGGAGGGGCGACGGGATGTTCCCGACGAGCGTCAACGTCGCCGTCGCGCCGCTGGGCAGGTCGATGCCGGTCCACTGGAACTGGCCTCCACCCAAGTCGGTGTAGGTCGTCCCACCGATGGATTCCGCGTCCGAGACAGCGGTGAAGCCCGGGACGAAGGTCTCGGTGACGGTCGCGTCGGGCGCCTCGGACGGCCCGTTGTTGGTGAGTGTGATCGTGTAAGTGTCAGAGGATCCGGGCGCGATGGAGTCGACCCCGTCGGTGACGCTGATGGAGAGATCCGCCGCGGGGATCACCTCGACCGAGGCCGACGCCGTGCTCGGCGTGGTGCTCTGGTCGCTGGTGGCCGACGCAGCGGTCGGGTCCGACTCGAGGGAACCGGGAGCATCGGTGGTCTCGGTGTAGCTGAGCGTCTCCGACGACCCGGCGGCCATGCTCGGGACCGTCCAGGTCAAGACGCCGGCTGCAAGCGCGGTCGCGCCTGCGCTCGGCGTCACCGATCCGCTGTGCAGGGTGAAGTTGGCCGGGAGATCGATGGGCACCACCACGTTGGACTCGGTGCTCGCCGTCGTGTTCGAGACCGTCAGCTGATCGGTGACGTCGGTGCCGGCGAGCGCAGACTCGCTGGGTGTCGCGGTCACGCTGTCGCCGTCGTAGGAGGCGATGGAGAGGCCCAGAGATCCACCGGTCGTGGAGCCCCCGGCTTGCCGCGCTCCCGGGACTCCCAGGGCCACGCCGGCGCAGAGCACGAGGCACGTCGCTCCGACACACGCGGCCAGCCGTGGACGGATGCTGCCCCGGAGGACCGGCCAGGGGAATCCTGCAGTCACCCCTCGGGCGTGTCGCGGACGGCGGCGCTCCACGTGCCACATGGCATTCCTCCTCGCAGACCTTCACGGCCCGCGCCCCCCGTTGCCTATCGATCATTATGTGGTCCGCCCGCATACGCTGTCTCTGGTAATTAAGTCCGATTGCGAATTGTGCAGAACGTGCGCGAGACGCACGGCACAGGCATACTCGGCAGGCGCCATCGCCCGCTGGAGGGCCCATCGGATGGTCCGGAACCAGCGCCCGGACCGACATCGGAGACATTTTGGGATGATCACTCACCGCGAACACGGCCGGAACGGACAGCTCGGGAACCTGCCCTGGCAGATCGTGATCGCTGTCTCCCGCGCCTCCGGGACGGCCGTCTGATGGACCTGGCCGGCACGAAGGTCCTGGTGACCGGTGGCACCGGTTTCCTCGGCAGGAACATCGTCCGCGAGCTGGCCGACGCCCGCGCAGAGGTGGTGAGTGTCGGCAGCGACGATCACGACCTCAGGTCGCGCAACGAGATCGACCAACTTCTGGACGAGGCGAGACCGGATGCGGTGGTGCACCTTGCCGCGGTGACGGGGGGCATCGGGGCGAACCGTGCCCAGCCGGGGACGTTCTTCTACGAGAACGCCATCATGGGCATTGAGCTGCTCGAGGCCTGCCGCACCCATGGCGTCGACAAGGTGGCGGTCGCGGGAACGGTATGCGCCTACCCGAAGTACACGAACGTCCCTTTTCGCGAAGAGGACCTGTGGAACGGCTATCCCGAGGAGACGAACGCGCCGTATGGATTGGCCAAGAAGATGCTCCTCGTCCAGTCCCAGGCCTACCGCGAGCAGTACGGCATGAACGCGATCCATCTTCTGGTAGTCAACCTCTACGGCCCCGGGGACAATTTCGATCTCACGACGAGCCACGTGATCCCGGCCATGATCCGTCGCTTCGTCGAGGCGCAGGGGGCGGAAGCACCCGAGGTGGTCCTCTGGGGCGACGGCAGCCCCACCCGGGAGTTCATCCATGCCCGCGACGCCGCCATCGCGTTCCGGCTCGCGCTGGAGCAGTACGACGGCGGCGATCCGGTGAACGTAGGGTCGGGGTCCGAGATCTCCATCCGCGACCTCGCCGAGAAGGTGGCACGCCTCGTCGGGTACGGCGGCGCCATCAAATGGGACGCCTCGAAGCCGAACGGTCAGCCGAGCCGCAGGCTGGACACCACACGGGCACGCGAGCTGTTCGGCTTCGAGGCCTCCACCGACTTCGACGCAGGCCTGGCCGAGACCATCAGGTGGTATCGCGACCAATCCGGGTCCTGATGTCGAACGCCCTAACCTGAGCGCCACCATGTCCGAGACCCGCCCGACCATCCGCTCGACCCTGGCCGCGCACGCGCGGCGTCTGGTGGCCGGCGCGACGGACCGACGGTTCGACGCGGTGGAGGCGGAGCTGAGCCGGATTCTCACGCGCCTCAACGGACTGGAGCAGGTCGTGAGGCGGAGCGAGACGGAGATCGCGACCTTGCGCCAGCAGGCCGACGAGGCGCTCGACTTCCTGCGGGTCCAGCACGACATCGTGCGGGACGTGCTGGAGGAGCTGCGCCCGGTCCTCGACAGCCGACGGGGAGCCGATTGAGGGTGTCGTGCGACCCGGACCGGGAGCCGTCTCAGAGATAGTGATGAAAGGAGACAGTGCGAAAGCTGGCACCGTAGCGGTTCTGCAGGACCTCGAGTCGCGCCAGCTCCGCCTTCGGTCGCGCCGCGTTGCTCCACCATCGACGGACTAGTCCGTGGTCATACGTGAGCTGGTAGTTCCCGTAGAGCTCGTATTCGGCGAACCCTGAGATGGAGCTGTAGTCGCAGCAGTCCAGCACCGCCTGCCACCACGGGACTGACCGGGTCTCCTCCATCAGCGCCTTCACGCTCGCGAGCAGTCGCCGGTTCATCAGCATGTGGTGTGTCGTGCAAGACACCCGAGACGCCGGCTCCAACCCGGTCACGGCTTGATAGGCGTGAAAGTACGGCTCGTGGTACTCGGAGGAGTGGAACAGCACCGGTCTCCCGTTGCTCGTGAACGACTGGGGACGGACGAGCACCGTGTCGGCGTCGAGCACGAGGACGGTCTCCTGAGGGGAGATCGTGTCGGCGCTGAGCTTCAAGAGCTGCTGGAAGAGCCAGCCGGATCGATCCAACGGACCCACGCGGTAGTCGATGTCGGCGCGCACGATGGGCAGGATGCAGTCCTCGTCGACGACACGGCAGCCGAGCTCTTCGGCGATCTGGGCCGACTTGGAACCGAGTGCGGTGACCACCCAGATCGTCTCGACCGGGTGGGCTAGGTGCCGCTGCACCGCCTCGATCGTCACCCCCAGGACATCCCAGTCGCGCTCAGCTGCCGGGATGAAGACATCGAGCGGGAGGTCTGAGCGCCGATCGGTGTGACGGGAGCCGATCCGGATCCTCGTCAGTTCGGCCACCCGGGCCACGTTGAACGCCCAGGACTGCCCGGGGACCCAGCCGGTCACCCGCGCTCGTGACGGACAGGCGGCGCCTCACCGTGGCGCATGGCGTGGCTCACCGCCCTGTTGAGACGCCCCGAGACTGCCACCCGAGCAGTCTGCCCCGTCACGACACGAGGCGACCACTCACGTCTGCCGCGCCCGTCACGGCCGCGGGACAGTCAGGTCTCGAGCGTCCCGCCACGCGGCAGGCGATGGATCGTAAGGGCCGCCACCACGGCACCGGCGAGGATCAGACAACCTGAGAGCACGAGTGCTTCGTGCAACCCGGAGCCGAACGCGTCGTAGGCGGCATTGACGACCTTGGTGGCGATCTTCGCGACGGCAGCATTCTTGGAATGCTCGGCGCTGCCCGCCGCGCCGCTACTCGAGGCCCCGCCGGTCTGGATGGCGTGCTCGACGAGACTCTGGAAGTTCGGAGGGATGCCGATCGCCTTGAGCTTGGCGGCCAGGTCACCGGTGAGCTTGGCGTTCACGATGGAGCCGAGGATGGCCACCCCGAACACGGCGCCCATCTCCCGGCTGGTGTTGGTGGCCGACGCGGCCATGCCCGAGTGTTCCGGTCGCACGACGGTGAGTGGTGTCGACGTGACGGGGACCAACATGATCCCGAACCCGGCACCGGCGATCGACAGCACCCAGCCCAGG